>NBNH01000428.1 GCA_004379115.1 Actinomycetales bacterium mxb001
GACCGGCGCCACCATCTTCGTCTCGATCGTCGTACAGGCCTTGCCGTTCCTCGTCATGGGAGTACTGCTGTCGGGAGCGATCGCGGCCTTCGTGCCCGCGTCGTTCTGGCGCAAGGCGTTACCGCGCAACCCGGCTCTCGCCGTGCCGGTGGCGGGCGCAGCGGGCGCCATCCTTCCGGGTTGTGAGTGCGCGTCGGTACCCGTCGCCAACGGGCTGATGTCGCGCGGTGTGGCGCCAGCTGCGGCCCTCGCCTTCCTGCTGTCCTCACCGGCGATCAATCCGATCGTCTTGGTGTCGACGTACGTTGCGTTCCCCAACGACCCGCTCATGGTGGTCGGGCGGCTCGTCGCCTCCCTGGGTGCCGCCGTCGTCATGGGATGGCTGTGGCTGCGATTCGGCAAGGCAGAGTGGCTGCGTCCGGGACCGCGCGATCACCTCACCGGCGACAACCCCTGGCACACGTTCCGCCTCACCGCGACCCACGACTTCCTGCACGCTGGCGGCTTCCTCGTCGTTGGCGGCCTCGCGGCGGCCGCCCTCAACGTCCTGGTGCCGCAGAACTGGCTCAACGCCGTGGCCGACAACCCCCTGCTCTCCGTACTTGCCCTCGCGGCCCTCGCGGTCATCCTGTGCATCTGCTCCGAGGCGGACGCCTTCGTGGCAGCGAGTCTCACCGAGTTCTCGCTCACCGCCAAGCTCGCGTTCCTCGTCGTCGGGCCGATGGTCGACATCAAGCTCATCAGCCTGCAGGCCGGCACATTCGGCCGCCGATTCGCCTTCCGATTCGCCCCGACGACGTTCGTCGTCGCGGTGCTGTCGAGTGTGCTCGTGGGGTGGTGGCTGCTCACATGAGACGAGATGTTCAGGCTGTGATTCTCATCCTCGTCGGCGGAGCCGTGCTGAGAATCTCCATCGGCGATACGTTCTTGAACTATGTCAAGGACGTGATGAAGCCCTTCCTCATTGCCTCCGGAGTGGTTCTCGTCGTGCTCGGCGTCCTTGCTCTCGTCGATGTCCTTCGCCACGGACGTGATGACGACGAAGAGACGCCCCACGACGAGCCGCATGAGCACGATGATGGCCACGGCCACGCCCACGGCCCGCGCGCCGCGTGGCTGCTGCTGGTCCCGGTGCTGGCCATCTTCCTCATCGCCCCGCCGGCGCTCGGTGCCTACGCCGCTGCTCGTGACACGACCAATGCCATCCAGCCCAGGGTGGCTGCTGCACCGCCGCTCCCTCCCGGCGATCCGGTCACGGTGACCGTGTCGGACTACGTGGGACGGGCCGTCTGGGATGAGGGTCGCAGCCTCGAGGGGCGCAATGTGCAGATGACCGGCTTCGTGACGCCTAATCCCGAGGGCGGTTGGTGGCTCAGTCGCCTGGCACTGGCGTGCTGCGCGGCCGACGCGCTCGCGTCGAAGATCCAGGTACTCGACGCACCCGATCTGCCGGCCAACACCTGGGTGACGGTCACCGGCACGTGGGTGCCCGGTGGTGGCACGAAGTCCGACACGGCGATTCCGCTGCTCCAGGTGTCCGACCTGGTCGAAGTGCCGCAGCCCAAGAACCCCTACGAGTAGGTCAGCGCGCGCATCGCGGGCACAGGCCGAAGACCTCGACGGTGTGACTGACATCGG
>NBNH01000429.1 GCA_004379115.1 Actinomycetales bacterium mxb001
GACCGGCGCCACCATCTTCGTCTCGATCGTCGTACAGGCCTTGCCGTTCCTCGTCATGGGAGTACTGCTGTCGGGAGCGATCGCGGCCTTCGTGCCCGCGTCGTTCTGGCGCAAGGCCCTGCCACGCAAGCCAGCGCTCGCGGTGCCGGTCGCGGGCGCGGCCGGTGCCATCCTGCCTGGCTGCGAGTGCGCCTCGGTTCCGGTCGCGAACGGACTGATGGCCCGCGGCGTCGCCCCCGCTGCCGCGCTGGCCTTCCTGCTGTCCTCACCGGCGATCAATCCGATCGTCTTGGTGTCGACGTACGTGGCGTTCCCCAATGACCCGCTCATGGTGGTCGGTCGACTCGTCGCGTCCTTGGCTGCCGCCGTCGTCATGGGATGGCTGTGGCTGCGATTCGGCAAGGCAGAGTGGCTGCGTCCGGGACCGCGCGATCACCTCACCGGCGACAACCCCTGGCACACGTTCCGTCTCACGGCTACCCACGACTTCCTGCACGCGGGCGGCTTCCTGGTGGTCGGCGGCCTGGCCGCGGCCGCCCTCAACGTCCTGGTGCCGCAGAACTGGCTCAACGCCGTGGCCGACAATCCCCTGCTCTCGGTCCTCGCGCTGGCCGCGCTCGCGGTTATCCTGTGTATCTGCTCCGAGGCGGACGCCTTCGTGGCAGCGAGTCTCACGGAGTTCTCGCTCACCGCCAAGCTTGCGTTCCTCGTCGTCGGGCCGATGGTCGACATCAAGCTCATCAGCCTCCAAGCGGGCACCTTTGGGCGCCGATTCGCCTTCCGATTCGCCCCGACCACGTTCGTCGTCGCCGTGCTGTCGAGTGTGCTCGTGGGGTGGTGGCTTCTCACATGAGACGTGACGTGCAGGCCGTGATCCTCATCCTCCTCGGTGGGGCAATCCTGAGGATCTCTATAGGCGACACGTTCTTGAACTATGTCAAGGACGTGATGAAGCCGTTCCTCATCGCCTCCGGAGCGGTTCTCGTCGTGCTGGGCATCCTTGCCCTCATTGATGTCCTTCGCCACGGTCGTGATGACGACGAGGAGACACCCCACGACGAGCCGCACGAGCACGATGATGGCCACGGTCACGCGCACGGTCCGCGCGCTGCCTGGATGCTCCTGGTGCCGGTGCTCGCCATCTTCCTCATCGCCCCGCCGGCGCTCGGTGCCTACGCCGCTGCTCGTGACACGACCAATGCCATCCAGCCCAGGGTGGCCGCCGCCCCACCGCTGCCACCCGGCGACCCGGTCACGGTGACCGTGTCGGACTACGTCGGTCGAGCCGTCTGGGACGAAGGGCGCAGCCTCGAGGGCCGCAACGTGCAGATGACCGGCTTCGTCACGCCGAACCCCGAGGGCGGCTGGTGGCTCAGTCGCCTCGCTCTGGCGTGCTGCGCCGCTGACGCCCTCGCCTCGAAGATCCAGGTGCTGGACGCACCCGACCTGCCGGCCAATACCTGGGTGACGGTCACCGGCACCTGGGTGCCTGGCGGCGGTACGAAGTCCGACACGGCGATCCCGCTGCTCCAGGTGTCCGACCTGGTCGAAGTGCCGCAGCCCAAGAACCCCTACGAGTAGGTCAGCGCGCGCATCGCGGGCACAGGCCGAAGACCTCGACGGTGTGACTGACATCGG
>NBNH01000430.1 GCA_004379115.1 Actinomycetales bacterium mxb001
GCCTTGCGCCAGAACGACGCGGGCACGAAGGCCGCGATCGCTCCCGACAGCAGTACTCCCATGACGAGGAACGGCAAGGCCTGTACGACGATCGAGACGAAGATGGTGGCGCCGGTCTGCAGGGCGGGGTCATCGAACAGCCCGACCAGCCAGCGCTGACCGAAGATGAGCAGGACGAGGGCGAGGGCCAGGAACTCCAGGGCCCCGGGACGGTAGCCCTTGCGGGTGGGGGCGTCGGAACTCATGACTCCTCCCCCACCGGATTGGGCAATGCCCCGCCGTAGCGGCGGTCGCGCGCCGCGTAGGCCTGACAGGCCTGCCACAGGTGCCGCCGATCGAAATCCGGCCACAGCACGTCGAGGAACACGAGTTCAGCGTAAGCGGACTCCCACAGCAGGAAATTGCTGGTGCGCTGCTCGCCGGACGTGCGTACGAAGAGATCGACATCGGGCATGTCGGGCTCGTAGAGATGTCGGGCAAGGGTGCGCTCATCCACCTTCGCAGGATCGATACGACCCTCCGCGACACCGCGGGCGATGGCCGCAGTGGCATCGGCGATCTCCGCGCGACCCCCGTAGTTCACGCACATGGTGAGGGTGAGCACGCGGTTGTCCTTGGTGAGCTCCTCGGCCCGCTGCAGTTCGGAGATCACGCTCTTCCACAGCCGCTGCGGGCGCCCGGCCCAGCGGACACGTACACCCAGATCATTCATCTCATCGCGACGACGGTGAACGACATCGCGATTGAAGCCCATGAGGAAGCGCACCTCGTCGGGCGAGCGCTTCCAGTTCTCCGTGGAGAAGGCGTAGGCCGACAGGTGGGTGATGCCGAGCTCGATGGCGCCGTGAACGCAGTCGAGGAGGGCGAACTCTCCCGCCTCATGGCCGGCGGTGCGGGGCAGCCCGCGCTGCTTGGCCCAGCGCCCGTTGCCGTCCATGACGACCGCGACGTGGCGGGGCACGAGGGCCGGGGGGATCGCCGGGGGCCGGGCGCCGGTGGGGTGGGGGGTCGGCGGGACGGCGGACTTACGGCGGGGCACCTGCCCATCCTGTCATCGGGGGCGGGTCAGCCACGTTCGACGAGCGGGAGCGAGCGCAGGCCGCGCTCGAGGTGCCAGGTCACCAGGGCCGCAGCCAGTCCGCTCGCTTCCCGGCGGTGCCGGGGGTCGCTGGCGTCGGCCAGGGTCCAGTCGCCCGAAAGAAGGGCGCCGAGGAGCGCCAGAGTCTCCGGCGCGGGGGTGGCACAGCCGGGGGGACGGCAGTCTGCGCACAGGGCGCCGCCGCCGGTCACGGAGAAGGCGCGTTGAGGCCCGGGCGCTCCACACCGCGCGCAGTCGCCGAAGGACGGCGACCAGCCCGCGATAGCCAGCGAACGCAGCAGGAACGCGTCAAGCACCAAGGACGCATCGTGCGTACGCGACACCAGGGTGCGCAGACCGCCGACGAGCAGGAGGTACTGCTGGACCGCCGGTTCGCGCTCGACCGGCGTCAATCGCTCGGCCGCCTCGAGCATGGCCGTGCCGGACGTCCAGCGCGGATAGTCACCCGAGAGTTCGGCGCCGTAGCTGTTGAGCGACTCCGCCTGCGTCACCGTGTCGAGTGAACGTCCCTCGTGCAATTGCAGGTCGACGTGCCCGAAGGGCTCGAGGCGCGCGCCGAAACGACTGCCTGTGCGACGTACGCCCTTGGCCACCGCGCGCACTCTGCCGCGTCCGCGGGTGAGCAGCGTGACAATGCGGTCGGCCTCACCCAGCCGCTGGGTGCGCAGGACGATCCCCTCGTCGCGGTAGGTGGGCACCGGCCCATTCTCACGTGCGCGCCCGAGCCACGGGCACGCGCCACGCTAGAACCCGAGTCGGCGCAGTTGCTTGGGATCGCGCTGCCAGTCCTTGGCCACCTTGACGCGCAGATCGAGGTAGACAGGGGTGCCCAGCAGGGACTCGATACCGCGTCGCGCCTTGGTGCCGACCTGCTTCAGGCGAGCGCCACCCTTGCCGATAACGATCGCCTTCTGGCTGTCACGTTCGACGTAGATGACGGCGTACACGTCGAGCAAGGGTCGGTCCTCGGGTCGGTCTTCACGCATGCCCATCTCGTCGATGACCACGGCAATGGAGTGCGGCACCTCGTCGGTCACGCCCTCCAGCGCCGCCTCGCGGATGAGTTCGGCGACGAGCGTCTCCTCGGGCTCGTCGGTTGCCTCCCCGTCCGGATAGAGCGCGGGTCCTTCGGGAAGGCGTTCGATGAGCAACCGGGTGAGCAGGTCGACGTTGCTGCCCGTGACCGCCGACACCGGAACGATCTCGGCCCAGTCGAGTCCGGCCTTCTCGCCGAGTTCGGCGACCTCGGCCAGGCGCTCGGCCACCTGCGATGGCGACGCCAGATCGGTCTTGGTGACGACGGCGAAGGTCGCCCGGCGGCCACCACCCCGCGCGCGCGACAGTTCGCCCACGACATAGGCGTCACCGGTGCCCACGGGCGCGTCGGCGCTCACGCACAGGGCGGCGACATCGACGGTCGACCAGGCCTCGCGCACGAGATCGTTGAGGCGCTCGCCGAGCAGGGTCTTGGGCTTGTGCAGTCCGGGCGTATCCAGGATCACCACTTGCGCATCGGGGCGAGTGAGGATGCCGCGTACGACGTGGCGCGTGGTCTGCGGCCGACTCGAGGTGATGGCCACCTTGGTGCCGACCATGGCGTTGGTCAGCGTGGACTTGCCGGCGTTGGGTCGTCCGACGAAGCACACGAGGCCCGATCGAAACTCGCTCATGTCTGCACCGGCGTTCGTCGCTCGCTCAGTCCCAGGATGCCCAGTGCCACGATGATGATGATGCAGCCCAGCCAGCCGATCACGCCGAGCGTCTCGCCCAGCACGAGGACGCCGAGCAGCGTGGCGAAGACCGGTTCGGCGAGGGTGATGGTCGCGATGTGACCCGGCTGCAATACCGCCAGGCCCACGCCGAAGAGGACGTAGGCAAGGGTCGTGGTGGCCAGGCCGAGCCAGGCGATGAGCGCCAGACCGGACCACGACATCCACCAGTCGCCCGACATGGCGAACACCGGCAGCAGGAAGAGTCCGGCGAGCGAGAACGACGCGGCCAGGATGTTGGTGGGGTGCTCACCCGCACGTGCCAGGCGCACGCCGAAGACCGTGTAGAAGCCGTAGGACGCACCCGCGCACACGCCGAAGAGGATCCCGAGGAGATCACGCTCGTCCCCGGCACCGATCGTCAGCAGCGCCACGCCACCCACGGCGAGCACCGTCGAGATCGCCCAGACGACGCCCGGCGCCCCCTCCTTCAGCGCCCAGCCGAGCAGTCCTGCCATGAAGGGCGTGAACGACAGGCTGGCGAGCGTGCCGATCGCGACGCCGGTGCGCGCCATGGAGAGGAAGAAGAAGACCTGGTACGCGGCCACGGTCAACCCCATGCCCCAGATGACAGGTCGGCGCCACAGGCGGGCAAGGGCCCGGCGACCCTCGGCGTTGCGCCCCGCATAGGCCAGGAAGCCCAGGCCGCCGACAAGCAGACGGGCCGCTGCGACTCCCGGTGCGGGCGCGGCGGGCAGCAGAAGGGCGCGAGCGGTGCCCGCGGTCCCGAACAGGGCCGCTGCCCCCAGGACCGATGCGGCAGCCACGCGTCGGTCGGGCGCGCGCGTGGCGAGCTGGCTCACGCGGATGACCCGGGAAGCCGACGCGCGACCGACCCGTCTGTCCGACAGACGATGACCTGCGACGTCGGACCGAACTCGGCGAGGGCCGCGGGCACGACGAAGCCATCGGGGTCATCGGTGACGACCGCCGCCGCCTCGACCCCTCGGGCCCCGGACGCCACCGCCTGGGCGATCGCCAGTTCGAGAGCGCTGATGCTCAATGAGGTGAGCGTGACGTCGGCAGCGGAGTATGTACGCCCGGTTTCGTCGCGAAGGGCCGCGCCGGCGGCGGCACTGACACGACCGCGGGCACCGCGCGCCAGGGTGACGAGCTTGGCGTCTTCAGGGTCGAGGGTGTCACTCATCGACGTCGTCCTGGCCGTCGTCGGGAACCCGCACCGCGAGGACGGTGGCGATGCGATTGCGCCGATCGAGGCCGCGCTCGGCCGTGAGCCGCCAGCCGTCGATGTCGACCGTGGCTCCCGGGATGGGCACGCGGCCGAGTCGCTTGGCCATGAGGCCCAGGACGGTATCGACGCCCTCTTCCTCCCCCTCGACATCGACGGAGACCAGGTCGGCGAAGTCGTCGACGTGCATGCGGGAACTCACGCGGAACGCACCGTCGTCGAGGGGCGCGACCTCGGGCGCAGCCGTGTCGTATTCGTCGTCGATCTCCCCGACGATCTCCTCGAGGATGTCCTCGATGGTCACCAGTCCGGCCGTGCCGCCGTATTCGTCGACGGCGATAGCCAGGTGCACCCGAGCCGCCTGCATGTCCTTGAGGAGCTCATCAGCGGGCTTGCTGTCGGGCACGAAGAATGCCGGTCGCATGAGAGTCTCGACCGTCTCGTTCTGCTCGGCATCGCGACGATCGAAGACGCGGCGGACGATGTCCTTGAGGTAGACGATGCCCACGATGTCGTCGGCGTTGTCGCCGATGACCGGTATGCGCGAGAAGCCGGAGCGCAGTCCCAGTGACATGGCCTGGCGCAGGCTCTTGGTGCGTTCGATGTACACCATCTCGGTGCGAGGCACCATGACTTCGCGGGCGAAGGTGTCGCCGAGTTCGAACACCGAGTGGATCATCTGCCGCTCGTCGTCCTCGATGAGGCTGTCGGCCTCGGCCATGTCGACCAGCTCGCGGAGCTCGGTCTGGGACGCGAACGGGCCTTCGCGATAGCCCTTGCCGGGGGTGAGGGCATTGCCCACGAGGATCAGCAGCGAGGCCAGCGGGCTGAGCACCACGGTGAGGATGCGGGCGATGCCCGCCGTGCGCAGGGCGATGCTCATCGCGTGCTGCCGCCCGAGAGTGCGCGGGGCAACCCCGAGCACCACGTAGGTGACGACCACCATGACGGCCACCACGGCCGCGATCGCCCACCCGATGGGCCAGCCGCGATCCATCTCGAGCCCCACGATCGCGACATAGGACACGAGCGCGGTGGCCGTGACGGTGAGCGTGGTGGACAGGAAGAGCAGCACGTTGACGTAGCGCGGTCGGTCGGTGACGATCACGAGGAGTCGCGCCGCACCGCGCACGCCATCGTCGACCAACTCCTCGACGAGCGATCGTGAGACGCGAGCGATAGCCGTCTCCATCATGATCAGGCCACCGGAGAGCAGCACGAGCACCACGGTGATGCCAATGAGAATGGCGTCAGTCGTCATCGGGCATTCCCGGCACTTCGCCACTCGACGAGCAGCGAATCCTGCAGACCGAACATGCGCTCGTGCTCCTCGGGCTCGGCATGGTCATAACCCAGCAGATGCAGGACGCCATGGGTGAGGAGCAGGGCGAGCTCATCGTGCACGCCATGACCGGCTGCCTCAGCCTGACGCACCGCGACCGCCGGGCAGATGATCACGTCGCCGAGCACCCCCGTGACGCGCGGCCCCGAAGGATCTCCGGGTGTCAGGTCGTCCATCGGGAAGGACAGGACGTCGGTGGATCCCGGCTCGTCCATCCACTCCACGTGCAGGCGTGTCATCTCGTCTTCATCGACCAGTGCGATGGACAGTTCGGCATCGGGATCCAGGTGCAGCCGGTCGAGGAGGAAGGCGGCCTGGCGAGTCAGGGCATCGGGGTCGGCTACCTCGGTGCCCGACGAGTCGACGAGATCGATGGGCACCGTCATCACGCCCGACGCGGGCCCGGCATGGATCGGCGCGACCCCGCCTCCGTCGACCGCAGGGTGGCCGCCACCTCGGCGTCATAGCGACCGTAGGCCTCGACGATGCGACCCACCAGTCGATGGCGAACGACGTCCTGCGACGTCAGCGTGCAGAACGCCACGTCATCGACGCCGCTGAGGATGTCCTGGACGATCTTCAGGCCCGATGGAGTGGCGACGGGCAGGTCGATCTGGGTCACGTCGCCGGTCACGACCATGGTCGAACCGAAGCCGAGACGAGTGAGGAACATCTTCATCTGCTCGGGGGTCGTGTTTTGCGCCTCGTCCAAGATGATGAAGGCGTCGTTGAGGGTGCGTCCGCGCATGTAGGCAAGCGGAGCGATCTCGATCGTGCCGCTGGTGATCAGGCGCGGAATCGAATCGGGATCGAGCATGTCGTGAAGCGCGTCGTAGAGCGGCCGCAAATAGGGGTCGATCTTCTCCGACAGCGTGCCGGGCAGGAAGCCCAGGCGCTCGCCGGCCTCAACGGCCGGGCGCGTGAGGATGATGCGCGTGACCTTCTTCGCTTGAAGCGCCTGCACGGCCTTGGCGACGGCGAGGTAGGTCTTGCCGGTGCCCGCCGGCCCGATGCCGAACGCGATCGTGTTGGTGTCGATGGCATCGACGTAGCGCTTCTGGTTGAGCGACTTTGCACGAATGGTGCGGCCGCGAGAACTCAGGATGTTGGTGGAGAGGATTTCGGCGGGGCGGTCGCCGCTGCGCAGGAGCGCCACGCTGCGCTCGACGGACTCGGGAGTCAGGCCCTGTCCGGTGCGCAGCACGGTGAGCATCTCGGACACCAGCAACTCGACCAGGCCGACGTCCTGGGTGGAACCGGAGATGCGGATCTCGTTGCCGCGGACATGGATGTCGGCCTCGGGGAACTGGGCCTCGATGACCCGCAGGAGTTCATCGCCGACTCCGAGCACGGACACCATCGGCTGGCTGGCGGGGACGGTGATCGTCGCCTGAGATGGGGCGCTACTCGACATGGTGTGGCCGTGCGGCCGGGGCCTGCCCTTCGACGTGGGCGGCGGCGCCGCCCGAAGGCCTGATCGTATCGCTCAGCCGGGGGGCCAGGTGAGTCCACGGCCCCCGAGCACGTGCAGGTGGGCATGGTGAACGGTCTGGCCGCCGTGGCTGCCGGTGTTGGCCACGAGGCGGTAGCCGGAGTCGGACACGCCTTCGGCGACCGCCACCTGGGCCGCTGCCTGCAGGAGCTCGGCGCCCAGCACCGGATCGGCGAGGGCGGCCGAGGGCACGTCGGGATGGTGGTCGACGGGGATGACGAGGACATGAACCGGCGCCTGCGGCGTGATGTCGCGAAACGCAATGACGCGATCGGTGCGCAGCACCACGTCGGCGGGAATGTCACCGCGCACGATGGCGCAGAAGAGGCAATCGCTCACGACGGCATCGTAGGGCTAGCGCCAGCGGTCGGTTGCGGCAAGCACGATTCCCGCGGCCACGGTGCCGGCGGTCGATGTGCGCAGGACCGTCGGGCCGAGGCGGACGGGCATGGCTCCCCACGCACACAGGGACTCTCGCTCAGCGTCGCTGAGGCCGCCCTCGGGACCGACGACCAGCACGACATCGCCCTCGCGCGGCACCGGACACTGGCCGATGGGCGTCGATGCGCCTTCGTCGAGAAGCAGGGCGAGGCTGGCTGACCCCACCGTCTCGCGCAGCTGCGGTGTCGCCACGAGTGGAAGCACGTCGGGCACACGCGATCGACGCGCCTGCTTGGCGGAGGACCGAGCGGTGGCACGCCACTTCTCCACCCCTCGATCGGCCTTGTCACCCCGCCATTGGCTGACGGAATGGGCGGCGGACCACGGCACGATGACATCGACACCCACCTCGGTGAGGGTCTCCACGGCGCGCTCACCGCGGTCGCCCTTGGCTAGTGCCTGGACGACGACGAGGCGTGGTTCGGGTGCGGGCTCGTCGATGACGTTCATGACCTGCGCGCTCACCGCATCACGGCGAACATCAATGACCCGGGCCTCGACACGACGCCCACGGCCGTCGACGATCTCAAGCTCCTCCCCCGAGCGCACACGGACGACCTGAGCGGCGTGGTGTCCCTCGGCCCCGTCGAGTTGGATCGTGGATCCGGGAGCGGCGTCGTCGAGTTGGTCAGCGATGAAGACGTGGCGGGCCATCAGCGCCCGCTGAAAGCTCCGCGCAGGCGCGAGAAGAGCCCACCGGAGGCGGGGTCGTCGTCCTGCTGGGTGCGCAGGACCGCACCCTCTTCCCCGCGCGCGCGGGCCAGTTGGCGTACGAGTTGCTCTTGATCGTCGTCGAGACGGGTGGGCGTGCGGACGTCGAGGTGGACGTGCAGGTCACCTCGTCCAGTGCCACGCAATCTCGGCACGCCACGTGCACGCAGAGTCACGACCGAGTCGGGTTGCGTCCCCGGGCGAATCTCGACGGTCTCGTCGCCGTCGAGTGTCTCCAGGGTCATGCTGGTGCCGAGGGCCGCCATGGTCATGGGCACCTCGACAGTGCAGTGCAGGTCGTCGCCCCGGCGCTCGAAGACCGGATGCGGCTGCTGCACGATCTCGACGAACAGGTCTCCTGGGTCTCCCCCACCGGGCCCCACTTCGCCCTGGCCTGCCAACTGAATGCGGGTGCCGGTGTCGACACCGGGCGGAACGGTGACGTTGAGTGTCGCGCGCGTGCGCACGCGGCCGTCGCCTGAGCACTCGACGCAGGGATGGGGAATCGTCGTGCCGAAACCCTGGCACTGCGGGCAAGGTCGCGAGGTCATGACCTGGCCGAGGAAGGAGCGCTGCACGTTTTGGATTTCGCCGCGCCCTTTGCACATGGGGCAGGTCGCTGGCTGCGTTCCCGGCGACGTGCCGGCACCGGAGCAGGGGTTGCAGCGCACCGCCGTGTCGACCTGGATCTCGCGCGTGCCCCCGAACATGGCCTCGGCGAGATCGACCTGCATGCGGATGAGCGCGTCCTGACCGCGACGCATGCGCGGCCTCGGGCCGCGTGACTGTCCGCCCCCGAAGAACGCATCCATGAGGTCGGAGAAGTCGAAGGTGGGTCCGAAGCCCCCGCCACTTGCCCGCAGGGGATCGCCGCCGAGGTCGTACATCTGGCGCTTCTCCGGATCGCTGAGCACCTCGTAGGCGGCGGTCACCTCCTTGAAGCGCTCCTGGCTGCCCGGATCCTGGTTGACATCAGGATGGAGCTCGCGCGCCAACTTGCGGTAGGCGCGCTTGATCTCGTCGGGAGAGGCTTCACGGGACACGCCGAGCATGGCGTAGTAGTCGGTTGCCACGGCTTAGTTCTCGTCCAGGATGCGGCTGAGGTATTGAGCGACCGCTTGCACCGCCGCCATCGTGCCCGGGTAGTCCATGTGGGTCGGGCCCAGGATGCCGACTCCTGCGATCACCGATGAGCCGCGGCCGTAGCCGGCCGAGACCACGCTGGTCGTCTGCAGGTCTTCCACGGGATTCTCGTGACCGATCCGTACTGTGACATCGCCGGACACCTCGCCCAGCAGTCGCAGCAGGACGACCTGCTCCTCGAGAGCTTCGAGGACAGGTTCGAGGGTGGTGGAGAACGAATCGCGGTAGCGCGCGAGGTTGGCGGTGCCGCCGAGCATGACGCGACGTTCCTCGCTCTCGACCGTGGCCTCCAGGAGTGTCGCGATCATCGCGGCCGCGCTGGCACGCTCGTCGGCGGGGAACTGCTCGGCCAGGCCTTCGACGTGGCTCGACAGGTCAGCACACCGGCGGCCGATGACCGCGCTGAGCAATCGGGAGCGAAGAGCTGCCACGGACTCCTCGCTCATGGGAGCCGGCAGGTCGACCGCGCGCTGCTCGACGCGACCGGTGTCGGCGATGAGGACAAGAAGCAGGCGCGTGGCACTCAGGCGGACGATCTCCAGGTGCAGGACGGTCGACTGCACCAGGGAGGGGTACTGCACGAGGGCGACCTGGCGCGTCAACTGCGCGAGCAGACGAACACTGCGCGCCATGACGTCGTCGAGGTCGACGGCACCGGCGAGGAAGTCGGAGATGGCGCGACGCTCGGCACCCGAGAGCGGCTTGACGCCGGAGAGTCGATCGACGAAGGCGCGGTAACCCAGATCGGTGGGGATGCGTCCGGCGCTGGTGTGCGGCTGGGCGATGTAGCCCTCCTCCTCGAGCGCCGCCATGTCATTGCGAATGGTGGCCGAGGAGACGCCGAGCGAGTGGCGTTCGACGAGCGCCTTGCTGCCGACGGGCTCGCGGGTCGAGACGTAGTCCTCGACGATGGCCCGGAGGACGGCGAGACGGCGATCCTCGAGCACCCGTCCTCACCTCCGATGCGGGAGCCTTTGGCACTCCCTTGCCGTGAGTGCCAAGTCTACGCTCTCAGGCACCATGGAGCCTGTTGACGAGGAGGCATCGTGACCCAGCCCACCCCTGAGCCTTCCCCGGCCCACGAACCCGAGGGCTCAGCGGCTCCCCCGCCCCCTCCGCCTCCGCCGTACGCCGCCCCGGCGGCCTACCCCTATCCCTACGCCTTCGCCGTCTACGACCCCCGGGCGAAGTCGCGGATGACCGCAGGGCTGCTCGGCATCTTCCTCGGCGGCCTGGGCGTGCATCGGTTTTACCTCGGCTACACCAGTGTCGGCGTGCTGCAGATCCTGGTGACCCTGGCGACCTGCGGAATCGGCGCCCTGTGGGGGCTGATCGAGGGCATCGTCATCCTGAGCGGCTCAGGTCTGCAGACCGACGCCGACGGCATTCCCCTGCGGCCCTGACGTCGCGGTCAAGCGCCGCACCACCAGGTCGGCCAGCAGCCGCCCTTGATCGCTGAGCACGAGGTTTTCGCGTTCGTCGATCACGATCAGCGCCTCGTCGGCAAGTTGCGCGACCGTCGCTGCATCCAGGTCACGGGTCGACATTCCGTCGCGCAGCCGGATGCGCAGGAGCGTGTCCTCCAGCCAGCGGTCGTGCGCCGTGAGTTGCTCCCATCCATCGATCGGCAACTCGCCCGCGTCGACGCGCGCGGCATAGGCCGACGGATGCTTGACGTTCCACCAGCGCAGGCCGCCCACATGGCCGTGCGCTCCCGGGCCCGCACCCCACCAGTCCGCGCCGCGCCAGTAGCCGAGGTTGTGCCGGCACTCACCGCCGGGAGCAGACCAGTTCGACACCTCGTACCACTGCATGCCTGCCCTGCTCGCCGCATCGTCGACGAGGGCGTAGCGGTCCGCAGCGACGTCGTCGTCCGGTGCGGGAATCTCTTTGCGCGCGACCTGGCGCGCGAGTCGCGTGCCGGGCTCGACGATGAGCGCGTAAGCCGACAGATGATCGATGCCGGTGTTGATCACCCCGTCGAGTGACGCGCGGAGGTCGTCATCGGTCTCTCCCGGGGTTCCGTAGATCAGGTCGGCGCTGACATGCATGAATCCCGCTTCGCGTGCCTCGCGGAGCGCCTGGATCGATCGACCGGGCGTGTGCGTGCGATCGAGAGCGCGCAGCACATGCGGCGCCAGGCTCTGCACGCCGAAGGAGATGCGGGTGAAGCCACCCTGAAGGAGAGCGTCCATGCCGGCCCGGTCGATCGAGTCGGGATTGGCCTCTGTCGTCACCTCAGCGCCGTCGGCAAGCCCGAACTCCGCGCGTACGACGTCGAGGATGCGCACCAGGTCCGCCGCGCCGAGCAGCGTGGGCGTTCCCCCGCCGACGAAAACGGTGTCGATGGGTGGTGCATCGCCGAGCGTGCGGCGCGCGAGGCGCAACTCCCCGATCAGGGTGTCGGCATAGGTGGACCGGCTGACTCCCGGTCCGAGTTCCTCGGCCGTGTAGGTGTTGAAGTCGCAGTAGCCGCAGCGTGAGGCGCAGTAGGGCACGTGGAGGTATAGGCCCCACGGGGCACTCACACCCTGCCCGGTCAGCACGTCGTCCCACACGTGACCGATTGTCCTCCGCAGGTGTCCGATTCGCGGGCTCGGGCGACGTACATTGGGGGCGTACTCCCCTTCTTAGGAGGCACCATGTCCACCACTCCACCACCCCCTCCTCCCCCGGCGGCGCCGCAGCCCGGGGGTGAGCAGCCCCTGTCGCAGTCTGATGAGCGACTGTGGGCCGCGCTTGGTCAGCTGTCCGGGATCCTTGTCAGCTTCATCGGGCCCCTGCTCATCATGCTCATCTTCGGCCCACGGAGTGCCTTCGTGAAGAAGGAGTCCACCGAGGCACTGAACTTCCAGATCACGGTCGCCATCGCCTACATCATCGGCTTCGTGCTCACCTTCGTGGTCATCGGCATCTTCATCGTCCTGGCCGTGTGGGTGGTGAGCCTGATCTTCATGATCATGGCCGCCCTGAAGAACAAGGATGGCTTGGACTACCGCTACCCGGTATGCATTAGATTCATCAAGTAATGAAGCGTGCCCTCATCGTTGCTGGCTCCGTCGCCCTTGCCGTCGTGCTCACCGCCTGCGGCGGGTCGGCGGACTCCGGCACGTCCTCGTCCGCACCCGCTCCGTCGCCCAGTTCGCCGGCCGCACCGGCGCAACTGCCCGCGGACTGGCCCCAGGAACTCCCCCCGATCCCCGGCTTCACGCTGGTCAGCGCCAGTGGCGCCAACGGCAGTTTCACGGCTCAGTACGCCGCCCCCGGCGATCAGGCTGAGGCCATCAAGGAATACGCCATCTACCTGCAGAACAACGGGTGGGCGATCGATGCGCTGATTCCACCGGGAGCCAACGGCATGTGGGGATTCCGCGCCTTCGGCTACGGCGTCACGATGCTGGGTGCTGCACTGGGTGATCAGACGATCGTCACGTTCAACGTGCAACCGGTCTAATCACTTCTTCGCGGATTCCTCGCCGGTCGACAGCGCGGCGATGAAGGCCTCCTGAGGTACTTCCACCCGGCCCACCATCTTCATGCGCTTCTTGCCTTCCTTCTGCTTCTCGAGCAACTTGCGCTTGCGGGTGATGTCGCCGCCGTAGCACTTGGCGAGCACGTCCTTGCGCATGGCCCGCACGGTCTCTCGGGCGATCACGCGCGAGCCGATAGCCGCCTGGATCGGCACCTCGAACTGCTGCCGCGGGATGAGCTCGCGCAACTTGGCGGTCATGGCGACGCCGTAGGCGTAGGCCTTGTCCTTGTGAACGATCGCACTGAAGGCATCGACCGTGTCGCCGTGGAGCAGGATGTCGACCTTCACCAGATCGGCGTCCTGGTCACCGCTGGTCTCGTAGTCGAGGGACGCGTAGCCCTTGGTGCGCGACTTCAGTTGGTCGAAGAAGTCGAAGACGATCTCGGCGAGCGGAAGCGTGTAGCGCAACTCGACACGGTCCTGGCTGAGGTAGTCCATGCCGAGGAGCACTCCGCGCCGTGCCTGGCACAGCTCCATGATCGTGCCGACGAAATCCGATGGCGAGAGGATGGTTGCGCGCACGACGGGCTCGCGCACCTCGGCCACCTTGCCCGTCGGGAACTCCGAGGGATTGGTGACGATCACCTCGGTGCCGTCGTCCTTGCGCACCGAGTAGACGACGTTGGGCGCCGTGGAGATCAGGTCGAGGTCGAACTCGCGCTCGAGCCGCTCGCGGACGATCTCGAGGTGCAGCAGGCCGAGGAAGCCGCACCGGAAGCCGAAGCCCAGGGCCACAGAGGTCTCGGGCTCGTAGACCAGGGCGGCGTCGTTGAGCTTGAGCTTGTCGAGAGCGTCACGCAGGGCCGGGTAGTCGGATCCGTCGATCGGATAGAGGCCGGAGAAGACCATGGGCTTGGGATCGCGATAGCCGCCCAGAGCCTCGGTCGCGCCCTTGTGGGAGGTGGTGACCGTGTCGCCCACGCGCGACTGCCGGACATCCTTCACACCCGTGATGAGGTAGCCCACCTCGCCGACGCCGATCGCCTGAGCGGCGATGGGCTCCGGTGAGATGACACCGACTTCGAGCAGGTCATGCGTCGTCTTGGTCGACATCATGGCGATGCGCTCGCGCGTGGATACGTGGCCGTCGATCACGCGCACGTAGGTGACGACGCCGCGATAGGTGTCGTAGACCGAGTCGAAGATCAGCGCCCGCAGCGGGGCATCCGGGTTGCCGATCGGCGGCGGCACCGTGCGCACGACCTCTTCGAGCAGCTCGCGAACGCCGTCGCCGGTCTTCGCCGAGACGCGCAACACGTCATCGGGCGAGCACCCGATGATGTGCGCCAACTCGGCGGCGTACTTCTCGGGCTGGGCCGCAGGCAGGTCGATCTTGTTGAGCACCGGGATGATCTGCAGGTCGTTCTCGAGTGCGAGGTAGAGATTGGCGAGGGTCTGCGCCTCGATGCCCTGGGCGGCGTCCACGAGCAGGACGGCGCCCTCGCAGGCGGCCAGGCTCCGGGAGACCTCGTAGGTGAAGTCGACGTGGCCGGGCGTATCGATGAGGTTGAGGACGTAGTCGCGCCCGTCCTGGGCGCGGTAGGGCAGGCGCACGGCCTGCGACTTGATGGTGATGCCGCGCTCGCGCTCGATGTCCATGCGGTCGAGGTACTGGGCCCGCATCTGCCGCTCGTCGACGACCCCGGTCATCTGCAGCATCCGATCGGCCAGGGTCGATTTGCCGTGGTCGATGTGGGCGATGATGCAGAAATTGCGGATCATCGCCGGATCGGTGTTGCCGGGGGTGGGGAGGGGCACCGACCTATGCTCCCATGGGGCGGCCCAGGGGCATTCCGGCGCCGTGGGGGCCTCACGGACCCGGATTTGGGCTCCCCCTGGAATGCCCGGTAGCCTTATCCCTCGGCCGGCCCGCCCAGGGCAGGCCGTCCGTTCGAGAGGCTGAGGGTTCGTGGCAAACATCAAGTCGCAGATCAAGCGCAACCGCACCAATGAGAAGGCGCGGCAGCGCAATAAGGCTGTGAAGTCCGCCCTCAAGACCTCCGTGCGCAAGTTCCGCGAGGCCGCCGCCGCTGGCGATGCCAAGGCCAAGGAGCTCGCTGACGACGCCTGCCGCAGCCTCGATAAGGCCGCGAGCAAGGGTGTCATCCACAAGAACCAGGCAGCCAACCGCAAGTCGGCGATCGCCAAGAAGGCCGCCTCCCTCTAGACCTGACTGACTCGAAGCGCCCGGTCCCGGCAGGGGCCGGGCGTTCGTGCATCCAGGTGGCATGCTGACCCCGTGGCCAGCCTCCCCCTCACGTTGATCGTCGGCTCCGAGCAGGTGCTCGTCGACCGGGCCCTGGCCGACGCGCGCGCGGCGGCGCGCGAGCGCTTCGGTGAAGCCCCCACGGTGTTGACCCTCAGCGTGGCCGAGTCGGCGCCCGAGGCGCTCGCCGAGGCCCTGAGCCCCACGCTCTTCGGCGAGGCCACTCTCGTC
>NBNH01000431.1 GCA_004379115.1 Actinomycetales bacterium mxb001
ACATCATCGGAGCCTGCTGCGGATCGACGCCGGCACATATCGACGCCATGCGCGCCGCACTGGCCAGCTAGGGCCTGCTGTCCCGTTCCCTGCCTATTCCCTCACGTGAACCGAATCGGGTTTATCTCCCTGAAATCACACGAATAGACCCGATTCGATTCACTTCGGCTCTCGAGCGACGAGCCAAACGTCACGTCGGCGCCAGAGCAACGGCCTGTGGATATCGCCAGCCGACGCTGGCGCGCGTGGGGCACATTTCCGAGATGGGTCGCCGCCATCTCTCGCACATGACCGGGGACATCCTGGCCTCGGCCTTCGGAGACCGCCCCTTCACGGCGGTCCAGGCCTTCTCCATACACGGCATCACCGCAGAGCGTCTGCGATCAGCGATTCGTTCCGGCGCTCTGACTCGTCTACGACGGGGCACCTATGTTGTCTCGTCGTCTTCGTGTGTGGACGATGACGATCATCAAGGCAGCGTGTCGCCAGCGCTTGACCGTGCCCGAGCTGCAGCGCTGGCACAACCGGGCAGCGCCGTCTCGCACGCGTCCGCTGCCGCACTGCATGGCTTGCCCCTTCCACACGGGCTTGGCGGCCAAGCACACATCACCTGCCCCGGCACACGGCCCCGGATCTCCCAGGGCGTTCGCATTCACGTGTCGCCTCTCCCCCCTGAGCACCTCACCATGCTCGACGGTGTATTGGTCACGACACTTGCGCGAACCGCTGTGGACCTTGCACGACACCTCGCGCCACCGCGGGCACTCATCTGCGTCGATGCTGCTCTTCGGCGGTTGGTCGAACAGCGATCACCCCTGCGCGCCGATCTGCGGAGGTGCGTTCATGACGAAGGGCTGATCTCCGATGCGGCGTCAGTCTTCACGGGAGTCCTGGACTACCAGGCCGGCTGGCCGGGGATTCGTCGAGCCCGAGCGACCGTCGCCCTCGGTGATCCCGCGGCCGAGTCTCCGCTCGAGTCTGAGTCCCGAGGGATCCTCCTGCTGCGCGGCGTACCAGCACCCGTGGTGGGAGCCCCGGTTGTCGGCGCTAACGGTGTCACCTACTGGGCAGACATGCTCTGGGAGGACCGGCGGGTTGTCGGCGAATGCGACGGTGGGATGAAGTACTCCAGTTCGGAGGCCCTCATCAAGGAAAAGCTCCGTCAGGAAGAACTCGAGCAGGCGGGCCTCAGGATCGTGCGGTGGATGTTTCCCGACCTACGGAATCCCTGGAGACTCGTCGGCCGCGTCAACCGAGCACTCGGCCTGTGCTGAGACCGCTACCTCGCGTTTTCGGTCAGGTGAACGGAAGTGGGTCTATTCGCGTTAAACATGGCGAATAGACCCGATTGGGTTCACTTGAGCGTGACGGGCGTGGCACACGAGCGCGGCGGATCAGATCACGTGGTTGAGCACCCGCACGGGGGTGTCATCGGTCGCGATGCGGTAAGGCTCGAGCTCGGTGTCCCAGGCGGTGCCGAGGAGATAGGCGATGCCATCGATCAGATCAGCGCCCGTGGCCGCCGCGCCCGCGACCGCGGCGCGCAGCCGATCCTCGGACACCAGGATGTCGCCGTGCACGCCGATGGTGGCGCGATGCAGACCCAGCGTGGGCGTCATCGCGTAGCGCTCGCCCTCGCGGCCAGCCGAGGGGTCCTCGGTGACCTCGAAGTGCAGGCCCGGAATCGCCTTCAGCGCGCTGGCGATCCGTGACCCCAACCCGGGCCGACCCTCCCACGACAGTTCGGCCCGCATCGCCGGTGGCGCGACGGGCTGGGCCTGCCACGACAGGCGTACGTCGGACTCGAGCAGCGACGTCAGCGCCCACTCGACATGGGGACACAGAGCTCGGGGCGCGGCATGGATGAAGACAACGCCGCGCGCGCGGCCAGGGCCGGTCGACGCCGGAATAGCAGACGGCGGAAGTGCAGACATACCACCGACCTCCTTCGGTGAGGTTCGCCTTCCCCTGCGTCCTCATCCGCGGTCAGCGGTGTCGATCTCGCCCCACCCTAGACCGTTGACGGGCCTGAAGCCCGCATTCGGTAGGGTCGCGACACGCCGATAGCGGCGCAGAGCCCACCGGAGGTCCCCATGGCTGTCACTCAGCCCGTCGTCCTGGCCGATGTCTGGACCGACCGTGCCGAGGGTGCCCGGTCGCTGGTGCGCCAGGTCATCCTCGTCGTCGGAGGCGCCGCCTTCGTCGGGCTGTCCGCCCAGGTGGCGATCCCGCTGCCGTTCACCCCCGTGCCGCTCACCCTGCAGACCTTTGCCGTCCTCCTCGCCGGTGCCGCACTCGGGCCGATGCGCGGCGTGCTGTCGATGTCGCTGTACGCCGTGGCCGGAATCGCAGGAATCCCGTGGTTCGCGGAGGGCACATCGGGCTTCGCCATGCCGAGCTTTGGCTACATCCTCGGCTTCATCATCGCGGCGGGGATCGTTGGCCGAATCGCTGAGAGCGGTGCCACCCGCACGGTGTGGCGCACTGCCGGACTCATGGTCATCGGCAACCTCGTCATCTACGCCGTCGGCGTCACCTGGCTGAAGTTCGCCATCGATTCGACCTGGATCACGGCTATCGAACTCGGCGTCGCGCCCTTCCTCGTCGGAGACGTCCTCAAGATCGCCCTGGCGGCGGGCCTGCTGCCGCTGGCCTGGTCCGGCCTGCGCAAGGCCGGACTGCTCGACTGAACTCGATGGCCCGTCTCCTGGTCGCGGGCAAGCTCGTCGTCGACGATGTGCTGGAGTGCGCCGACCCCCTCTTGCCCGGCTCCAATCAGCGCGCGCGCGACCGACGGATCGAGGGCGGCGGCCAGGTCTGGCACACCGCCCGGGCTGCTGCCGCGGCTGGTGCTGCGGTGAGCGTCACCGGATGGTGCGGTGACGATCCTGACTCAGAGCGACTACGCGAGTCCTTCACCGCTCTCGGCGTCGACGATCACCTCGCGCCGCTGCCAGATGCGCCTCGGTCGACGGTGATCGTTTACGCGGGAGACCGCACGATCGTGTCCTATGGAGGAGGCGGCCATCTCGGCATCGGCATTCTCGACCACGCGGCGGCGCTGCGGGACGTGACACTGCTGCACATCGACGGCTACGCGCTCGACGCGGTCGCCGGCGACGCACTCGTGGCACTAGCCCAGGAAGCGGCGTCCAGGGGCATCCCCATCACCCTGGAGCCGCCTCGTCCCTCGAAGTGCGAGTCGAGTGCTCCCTGGCTCGCACAGTTGCCCGCCCTCGACGCCCTCCTCGGCCGGCCCGACGAGATCGAGGTGGTGAGCGGCTATCTCTCCCACGCTCCCTCGATCACGGTCGCGCACGATCAGGATCGGCCGATCATCAGCCGAGACGGATCGACCGAGGTCGTGACAGCCGTGCCACAGGTCGAGGTTGCCTCGCTCGGTGCGGGCGATCGTTTCGCCGGCGGCTGGCTGGCTGCGCGCTTGCGAGGCGCGGATCTCGCGGCCGCCGCGGAGGCCGGCATCGCCTCGGCCGGCAACCCGGTCAGCTGAGGCCGAGTTCGCGCGCGATCAGCATGCGCTGCACCTCGTTGGTGCCCTCGCCGATCTCGAGCACCTTGGAGTCGCGCCAGAAGCGAGCCACCGGGTATTCGTTCATGAAGCCGTAGCCGCCGAAGATCTGCGTGGCCGCCCGCGCGTTTTCCACCGCGGCATCCGAAGCATGCAACTTGGCGATAGCGGCCTGCTTCTTGAACGGCTCGCCCGCCAGCATCCGCGAGCCGGCGTCGTAGTAGGCCAGTCGGGCCGTGTGTGCGCGCACGTCCATGTCGGCGACCATGAAGTCGAGGGCCTGGTACGCCGAGAGCGGCTTGCCGAAGGCATGCCGCTCGTGCAGGTAGCGCACGGACTCGTCGATGCAGCCCTGAGCGAGGCCCACGGACAGCGCGGCGATCGCGATGCGTCCCTCGTCGAGGGTCTGCAGGAACTGGGCGTAGCCCTTGCCGCGCGTGCCGAGAAGATTGGCAGCCGGCACGCGGCAGTCGACGAAGCCGAGCTCGTGAGTATCGGAGGCGTTCCAACCGACCTTCGAGTACGGCTTCGACACGGTGAGGCCCGGTGTGCCGGTCGGCACGATGATCGTCGACATTTCCTTCTTGCCGTCAGCCTTCTCTCCGGTGACGGCCAGCACCGCGACGAAGCCGGTGATGTCGGTGCCGGAATTCGTGATGAAGGCCTTGGTGCCATTGATGACCCACTCGTCACCGTCGAGCCGGGCCGTCGTACGCGCGGCCCCCGCGTCGGTGCCGCCGCCGGGCTCGGTGAGACCGAAGGCGCCGAGCATCTCACCGGCAAGCAGACGGGGCAGCCACTCCCGCTTCTGTTCGTCGGAGCCATATCGGTAGATGGGCATAGCGCCGAGGCTCACGGCCGCCTCAAGGGTGATGGCCACCGACGAGTCGATGCGAGCGATCTCCTCGAGCGCCAGGCACAGGGCGAAGTAGTCGCCACCCATGCCGCCGCACTCCTCGGGGAAGGGCAGGCCGAATAGGCCGAGTTCACCCATCTGGCGGACGATGTCGTAGGGGAACGTGTGGGCCTCGTAGTGCTCGGCGATCACCGGCGCGATGACGTCCTGCGCGAATGCTGCGACCGTCTTCTGCAGGTCGACGTATTCCTGGGGCAGGCGATGGTCCATGTCATTCCCCCTGATGGGATCGGGCCCGCACGACGCGTGAGGGACTGGGGCGGCCGAGGATGTCGGACATCCAGGCGCTGGTGCTGACGAGCGCGTCAAGGTCGACGCCGGTGCGGATCCCGAGTCCGTCGAGCATATAGACGAGGTCCTCAGTGGCCAGGTTGCCGGTGGCCGACTTGGCGTAGGGACAGCCACCGAGCCCGCCAGCGGACGAGTCGATGGTGACGACCCCGGCCCGCAGGGCGGCGAGCGTGTTGGCCAGTGCCTGGCCGTAGGTGTCATGGAAGTGGACGCCGATGGCCGCCACAGGCACGCCGGCCGCGGTCAGTCGACCGATCAGGTCGGTGACCTGCCCCGGGGTGGCTACGCCGATCGTGTCGCCGAGGCTGATGGACTCGCAGCCCATATCGAGCAGACGACGAACGCTGCGAACGACGCGATCGGCCTCGACAGCGCCCTCCCACGGATCGCCGAAGCACATCGACAGGTAGCCGCGCACGGCTAGCCCTTCAGCATGCGCGCGGTCGGCGACGGGCGTGAACATCTCCCACTGGTCGTCGTAGCCACGATTGAGGTTGCGATGGGCGAAGGACTCGGTGGCGCTGGCGAAGATCGCGACATCGGTGACCGATGCCTCGAGTGCCCTCTCCAGGCCGCGAACATTGGGCACCAACACGGGGTATCGAACCCCCGGCCGACGCTGAACGCTGTCCATGACCTCCGCCGCGTCAGCCAACTGGGGCACCCACTCGGGGCGCACGTAACTGGTCGCCTCGACCACCGGCAGGCCGGCGTCGGCCAGGCGTTCGATGAACTCCACCTTGATGGCTGTCGGCACGATGGTCGACTCGTTCTGCAGGCCATCACGCGCGCCCACCTCCCAGATCATGACCTCGGAGGGGAGAGTGGCATCGGGAACGACCATCGGCAGCGCGTTCATGCTGTCACCGGCTCGACATGCACGAGTACCTCGTCGAGGCGAACCTGGTCACCCACGGATGCCATCACCGCCGTGACGACGCCGTCAGCCGGTGCACGCAGGGCGTGCTCCATCTTCATGGCTTCGACGACGACCACGGTCTCACCTGCGGACACGGCGTCGCCGACGCCCACCGGCAGGGCCACGATCGCACCAGGCATGGGGCTGCGCGCGTGCCAGGTGCCCGAGTGCCCGTCATCTCGGACCGCGCGCAACCGACGGTCGATCGGTCGGGTGACCGTGAATCGGCGATTGGTACCGGCAGCATGGAGCCAGACGTCACCATCGCCGCGACAAGCGATCACATCGTCGGGCATCGCCGCGTTGGAGGCAACGCTGGTGGGTACGCCGTCGATGTCGACGGTGAATTCCGTTGCGCCTCCCAGCCGCCAGCCGTCCGCCTCACGCCACGGATCGTCGCGAGGCTCGGGCCGGCAGGCCAGTGCGGCCCAGTGACGCACCTCATCGGTCACCTCGTCCGGCTGCCACGACGCAGCGAATCGATCGACGAGTCCGGTGTCGAGATTGCCCTTGATGACGTCCTCGTCCGCGAGGAGATCGTGAACGAATGCGATGTTGGTGGTCACCCCCAGCGCGACAGTGCTCGACAGCGCGGCACGAAGCTGCCGAAGTGCATCGGCTCGATCTGCCCCGTGGGCGATCACCTTGGCGAGCATCGGGTCGTAATCCGAGCCCACGCGCACCCCGACATCGACGCCGGAGTCCACCCGCACTCCCCCGGGTGGGCTCCAGGCCAGCAGGGTCCCCCCGGTGGGCACGAACGATCGACCCGGGTCCTCGGCGTACACGCGGGCTTCGATGGCGTGGCCACTCACGTGCACGCCTTCCTGATCGAAGCCAAGCGGCTCCCCGGCTGCGATGCGTATCTGCCACTCGACCAGGTCCAGCTCGGTGACCGCCTCAGTCACGGGGTGCTCGACCTGCAAGCGCGTATTCATCTCGAGGAAGGCGAATCCCGAGGGGTCGTCGCCCGGGACGACGTATTCGACCGTGCCCGCACCGACATAGCCGACGGACTCAGCGAGGCGAACGGCGGATGCGCACAGCGCATCGCGCGACTCATTGTCGAGGAAGGGGGACGGAGCCTCCTCCACGACCTTCTGATGGCGTCGCTGGAGCGTGCACTCGCGCTCGCCCAGGTGGACCACGTGACCGTGGTGATCGGCGAGGACTTGAACTTCGATGTGACGAGGACGGTCGACATAGCGCTCGACGAGCAGGGTCTCATCGCCGAATGCACCCTGAGCCACACGCCGGGCACTCGCGATGGCCTCATCGATCTCCAGCGCATGGCGGACCACGACCATGCCCTTACCGCCGCCCCCCGCCGAGGGCTTGAGCAAGGCAGGGAAGCCCACCTCGTCGATGGCCGCGGCCAGGGACGCATCGTCCATGCCGGGCTCGTGGCGCCCGGGGACGACGGGCACACCGGCAGCGATAGCGGTGAGCTTGGCGGCGATCTTGTCGCCCATGCGCTCCAGCACCGGCGCCGGCGCACCGATGAAGGCGATGCCGGCATCGGCACAGGCGCGCGCGAAGGCGGCGTTCTCCGACAGGAAGCCATAGCCCGGATGCACTGCCTGGCTACCACTGGCAAGTGCAGCGTGCACCAGGGCATCGATGTCGAGATAGCCGCCCGGCGACGTGAGCGGCAGCGCTCGGTCGGCCAGTGAGACGAAGGGCATGTGCGCGTCCGCCGGGGTGAACACCGCCACGGACTCGATGCTCATGCGCCCAAGAGTGCGCATGATGCGGGCCGCGATTTCTCCGCGGTTGGCAATCAGCACGGTGTCGAACACGGCCATCACATCCGAAAGACGCCGTAGGACACCGGCCCGAGCGGTGCCTGGCCCGCAGCCGCTAGGGCAAGGCCCAGCACCCGCCGGGTCTCGCGAGGATCGATGATGCCGTCGTCCCACAGTCGCGCCGTCGCGTAGTAGGGGTCACCCTGCGTCTCGTACTGATCGCGGATGGGCGCCGTGAAGGCCGCCTCCTCCTCAGATGACCAGCCCTCCCCCCGGGCCTCGGCCTGGTCGCGCCGCACGGTGGCGAGCACCGCGGCGGCCTGGTCGCCGCCCATGACGGAGATGCGGGAGTTGGGCCACATCCACAGGAAGCGCGGCGCATAGGCGCGACCGCACATGGAGTAGTTGCCCGCGCCAAACGATCCACCGATGACCACCGTGAACTTGGGAACGCGCGCACAGGCGACCGCGGTCACCATCTTGGCGCCATGCTTGGCGATACCGCCTGCTTCATAGTCCTTGCCCACCATGAAGCCGGTGATGTTCTGCAGGAACACGAGGGGAATCTTGCGCTGGTCACAGAGTTCGATGAAATGCGCGCCTTTCTGCGCCGACTCGGAGAACAGGATGCCGTTGTTGGCGATGATGCCGACCGGATGTCCGTGGATGTGGGCAAAGCCGGTCACCAACGTCGTGCCGAACTCGGCCTTGAACTCAGTGAACTCGCTGCCATCGACGAGGCGCGCGATCACCTCGCGCACGTCGTAGGGAGTGCGCAGGTCAGCCGGGACAACACCGAGCAGGTCGTCGATCGGGTACGCCGGCTCACGGGAGGGCAGCACCTCCCACGGAGGATCGGCTGGTGGTGGCAGCGTCGCCACGATCTCGCGAACGATGCGCAGGGCGTGAGTGTCGTCGTCGGCAAGGTGATCGGCCACGCCGGACACTCGCGCATGGACCTCCCCGCCGCCCAGCTCCTCGGCCGAGACCACCTCCCCCGTCGCCGCCTTCACCAGGGGCGGGCCTCCGAGAAAGATCGTGCCCTGGTCGCGCACGATGACGGCCTCATCGCTCATCGCCGGAACATAGGCGCCGCCCGCCGTGCAGGAGCCGAGAACGGCCGCGATCTGCGGAATGCCCATCGACGACATCGTCGCCTGGTTGTAGAAGATCCGGCCGAAGTGGTCACGATCAGGGAAAACCTCATCCTGCATGGGCAGGAACGCACCGCCTGAGTCGACGAGATAGATGCAGGGCAATCGGTTGTCCCGTGCAATCTCCTGCGCCCGCAGGTGCTTCTTGACGGTCATCGGATAGTAGGTGCCGCCCTTGACGGTGGCGTCGTTGGCGATGATCACGCACAGCCGTCCACTGACGACGCCCAGACCGGCAATGACGCCAGCCGCCGGTGCCTCGTCGCCGTACATCCCCTCCGCCGCGAGCGGCGCGACCTCCAGGAACGCCGTGCCGTCGTCAAGCAGCATCTCGACGCGATCGCGGGGCAGGAGCTTGCCGCGCTCGATGTGTCGGGTGCGCGCAGCCTCAGGACCGCCGCGCGACGCGCGCTCGCGGCGCTGCGCGAGGTCGTCGGCAAGGGCGGTGTTGGCGGCGACGTTGTCCGCCCAGGCGGAGCGGTCGGCGCGGGACTCCAGCAGCATCCGCCCTCCTTGTTAACGATCGTTAACTTTACTCCACCGCCGGGGCATTGGCAAGGGCGGAGAGGGCCATCACCCGCAGCAGGCCCGCCATGTCCGGGCGCGAGAGACGAGCGCTATGCGGGGTGGAGTTGATGAGCCCGAACACCGCGTGGGCTGCGGCCCGAGCGCGCTCGGGCGACATCTGCGGTCGCTCTCCCACGAGCGCGTCCACCCACAGGGAGACGTACTGAGCCTGCAAACGCCGCACCGCGCGACGGTCAGCCTCCGGCACGGCATCGAGGTCGCGGGCCTGCACGTCGATGAGATCGGGGTGGTCGAGGGCAAAGTCCACATGGAAGTCGACCAACGACCTCAAGGCCTGCACCGGCGTGCGTGCCTGCCCGACTCTGTCGCGACCACCGGCGAGCAAGCGTTCGCTGATATCGACGAGCATCGCGGACAGGATGGCCTCCTTGCCGGCGAAGTAGCGATACAGCGCGGGACCACTGACGCCGGCAGCCGCACCCAACTCGTCCATGGACACACCGTGGAAGCCATTGCGGGCGAAGAGTTCGGAGGCCGTCTGGAGGATCTCGGCGCGCCGGTCCTCCCCCGACTTGCGTGGCATGCCTATGACAAGCCAAGGACCTGGACGAGGACACGCGCTGGCCGCCCGCCAGACTCGAGGGCGACGCCGATGGCTCCGCGCACGTCGATGTCGTCGAGCAGTCGAATCAGCACCTCACGCTCCGCTGCCTCGCTGTCGCCCAATCGGCCCGCGGCCGCGTGCAGCGAGTCGAGCTGGCCCTCGGCAGCCGTGAGCGCTTCGGGCGTGTAGTCCCAGGCATCGGCCCAGTGCCGGTCGAGGATGAGCAGGCGCAGGGCACCCGGTCGGTGCTGCTTGAGCACATCCGCGACGAGCACGAGATTGCCCGTCGACTTCGCCATCTTCTCTCCGCCGATGCGCACGGTGCCGGCCCGCATCCACGCGCGAGCAAAGGGCATGACGCCGGTCGCCGCCTCGGCCTGGGCGGCCTCGTAGGCATGGTGCGGGAAGGCAAGGTCGGCGCCGCCCGCGTGGATGTCGAGACTGGAGCCGTAGTGCGACAGCACCATCGCCGTGCACTCCGCATGCCACCCGGGACGCCCCGGGCCCCACGGGCTCGGCCACGCCGGATCGCCGCCCGTCGAGGAGCGCCACACGGGGACGTCGAAGGGACTCTCCTTCGCCGGGTCGTCGGGCTGCTCGCCGAACTCGACCAGCGCGTCACGCGCAACGGCCTCGGTGACGCCCGCGGCCGACGGCACACCTGACCCGCGGAAGTAGACAGTGCCTGCCACCTCGTACGCCGCCCCGGCATCGATGAGGGCCTGCGCGAGCCGGATGACGTCGCCGATGTGCTGGTGTGCGCGTGGCTCATGGTCGGGCCGGCGTACGCCCAACTCCGACATGTCGTGATCGAACGCGTACTGATGGATCGCGGCGTATTCGTCGTAGGGCGATCCGGCCCGCCGAGCGGCCTCGGTGAGCACGTCATCGACGTCGGTGACGTTGCGCGTGACGATGGGCTGCATGTTGGCGGCACGCAGCGTGCGGACGAGCGCGTCGACCCAGACGAATGTGGCGGCGTGGCCGAGATGGGTGACGTCGTAGGGGGTCACGCCGCAGACGTAGAGGCGCACGGGGCCGACCATGGGGAGCAACTCGCCGCCAAGGCGCAATGGCGCGGGCGGCAGGAGGTCATGGCCCATGTCGGCAGCCTACGCAGAACGCGCGCCCCGCAGCACAGCGGAGGTGGTGCGCACGAAGACGAGCGACCAGACGACCAGCAGACAGAGGAAGCCCACGAAGGCCACGACCTCGATGGGTCCGCTGTCCATGAAGTCGGCAAGATTGCCCAGCGAGAGTTGAAGCGCGGCGAGCGGGAAGACGAACCCCCACCATCCGGGCGAGAAGGGCAGCCCGCCACTACGTCGCACGTGGATCAGGCGCACAGTGGCGAACGCTGCCCACCACAGGCCAAGACCCACCCCCATCGCCGAGAGGACCACCCCAATGACGAGGGCGTCATTGGGCACGACACCGGCCGTCGTTCCGGCCTGAAGTAGGCGCAGCATGGACAGGCCCATCAGTCCGGCTGGTGCCAGCGGCGTCCACAGCGCGGGCATCGTGGCATTGGGTGGCGGCTCGCGCAGCATCAGCCGGGCAACGATGAGGGCGAAGATAGGAATGAAGAGCAGCGCACCGATCCCGTAGAAGGTCAGGCCCAGGCCGAGCAGCCACGACGCCTGGTCGGGATAAGCGACCATCTGCGGGGCGATGCAGAGCGTCACGAGGAAGCTGATGGCGGGCGGAATCAACCAGCCGCCATTCACCTCAGCCAGGTCGAAGGATGCGCTGGTCATGGACGATGCCCACGAAACGCTGAGGACGACGGCCAGCACCGCACCGATCACGGCGACGATGGCGCTCAGCGTGAGAGCGAATGAATCGCCCAGCCATGCGACTCCGACAACCGCCCAGGTTGCCGAGAAAACGAGGAGACCTCCGGGGAATGTCGCGAGGAGGGCACCCGTACCCGGATTGGCGACTTCCTCAACCAAGCGGCGACCCCGGCGAAGCCGCTGCAGGTAGAGCGGGGTCAGCGCGATCGCCAGCAGCGTGGCGAGCACCAGGAACGCATTGGCGAGCACCTCAAACGCCGTGCCGCCGATAACCTGCGACTCCTCGTAGAACGCCGCTGACAGCGCTGCCGTCGCCATGACGGATCCGAACCAGCCGGGGTGATGACGCATCGGGGGTGCGGACACGACCCGACCGTACCGAACCGTCACCCTGGGCCATACGGTCGTGCACATGGCGCGCCCGCTGGAGGAACTCGTCCACCCCACGTGGGTGCCCGTCCTTGACTCCGAGCGAGACACCCTGGGGGCCCTCGGCGAGTTCCTGCGCGCAGAGACAGGCGAGGGTCATCGCTGGCTGCCCGTCGGAGACAACATCCTGCGCGCCTTCTCCACGCCACTCGACGATGTGCGCGTGCTCATCGTCGGCCAGGATCCCTATCCCACTCCCGGACATGCCGTCGGCCTGTCGTTCTCGGTCTCCCCCGACACTCGCCCGCTGCCACGCAGCCTGCAGAACATTCACCGCGAACTCGTCGATGACCTCGGAGTTCCTCGTCCCACGAGCGGTGACCTCTCGCCCTGGACTCGGCAGGGCGTCATGCTCCTCAATAGGGTGTTGACGGTGCGGGCCGGCGATCCGGGAAGTCACCGCGGCAAAGGATGGGAGCAGATCACCGACACCGCCATCCGCGGACTCGTGCAGCGAGGCGATCAACCGCTCGTGGCGATCCTGTGGGGCCGCGATGCGCAATCACTGGAGCCCTTGCTGGAGGACACCCCCGTGATCGCGAGCGCACATCCCAGCCCGATGTCCGCTGATCGCGGCTTCTTCGGGTCGAAGCCGTTCAGCCGCGCCAATGACCTGCTCGAGGAACTCGGCGGCGAACCGATCGACTGGTCGCTGCCCTAGGCACGATGGGCAAGGCTGTCGCGGACGGCATCGATGAAGCCATCGACATCCTCGTCGGTGATCTCCAGGCTCAGAGCGATGAACCCGCGTCGGGCCATGTAGTAGCCGCGCTCCAGCAGATCGAGGAACAGCAACTCACGGAGTCGATCATCCGCCTCGGCAAGGTCCTGGGGACATGACACGGGACCACTCACCGGGTGCAGGCCCACCATCGACCCACTGCCGGTCGCGATCCAGCCGTGGGGATTCACGACCTCGTTGAGGCCTGCACGCAGGCGATCACCTCGCGCATTGAGATCGTCGATGCGCTCGTCGGACAGCACGTCGGTAAGGCCGGCAACTCCGGCCGCCATGGTCAGCACGTTGTTGTTGAAGGTACCGGCATGGGGGAGCGCATCGGGTCGCGATGGGTCGAAGCGAGCCATCAACTCGGCGCGGCCTCCGAAGGCGCCAAAGGAAAGCCCGCCACCGAGGTACTTGCCCAGGGTGATGAGGTCCGGCTGCAGGCCAAGCGCGTGCGACGCCCCCGGCCAGGCCAGCCGCGAGGTCATGACCTCGTCCACGATCAGCAGCGTGCCCTGCTCCCGCGCCGTGCGCTGCAGGGCATGCAGGTACTCCGCCGAACCTGGGATGACCCCGGCGGAACCCTGGGTCGTCTCGATGAGCACGGCGGCCAGTCGATCCCCGGCCTGTTGCAGCAGGTCGACGCTGCCCTGCTCGTCGTTGAAGGGCAGCAGCACGGTCTCGAAG
>NBNH01000432.1 GCA_004379115.1 Actinomycetales bacterium mxb001
TGCGAGAGCAGGCCCGCGGCGACAACCTCTCCCATGGCTACCTCCAGCCGTTCGGTGAGAAGCAGGTGTTCTTCACGTCAGCGTAGAAGTCGAAGGACCACACGCCACCCTCGCGCCCGATGCCGGACTTGCGGGAGCCACCGAAGGGGGCGCGTAGGTCGCGTACGAAGAAGCAGTTGACCCACACCGTGCCCGCGACCAGTCGCGCGGCGATGCGCTCGGCCCGTGGGCGATCCCCGCATACGAGCGTGGCCGCGAGGCCGTAATCGGTGTTGTTGGCCAGCGCGATGGCCTCCTCCTCGTCGGAGAAGGTCTGCATCGTGAGGACCGGGCCGAAGACCTCCTGCGTGAGGATCTCCGAGCCGAGCATGGCGTCGGTGATGAGCGTGGGGGCGAAGTAGAAGCCGCCGGCGACCGGCTCGACGCGCTCGCCGCCGAAGACGACGGTCGCGCCCTCGCTGCGTGCGCGGTCGACGTAGCCCTCGATGCGCTCCAGGTGCACCGGATGGATCTGCGGGCCGAGGTCGGTGGCCTCGTCGCGCGGATCGCCCTGCTGGATCTCGCGCACCTTCTCGGCCAGGCGCGCTGCGAACTCCTGCGCGATGGACTCGTGCACGAGCAGTCGCGTGCCGGCGAGGCAGACCTGGCCGGCGTTGTCGTACTGCTCGGCGGCGATGGTGGCGGCGAGCCCGAGGTCGGCGTCGTCCATGACGATCGTCGGTGACTTGCCGCCGAGTTCGAACGAGAGCGGGGTGAGGTTGTCGGCGGCGGCGCGGGCGACGGCCTTGGCCGTGGGCACCGAACCGGTGAAGCAGATGCGCGAGACGCCCGGGTGGCCCGCGAGCGCGGCGCCAGCCTCGGTGCCGATGCCCTGCACGACGTTGAAGACGCCGGGGGGCATGCCCGCCTCAGCGGTGAGATCGGCGAACAGGCTCGCGGTGAGCGGTGCCCACTCCGGTGGCTTGAGCACGACGGTGTCACCGCTGGCCAGGGCCGGGCCGATGCGCCAGGTGGCCAGCATGAGGGGCGCGTTCCAGGGCGTGATGATCGCGGCGACGCCCGCGGGATCCCAGGACACGACGTTGGTGTGACCGCGCGTCTCGAACTCGGGGTGCTTGAGGTCGTTGATGGCGTAGTCGGCGAAGAAGCGGATGTTCATGGCCACGCGCGGCATGACGCCGCGGCGATGCGAGCGCAGGAGCGAGCCGTTGTCGCGGGTCTCGAGCTGGGCGAACTCCTCGAGGCGAAGCTCGACGAGATCCGCGATGCGGTTGAGGATCTCGCCGCGACCCTGCGGGCCGAGGGCGGCCCAGCCGGGGAAGGCGTCGCGTGCGGCGCTGACGGCGGCATCGACCTCGGCGGCACCGCCGCGGGCGACCTCGCCCAGCAGCGCACCATCAATAGGAGAGAGATCGGTGAAGGAGCCGGCGGAGGCCACGCGCTCGCCGCCGATCCAGTGACGTGGATCGACGCGGACGCCGGCGACCTCGAGCAT
>NBNH01000005.1 GCA_004379115.1 Actinomycetales bacterium mxb001
TGTCATTGGAGAACGAGCCGTCGAAGCCCAGGACGACGGGGACGTCGTGGCCCACCGGGTCCAGCTGCGGCAGCGCCTCCCACTCACCATGAGGAAGCCACGCCTGCTGGGCCGAGACCCACTGGTTGAGGCGCTTGGTGCGGAACTCGTTTTCGGGGGTCCGTTTGACGGCGGACTCAAAGTCTTCGGGGTCTTGCAAATCCGCGAAGCCAGGGTTGGCCTGCTGCCAAACCTTCGGCTCCTTGTGATCGGAGGACTCCGGTGCGCCCCACCAAGCCATGAAAAACGACGAGTCGTCAACTTCGCCGGCAGCCACCCGCTTGCCGTACTGCCAGAGCGAGTAGCAAGTCGAGTCCTGGCCCGTGGAGTCAGCCTTCACGCCAGCCGTCGACAGGGCGACGATCATGGAGTCCAAGCGCGCGGCCTGGGCCAGCGACATGACATCCCACAGTTCGCGGTTCGGGGCGGCGTGCAACTCGTCGTAGAAGACGGCCGTGGGGGACAGGCCCTCCTTAGTGAACGCCTCGGAGGAAAGCACCCGATACACCGAGCCAGTTGAGGGAATCTCAATGGCGTCGCGGTAGAGCTTGGCCAACTCCATGAGTTCGGGCGACTGCTCGACCATGGCCTTCGCCGACCCGAAGACGATGCGGGCCTGCTCTCGGTCAGCGGCGCACGAGTAAACCTCGCCACCCCTCGGCCCCAGGTACAGGGAATACAAGGCCATCCCCGAGCCCAGTGCCGACTTGCCCGACTTGCGGGGCAGCATGACCAGCGACGTTCGATGCCTCAGTCGGCCATCGGGCCGTCGCGCGTAAACGGCTTCTAGAAGTTTCTTCTGCCAGGGCCGCAGTAGTAGCGGCTCGCCAGCCTTGCCACCGATGGAGTCCTTGACCTGGGGGCACAGTTGCTCAATGAACTCAACGACGTCTTTCCCTGACCCGCGTTTGATATCAGCGGGTGGGACGGGTGTCAGTAATGCAGGGGGCCAGCCCTTGATTTTGCCCATGCGCAGGGGCTCCAAGGTAAAGTCGGCAGCGAATGGGGGGACAATGTCAGTCTGGAACAAATACGGAACGATGACCGAAGGCCGAGTCACCGCAAATCTGCGCATGACCGGACCGGACATCTACTACGACGCCTGCCGATGGCTCTACAACCAAGAGCCCGTAGGCAATAAGGAATACCGACCCGCACAAGCGGCCATCGTCAACGGCGTGCCCATGGTCGTTATTGACGGCGCAGCCTGCGGATACCTACCTACCGACTGGACACAGTTCGTCGGAGCGATAAAGCAGCGCGGACCGCTGCATGGCACCGGAACACTTCTTTGGCGTCAGCAGCCAAACGGCCAATGGGAGTTCGCCGTCTTCATTGACCTGAAGGACGCCTAGCGCTTATCCGCCTTCGCCCTCATCCGGTCAATGGTCGAGGCCGCCTTCACCTCAGCCAGCCCAAGTCGGGCACGAGCCGTCGGGTTGAAACCCAGCGCCGTCAGCCAGTCAGCGATCTCACGGTTCAACTCGCGCAACTGCTTCCGCGCCTCAGTCGACGACTCGGCCACCGGGACTAGGCGCGCCCGCTCCTCAAGCGACTCGCGCAACATGGACAACTGCACGCCGTCAGTCTGAGCGAACCAGGCCGATCCGGCCGCCATGATCTCGGCAAACAGGTCGGCCGGCGGACGCTCATGCGGCGCGGAGTCAATGGCAGGCACCGCAGCAAGGGGCCCTCGATTGTGACGCGATGCGTCAAACGTGCCCGTGCGCTTGTGCTGCTCAATCGGCTTCGGCGGTCGGCCGCGAGGGGCCACGGCTAAACCTCCAAAATC
>NBNH01000433.1 GCA_004379115.1 Actinomycetales bacterium mxb001
TTGGTCGCGGTGGTCGTCATGTCAGGACGAGCGCCGCCGTGCGAGGAGTCCCACGATCGCGATGACGACGATGGCCACCACGGCGATGATCGCGATGATCCAACCGGCGCTCAGCCCGGATGAGTCCGAGGCGGGAGCGACAGTCGGCGACGGCTCCGCGGAGGTGGGTTCGGGTGCCGGCTCCGCTGACGATGTCGTCGGGGCCGGACTCGGCGCTGCCGAGGTGGGCGACGGCGACGGAGTGGGTGAGCTGGCGGCATAGGCGAAGGCGATGCTGCCCTCGACCGGGTGGCCGTCCTGCGAGACGACGCGGTAGTCCACGCGCCATTCGCCCCCGGGCGCTTCCGCGGGCCACGCGACCGTTGCCGTCGGACCGCTGACGCCGCTCACGGCCAACTCGAGGACCTGTCCGCCCGGATCCGTCGCCACGAAGTTGACGAAGTCCGGCAGCAGGTCCTCGTTGAAGGTGAAGGTGAGTTCGGTCGGCGGAGCGTCGAGCACCTGGCCGTCTTCGGGGGTCGTCGACACCAGTTCCGAGTGGGCCTGGGCCGCACCGGCCCCCAGGACGACGAGCAGGAGCATCCCGAACAGGGCGATGAGGCGCTTCACACCTCGAGGGTACGACCTGCCCTCGGTGGACGCTGCTGCCACCACCAGCCGAGGGGTTCGACGAAGCGAGCAAGCAGCGGACCGGCGCTGGCGGTGATGAGCACGTACGCCGCCACGAAGGCCTGGAACTCGGGGGGAAGCACGAGGCTCACCGCGACAAGCCCCGCGATCACCACGCTGAACTCGCCGCGGGCTGACAGAAGTGCACCAGCGCGAAGGGCACCGATTGTCGTTCCGCGCACCGTGCGGGCGGCGATCCAGCCGGTGAGGAACTTCGTCGCGATCGTGATGATGGCCAGGATGGCGGCGGGGAGCAGTACCGCTGGCAGGGCTCCGGGGTCGACCACGATGCCGAAGTAGGCGAAGAAGACGGCGGCGAGGACGTCGCGCAGTGGGTCGAGGCGCCGGCGGGCCACCTCGGCAACCTCACCGGTGAGCAGCAGGCCGACGAGGAACGCCGCCACCGCGGGGGAGAAGTCGACGAGACCCGCCAAGCCGGCCGCGGCGATGGCCGCGCCGAACACGATGAGCAGCAGGCCGACCGGATCGCGCGGGCTGAGCAGCCGATGGAAGCGCATCGACCCTTTCACGGCGATGACGATGACGACGGCCACTACAGCAAGTGCTGTGCCAACAGAGATGAGTCCGGAGACCAGCCCAGTGCCGGTGAGCACCACGGTGAGGATCGGCAGGTAGGGCGCCATGACAAGGTCCTCGATGACCAGCACGCTCACGACGGGCGCGGTCTCGGGGTTGCGGCGCCAACGAAGATCGCGCATGACCTGGCTGACGATGCCCGACGACGAGATGTAGGTGACGCCGCCGAGGGCGAGTGCGCCGATCCATCCCCAGCCGAGGATCAGTGCAAGCACCACGCCCGGCAGGGCGTTGAGCACGAGATCGGCGACGCCGGTGCGGGCCTGCCGTTGTGCGGTGCGCACCAACTCGGTGCCGGAGTACTCCAAGCCCAGGAGAAGGAGAAGGAGGACGACGCCGAGCTCGGCGATCGTCGAGACGAAACTGTCGCTGGCCGGGATCCCCACGACGCCGCCCTCGCCGAAGAACAGCCCGGCGACCAGGTAGAGGGGGACGGGTGAGATCGACAGGACATGGGCGATGCGCGCGAGGATGCCCAGGCCGAGCAGGAGCAGGCCGAACTCGAGGAAGAGCGCGGGAAGTCCCTCGGCAACGCCTGCGGCAGGCATGAGTCATCCTCGCATGACAGTGCCCGCGGCCTCCGATGAAGCCGCGGGCACTCAGGTCATGCTCGACGTGGACTAGAAGGCGTTCTCCGACAGGCTCATGATCGAGTCGTCCGTCGCCTCGGCAACGGCGCGCTCAGCGGCCAGCAGCGGAAGACGGTTTTGTGCAAACCACTTCGCCGTGACGACCTTGCCCTCGTAGAAGTCCTTGTCCTTGCCGGTGGCACCGGCCTCGAGCGCAGCGAGTGCGACCTCGGCCTGGCGCAGCAGCAGCCAGCCGATGACGAGATCGCCGGAGGCGAGCAGCAGGCGCGTCGTGTTCAGGCCCACCTTGTAGATCTCGTCGGGATTCTCCTGCGAGGCCATCGCCCAGCCGCCGAG
>NBNH01000434.1 GCA_004379115.1 Actinomycetales bacterium mxb001
CTGCATCGCGGCCGCAAGATGTTGCGCACCCTGCTCGAGGACTACGCCATCGCCGAGGGATTCCTCGCCGCACCCGAGCCCGTCGCGGGGGGTGACGCGTCATGAGCTGCGGCCATCCCCACTCCACCCCCTGCCCTGAAGTTCTCTCCTGGGTCTACGACTTCCTCGACGGCGAGATCGACGACGTACGCCGTGCCGAGGTCATGGCCCACCTGCAGGAGTGCCCTCCGTGCGGTGACCAGTACGCCCTGGAGCAGACGGTCAAGGCCCTCGTCCACCGGTCCTGCTGCCATGACCCCGCACCGGCCGAACTGCGTGTGCGCGTGATCGCCCGGATCCAGGAGATCCGCATCACCTACCGTCGAGGCTGAGCCGGCCATATGCCACGATGGGCCGCCGGAACTGACCCAGGAGTGAGCATGAGCAAGCGGGCCCGCAAGAAGCGCGATCGTAAGAAGAGCGGCGCCAACCACGGCAAGCGCCCCAACTCCTAGCCATGACCGCGGAGATCCGCGCCGAGATGGTGGCGCAGGTGCACTCCGTGTTCGTCGAGCCAGGCGCTTCGGTGGCGGCGGGTGACACGCTCATCCTGCTGGAGTCCATGAAGATGGAGATCCCCGTCATCGTCGAGTCCGGGGGAACCGTGCTCGAAGTCGCGGTCGTGCCGGGCGACGTCGTGTACGAAGGCGACCTCCTCGTGACCGTCAACGCCACCTGAGCCGCATGGCCGGCCCCTTCGTCGTCACCCCTGCTGACACCGCTGCGGCTCTGGGCAGCGGTGATGTCCCGGTGCTGGCCACCCCGCGCGTCATCGCCTGGCTGGAGGCCGCCACCGTCAACGCCTGCACCGACATCCCGGTCGGGGCAACCACGGTCGGCACCCGCGTGGACATCGAGCACCTGCAGGCAACACCCCTCGGCGCTGCCGTCACCACGCAGGCGCAACTCGTGCATCGTGATGATCGGCTGCTGCGCTTCGAGGTCACGGCGTTCCACGACATCGGCGACGGTCCGGTCGTGGTGGCGCACGGTCACGTGACGCGCGTGGTCGTCGACCGCGAGAGGTTCATCGCGCGCTCGGCACGCCCGCTCGTCATTCGCACTGCGGTGCCGACTGAGTGGCAGGCGATCGGCGAGCTCGTCGTCGATGCGTACGTCACCGGATACGGCATGTCCGGCACCGAGGACGGTTATGCCGGCGTCCTGCGCGACGTTGCCGGTCGGGCCGCGGACTCCGACGTGCTGGTCGCCGTCGCCGGCGACGAGATCGTCGGGTCGGTGACCTTCCTCGATCCGGGTGCCCGCATGGCCGAGATCTCCCAGCCTGGGGAGAAGGAGTTCCGCTTCATGGCGGTGCGCCCCGACCGCTGGGGCCAGGGCATCGCCCGGGCCCTGGTCGAAGCGGTGATCGCCCGCGCCGGGGACCGGCCCCTGGTCTGCTGCGTCATCGACGGCAACGAGCCGGCCCTGGCCCTCTACCGGGCCTGCGGCTTCGAGCCCCTGCCCGAGCGCGACTGGGAGCCCGCCCCCGGCGTCTCCCTGCGGGCCATGCGTCGCCTCGCCCCCTAGGGGCCAACTCGCGGGGCCGTCACGGCTAGCCGCGCCGTGACCTTTCTGTTACCTTCGACCAGTCGGTCCCCCCGGGCCGGCCGCCTGGCACACGCCAAGTCCTGCCCGTGCCGGGCGCACCCTCCGCGGGCAGGAGCGGGGGACCCACCGGGTCCGGGTCGCCACCCGGACCCATGACCGGCACCGCACCACCGCCGGTCTTGGGGTGAAGCCACGCACGCGTGGCCGGCCGAACCTCAGGCCGAACCCGACAGCTGACCCCGCAGGCGTCGGAGGACGCATGGACCGTCGCCCGACGTTCCGCAGCCTGGCAGCCCTCGCGGCTGCCGCCGTCGCCGTTGGCGCGCTCATCGCGCTGCCGACCGCCTCGCAGGCGGCACCAAAGTCCGATCCCGCTGCCGCCCGCGCCGCTGCCCAGGCACCCGAGCTCAAGAAGGGCGACAAGGGCGAGCCGGTGCGCGTGCTCCAGCGTGCACTCGAGGTACGCGTCTCCGGCTACTTCGGTCCGGTCACCCACATCGCCGTCGTGCGCTTCCAGGAGGCCAACGAGATCGAGGCCACGGGCATCGTCGGGGTCGACACGTGGATGGCCCTCGGCGCCGAGGTTGCGCGCGCGGCGGCTGACAGCGACGAGTCCTTCGGCGACAAGGCGGTCGATGGTCGCTACTGCCCCGCGGTCGACTTCACCTGGGGCGACGGCATGGGGGCGGGGCGCGGCCACATGGGCTTCGATCTGCTCGGCAAGGAGGGCTCGCCCATCTACGCCGTGGATGCGGGCAAGGTCACGCGCAGCGGCTACCAGGGCAACGGTGCGCTCATCCTCGACATCACGGGCAAGGGTGGCGCGATGATCTTCTACGGCCACTTCTCCAAGATCTTCTTCTCCGAGGGCGACACCGTGAAGGCCGGTCAGTTGATCGGGCTCATGGGCGACACCGGCTCGCCGGGCGCCGTGCACCTGCACATCGAGTCGCGCCCGAGTGGATGGTCGGGGTCGGCCGTCGACATCGAGCCGCTCATCCGCAAGCTCTGCGCGTAGCTTCCACCCGCGGCCGAACGCCGTAGGGAGACTTATGCGACCTCACAAGTATCCCCAACGCGATCACGCAGGCGAGTAGCGCTAGACCCCCGTCGTGGATCGCGGATACGCGACGTCTGCATCCGTCATCACGTTCACCAGGTAGGGCACGCTCGACGCGAACGCTCGATCAAGCGCCGGGCCGATGTCGCCGGGCCGTGTCACCGTCTCGCCAGCGCCCCCCAGGGCGCGGACGACGTCGTCGTACGCCGTAGGCCGCAGGTCGGCGGCGACGTCGTACCCGTAGAGGAACCGCATCGGATGCTTCTCAAGGTTCCACCCGCTGTTGTTGCCGACGACGATGACGACAGGCAGGTTGTGCCTGACGAGCGAGTCGACGTCCATGAGCGAGAAGCCTGCGGCTCCATCTCCCAGCAGGAGCACCACCTGCGATGACGGGTGCGCCAGACGCGCGGCCATCGCGTAGCCGGGCCCGGTGCCCAGGCAGCCGTAGGGGCCGGGGTCGAGCCAGTGGCCGGGACGCCGCGGCTCGACGTAGCGGCCGGCGAACGACACGAAGTCACCGCCGTCGCCGATGACCACGGCGTCATCCGCCAAGCGGGGGATGAGCTCGCCGTAGATGCGCGCGGGGTGGATCGGGTCGGCGTCGCTGGCCAGGTCGGGGGCGTCCTTCGCGATGGCAGCGAGTGCGCGCTCGCGCAATCCGGTCGCCCACTCATCGATGGGCAGGGGATCGGCAAGGTGACGCGCGAGTCCGAGGAAGGCGCTGGTGAGATCACCGGCCGCGGAGGCAGCGAGCGGCCGATGGCCCGCGATCTGACCGGGCGAGTCGACGATGTGCACCACGGGCGCGGGCGGATCGCCGAACTGGCCGTAGCCCAGCCGGAAGTCGAGGGGAGTCCCGACGACGACGACGAGGTCGGCTCCGGCGAACGCCGCCCCGCGCGCACGCGTGACGAGCAGCGGGTGATCGGGCGGCAGCACGCCGCGAGCCATGCCATTGGCGATGACCGGCACACCCGTGACGTCGACGAACGTTCGGGCCGCGGCCTCGGCGCCATCGGCCCAGACATCGCTGCCGAGGACGAGCACCGGACGCTCGGCGGCACGCAGCAGCCCGGCGATGCGCTCGATGTCTTCATCGTCGGGCAGCGATGGAGCCACTCCCGCCGTGGACGACGGTGCGTAGGAAGCGGGGGTGAAGAGGATGTCCATGGGGATATCGACGAAGACCGGCCCGCGATGGGCGCTGCCCGCGAGTCGGAAGGCGTCGTCGACCGCGGGGCCGACGCCCGCGGCGTCGTGGACCGTCGATGACGACTTCGTGACCGGTGCCAGCAGGGGCGGATGATCGATCTCCTGCAACGCCCCCGATCCCCAGCGGCCGTCGGGTGCGCGACCGCCGATGAGGACGAGCGGTGAGCCGTTGACCCAGGCGCCCGCCACCGCACTGACGGCGTTGGTGACACCGGGGCCTGCCGTGACGGCCGCGAATCCGGGCACGCGTGTCAGCTTGCCGGTGGCCTCGGCCGCGAAGACCGCCGTCTGCTCATGGCGGACGTCGATCAGGCGCAGCGGGCCGGATGCCCCCGACTGGATGGCCGTCGCACCGCCCACGGCAGCGTCGTACAGCGGAAAGATGTGCGCACCGGAGAGCGTGAACAGCGTCGTGGCACCGTGCGCGACTGCTGATTCGATGGCCTGCGTCCCGCCATGGGCCGCGGGGCGCATCGCGGGATCGTTGGCCATGGCCGGCTAGAGCAGGACGAGCGTGAGGATGCTCGCGCCCAGGGCGATGAGCACGATGATCGCGATGACGCTGATCAGGGTCTTGTTCTGCACGGGGATCCCTTCGACGATCCAGCAGGCTACCGGGCCACACCGGAGGCGTAACCTCGGCCCGTGGGTTCACTCGACCGCCTCGCGCAGGAGCGCACCGATCTCGCCCCGGCGGAGGTCGATCGGCTCCAGGTGCTCGTGGGCGCGTGGGGCCTGGTGGCTGATCTGGCCCTGTCCGACCTGGTGCTCTGGCTGCCCACCTGGAACACCGCCGGCTGGGTTGCCGCCGCCCTCGTGCGCCCATCCACCGCGCCCACGTCCGTTCCCGAGGACGTCGTCGGATCGTTCCTGCCGAAGGGACGCGCGCCCGATCTCGACCTAGCGGCCTCGACCGGGCGTCCCGTGCGTCACCGAGAGGCCGGGTCGCATGTGCCCACCGGGGTCGAGGCGTTGCCGCTGCGTGATCCCGGCGAGCACGGCCGCGTCATCGCGGTGCTCGCGCGTCACCCGGTCACGCGAGTCGGTGGCCGACTCGAGCAGGTCTATCTGGACACCGCTGACCTGCTGCTCGACATGGTGGCGTCCGGCGCATTTCCGCTGCCCGGTGTCGATGCATCCGCGGCGCCTCCGCGCGTGGGCGATGGGCTGATTCGACTCACTCCAGAAGGCCTCGTGGACTTCGCGAGTCCCAACGCCGTGTCGGCATTCCGTCGTCTCGGCCTCGCGCCAGCCCTTGACGGCAGTGATCTCTCGCGCGTGGCTACGCGGCTCTCGCATCGTCCGGGTCCGGCCGACGAGCGCGTGGCTCTCGTGGCCGGCGGCCGTCTCTCCGGTGATGCGGTGATCGAGAATGCGTCGGCCTCCGTGAGCTTGCGGGCCGTTCCGCTCACGGATGCCCACGGATCCCGCGGGGCCATCGTGCTCGTGCGTGACATCACCGACCTGCGCCGCGGCGAGCGGGCGCTACTGAGCAAGGACGCCTCCTTGCGCGAGGTCCACCACCGGGTGAAGAACAACCTCCAGACCGTCGGGGCGCTCCTGCGGCTGCAGTCACGGCGAGTCACGGCTGACGAGGCGCGCGAGGCCCTCGCGGAGGCAGGTCGTCGCGTCTCAGCGATCGCCGCCGTTCACGAGATCCTCGCTCGAGAACCGGGGGATTCGGTCGACTTCGATGAGGTCATCGACAGCCTGCTCAGCCTGGCGCGCGACCTCTCGCCTGCCTACACCTCGGGATCTGCGCCGCCGCAGATCACGCGTTCGGGCGAAGCGGGAACGGTGCGCACGGATGCGGCAGGTCCGCTGGCGATGGCGGTATCCGAGATCGTTCAGAACGCCGTCGAGCATGCGCAGGCGACGCAGATCAGTGTGCGACCGGCGCGTTGGAACGATCGCATCGTTGTGCACGTGATCGACGATGGAGTCGGTGTCGCGGACGATCAGGACGAGGGTCTGGGCCTGCAGATCGTGCGCATGCTCATCGAGGAGGACCTGCGCGGCACCTTGACCCTCGAACGACGCGAGTCGGGGGGCACGTCAGCGGAGATCTCGGTGCCTGAGGCACCGGTGGAGGATCGCTAGGGCGTCAGGCGGTCGTGCGCGCCCGGAGGCGGGCATTGCGGCGCTTGAGGGCGCGACGCTCGTCTTCGCTCAGGCCACCCCACACGCCGGCATCCTGGCCGGTGTCGAGGGCCCACTGGAGGCACTCGTCGATGACGTCGCAGCGACGGCAGACGGCCTTGGCCTCGTCGATCTGCAGGAGGGCCGGGCCGGTGTTGCCGATGGGGAAAAACAGCTCAGGATCCTCGTCGCGGCACGCGGCGGTGTGGCGCCAGTCCATGACTCTCCCTCGCTTGTGACCCGATTCACCCGCTTCCGCGCCCTCACCCCAGGTGCGGGGCGGGAGCGGGAGGGCCGAACACCAACTCACTAAGGGTCGCAGACCCCCCGGGTCTCCACAAGGCGAATGGACCAGGACGAGGGCCCGCGCGCGTGTCGGCTTGGTCACAGACCGGTCAACCCGGCCCCGATAATCGGACGTCGTCCCCTCAGGAGAGGACTCCGAGGACCCCGGGGACGCTGCGGAACGCCACCCGCTGCACCTCGCCCAGGCCCTCGCCATCGATCTGCAGGTGGGTCGGTCGGCGAGCCTCGACGGTGAACTCCGCCAGGTCGTGGCGCACCGCCAGGCTCCGGCGGGTCGAGCCGGCCTCGCTGGCGGCCAGCATCCGGCGGGCGACCCGAAGGGCGGTCGCGAGCCCCATGCGCCGGACCGCGAAGAGGTCGAGCCCGGTCTCGAAGGAGGCGCGGGGGCACGGGTTCACGGCGTACGACCCGAAGTAGGTCCAGGGCGCGGTGTTCTGCACGATCGCGAGGAAGACGTCGTCGAGGGGGTCCTCGCCCGGGATCTCGATGCGCAGCGGGGGCTCCTTGCGCTCGGTGCGCAGGAAGTATTGACGCAGGGTGGTGGTGAAGTAGCGGCCCGGTGAGGCTTCGTGGCCGTGCGCGCGGTCGGCCTCCATCGCTGCGATGATCTCCGCATCGATGCCGAGGCCGGCGTTGGCAACGAACCACCGTGGCGTCGACGTGTGACCGACCGGGCTCGTGACCGCCGCCGTGCCGAGTCCGATGCGGCGCACGCGACGGGCGGTGATGGCCTCCAGGAGGACCCCGGTCGCCTCCACGGCGTCGGAGGGCAGACCCAGTGATCGGGCAAAGACGTTGGCGCTGCCGCCGGGCACCGTCGCGAGCAGCGGCACGTCATCTCCCGGCCCCGCTGAGAGCATGCCGTTGACGACCTCGTTGATCGTCCCGTCGCCGCCGAGCGTGCACACGATGTCGAGGCGTTCACGGCGAGCTCGCTCACCCAGCGCCCATGCATGGCCACGGTGTTCGGTGGTGACGATCTCAAGGTCGATCTCATCGCCCAGAGCACGTACCAGGACATCGCGGACGCGGGGCGAGGTGGTCGTGGCATGAGGGTTGACCACGAGGAGGCCGCGCATCCGGCCACCCTAGTCTGGAGACATGGCCTCGACCGAAGCACCGAGAGGGCTGCGGGCAGCCGCGATCATCGCCCTGATCGAGGGAGCGGCACTCGTCGCCTACGGGCTCTACGTCCTCGTGCAGGTAGCCCGCCTCGGCATCACCGGGCCCGCCCCCGTGTCGAGCGTGCAGTCGGTGACGTTGGAGATCATCATCTTTCTCTTCCTGGGGGCCGGGCTGCTGGTGGCGGGCTGGGGACTGTGGCGAGTCAGGCGATGGGGCCGCGCTCCAGCCGTGCTCGGGCAACTGCTCGGGCTCATCGTGGGCGTCCCGCTCGTAGGTGCTGTCGGCTCTGTCGAGCGCATCGCAGGAATCGCCGTGGTGATCATGTCGATCGGTGCGCTTGTGTGCCTCTTCCTGCCGTCGACCACACGCGCGCTCGTCGAGGAGTGACGTCCACGAGTAGGGTGCGGACATGAGCCTTGTCGACCCCGGTCCTCGCCCAGCCAGTGTGTCCTTTGCTGCCGCCATGATGTTCCTGGCGTCGCTGGGATACGCCGTACTGCTGGTCATCCACATCTACCTGATCTTCCAGCCGGGCGAGGCGCAGCTGTTCTTCTCGACAACGGCCCCCGACTTCTACTGGATCCTCATGGCGTGCCTTGACGCCGTGCTCATCTTCGGTTTCGCCTGGATCGGCCTGCTCGCGATGCGTGGGGATCCAGGCGCCGGGATGACCATCAACCTGCTCGCCCTCATCAACCTCGTCTTCAGCCTCTTCAACATCCTGCACGGCGTGGGGTGGGCCACCCTGCTCATTTCCGTGCTCGTCCTCATCGTCAACAACAGCCCGTCGGCTAAGGCGTGGTACCGCGCGGGCGCTGCACTCGGCGAGTAGGCACGACTCGGCGCGCTTCGCCCGCGGGATGGTCAGCAGGCCCTATCGTCGGACGAGAAGCCGAGAAAGGAAGCGCTATGGCTGAGACCGTTCGTCAACGCAAAGTCCTCGGAGCCATCTGGTTCATCGTTCCCGTGGCCGTCATCATCATGGCGTTCCTGACCCAGCCCATCGGGGAGTGGGGCTTCGGCGTGGTGATCGCGATCTTCCTCGCCATCATGGCGGTAACGGGAATCTGGATGATCGCCACCGGCAGGGGCAACATCATCGGCAGCGGCATGAGCCTGCGTGCCCAGCGGATCCTGGCGATCGTCGGGCTGATCGCGTCGGTCATTCTCGTAGCGAGCTACGTCGTCTCGATCGTCGCGGCCCCGACCGCCCAGTCCTACCTGCTGCTCGGTGTGTGGGTGTCGCTGGGCGCGATGTTTGCCGACAGCCTCGTTGCCCTGCGCGGCTCCTAGCGCGCCTGCGCGGCGAGAGCCGTCAGCGCATCACCCGTGACTCGCTGCACGGTCCATTCGTCCATCGGCTCAGCACCGATCGATCGGTAGAACTCGATGGCGGGAGTGTTCCAGTCCAGGACCCACCATTCGAAGCGGCCGTAACCGCGCTCGACGCAGATGCGTGCCAGCTCCGCGAGGAGCGCCTTGCCATGGCCGCTGCCGCGGTGCTCGGGGCGCACGTAGAGGTCCTCAAGGTAGATCCCGTGGCGGCCGAGCCAGGTCGAGAAGTTGCGGAACCACAGGGCGAAGCCCACGGGCACGCCGTCTTCCTCGGCGATGAGCCCGAAGAGCCCGGGAGACTCGCAGAAGAGCGCCTCGTGCAGCATCTCCTCGGTGGCGACCACAGCGTTTGGTTCCCGTTCATATTCCGCTAACTCGCGGATCATCGCCAGGATCTCGGGGACGTCGTACGGTTGGGCGGGCCTGATGGACATGGACACAGTCTGCCGCCAGGTTCTGGCCGGTTCGTCGGTGGTCTAGGGAGGGCGTCATGGCGCGTGCGAGCGTGCTCTTCGTCTGCGTCCACAACGCCGGGCGCTCCCAGATGGCCGCTGCCTACCTCACCGCCCTCGCCGGCGACCGCGTCGAGGTCCGCTCGGCGGGCTCAGCGCCGGCCGACGCGGTCAATCCCGCCGTCGTCGCTGCCATGGCCGAGCAGGGCATCGACATCGCGGCCGAGGTTCCGAAGGTGCTGACGACCGAGGCGGTCGAGGCGAGCGACTACGTCATCACGATGGGCTGCGGCGATGCCTGCCCGTTCTTCCCGGGCAAGATCTATCTCGACTGGGTGCTGGAGGATCCGGCGGGCCAGGGAGTCGATGCCGTGCGCCCTATCCGCGACGAGATCCGATCGCGCGTGGAGTCGCTCATCGCCGAGATCGACAACCGATCATGACCGCTGTGCCGCTGGGTCGACGTCTGCTGGCCGAAGGGCTCGGCACCGCGATTCTCGTAGCGGCCGTCGTGGGCTCGGGAATCATGGGCGAGGCGCTGGCGGGCGGCAATGTCGCCATCGCACTGCTGGCCAACACCGCGGCCACCGCGGGTGTGCTCTTCGCGCTGATCGCCACCCTGGGCCCGGTGTCGGGGGCGCACTTCAACCCCCTCGTGACGCTGGCCGATGCATGGTTCGGCGGTACGCCGCGCCGTGACATTGCGCCCTACATCGTCGTGCAGGTCATCGGAGCGTGCCTGGGTGCCATCCTCGCCAACCTGATGTTCGGCCTTGCTGCCATCTCGCTGTCGACGCAGGAGCGCACCGGATCAGGGATCTGGCTGTCGGAGGCCGTGGCCGCCCTCGGCCTGCTGCTGGTCATCTTCGGCCTGGTGCGGTCGGGTCGCTCGACGTGGGTGGCGGCTGCCGTTGCGTGCTACATCGCGGGCGCGTACTGGTTCACCGCATCGACGTCGTTTGCCAATCCGGCCGTGACGATCGGCCGCAGCCTGTCGGACACGTTCGCCGGAATCGCACCAGCCAGCGTGCCCGGCTTCATCGTCGCGCAGATCGCCGGCGCCATCGTCGCCGTCATCCTCATCTCGCTGCTGTGGCCACGCCCCGTGGCGAGCGAGCCGAGCGTCGCGATCGACATCCAGCCCGAGGACCGCTGACTACGCGGCGGCGTGCACCTCGTCGGCGGCGCGGATGCCGCTGCGCAGCGCACCTTCCATGAGCCCGGCCCAGTCGCCCGCGGTGTGCTCGCCCGCGAGGTGCACGCGTCCGATCGGCGTGCGGATCAGTTCCTCATCGCCCGGGCGTGTGGCGGCGCCCGGGCCGGAGTAGGCGAAGGTGGCCCACGGGTCGTCGTCCCACGTGCTCAGCAACGCGTCGTCGCCGCGCAGGTCGAGGTCGGGTCGTAGCCGGCCGAGCGCGTCGAGCCAGGTCGCGCGTCCCGCGCTGACCTCGAGCCCTGCGAGGGCACCGCTGGACCCGGAGAAGCAGTGCGCGATTGGTTGCACGAGGCCACTGCCATCGGTGGCGGTCCAGCACCAGTAGCGCCGTCGTACATCAATGACAGCGCTGGTGGATGGCCGCTGAGCCAGCGGCACGTGCAGCTTGGCGGCGTGGCCGCGCACGAGGCGAGCCATGGCCTCGCGCTGCGCATCGGGAAGACCCGGACGCAGGTCGAGGAGCTCGAGCAGGGGGAGAGGAATCGCGATGACGACGCGGTCGGCGCGGAGCACGGTGCCGTCGACTAAGGCCTCGACTCCGGCGTCGTCGGCGCTGACGGACGTGACTGGGGCACTGGTCCGGACACGCTCGCCCAGGTGCGCGGCGAGCGCCTTGGCGATGCCTTGATTGCCGCCGGCCATGCGCGCGGTCGGCAGGGGCTGCACTGAGGCCACCGAGTCGAGCAGGACGTGGGCGGAGAGCAGCTCCTCGGACGCCGCCCAACTGATGGCCGCGCGTGCAGCGAGGACTTCGTCGGCCGCTGGATTCGAGCCATGCGCGTCGAGAAATTGCCGAAGGGATGTCTCACGTGGCACGTTCTCGGCAGCGGGACGCAGGGCGCGTGCCGCTGCGGCGACCTGCTCGGCGGTGATGGGAGCCGAGGCGTTGCGGGGATCGCGCACGTAGTACGACATGCCCGAGGGCGCCGGCGTGAGACCGAAGCGCTGACCGATCTCGCGCATGACGGTGTAGCCCTCGAGGACGAACTCAGCGCCGCGTTCGATGACCGTGTCAGCGTCACCGGCAATGAGCTCCTGCGACCACACGCGGCCACCGACACGGTCGCGTGCCTCGAGCACGGTGACGTCATGGCCGAGCGTGACCAGTCGGTCCGCACACGCGAGTCCGGCGAATCCGGCTCCGACGACGACAACGCGCTGCGTCATGACAGCAGGTTAGTTGGCGCGATCAGCCGGTCGTGAAGACGTAGACCTTCTTGTAGCCCTTGAAGGTGGCGATCGCGCCGGCGCTACCGACGATGCGCACCCTGACCGGGTCTGCCGACACGACCTTCAAGGTCACCGAGGTCCCGCGCTTCTTGATGACGCAGAGGGGGGTTTGGCCACCTGAGTCGATGTCGCCGCGCGGGACCGCCCGGGAGGAGTGCAGGGGCGAGCACGTGACGCGGTAGGTGACCTGCATACCGACGTCGGTGTAGTCAGGGTCGCCGATCCGGATCTCCTTGCCCGGGACTATGCGGTCGGGCACGGAGGCGTCGTCGACGCGCTGCCGCTCGGTCTCCTTGATGCCGTCGCCGTTGCTGTCAGGATCCTTCACATCAGGGGTGCCGTCGGAGTCGTCGTCTGTGTCGGTGGCGTCAGGGGTGCCGTCGGAGTCGGTGTCGGGGTTGTCGACGTTGTCGGGTGTGCCATCCCCGTCGTCATCCGGATCGACAGCGTCGGGGATGCCGTCCCCGTCATCATCGGTGTCGGAGTAGTCGGGGGTGCCGTCCTCGTCGAGATCCGGCTCAGCGGTGTCGGGCGTCCCATCGTTGTTGTTGTCGGGATCAGTTGCGTTAGGGGTGCCGTCGTTGTCTGGATCGGCGTCCGGGTCGATCACATCCGGCGTGCCGTCGCCGTCGTCGTCGGAGTCGGTGGTGTCGGGGGTTCCGTCGCCGTCGTCGTCGGTATCGGTGGTGTCGGGGGTTCCGTCGTTGTCACCGTCTTGCGTTTGGTCGGTGGTGTCGGGGGTTCCGTCACCGTCGTCGTCGGTATCGGTGGTGTCGGGGGTGCCGTCCCCGTCCTGGTCCTGGTCGGTGGAGTCCGGCGTGCCGTCGCCGTCCTGGTCGGGCTCGGAGGTGTCGGGGGTGCCGTTGTTGTTGTCGTCGGGATCTGCGCTGTTGGGGGTCCCGTCGCCGTCCGGGTCGGCGTCCGGATCGCTCGCATCCGGCGTGCCGTCGCCGTCGTCGTCGGAGTCGGTGGTGTCGGGGGTGCCGTCGTTGTCGTTGTCAGCATCGGTGACATCCGGAGTGCCGTCGCCATCGGTGTCCTCGGTGGGATCGGTCAGGTCGGGCGTGCCGTCGTTGTCGTCATCGGGGTCGGTCGCGTCGGGAGTGCCGTCATTGTCGGAGTCGGTGGTCTCGGCCGTCGTCACGGCAGACGCGTTGCAGCCGGCGTTGTAGATCGCCTGGCCGCGCGCATCCCAGTTGAGTCCGCTGTGGGCACCCAGGACGGGCGGGATGATGTCGCCCCAGTCGCCGCCATTGGGCATGGACGGATCCCACACGGGCCCCTTGTGCTGGCCGAAGTGATCGCCCTGGCCTTCGCCCTTGCCATTGACGCCATCGACGGCGGAGCGCTTGACGGTGATCTGCACGTAGGGGTTCTTGGTCGAGTTGGTGCGATGACAGATCGTCACCCACTCGTCAGGGTCCTTGGCCGCCAGCGCAGCGCCAGCAGAGGCGGAGAAGGCGATCACGGTCGTGGACGCGGCGGCCAGGGCCAGCCAGCGCCGGGTGGACGACGAGCGGGGCCGGGTGTCCTGAGGCATGTGGGGCAGTCTGGCCGATCGCGGGGGCGATTGTCGCGCTGAGGGCGGGTTAGCAAGCCGTTGCTGGCGTCACCGAGGCACCGAAACGGGCACGCTCGTGCTCCCCCCGTAGCCGTCGGTGATGGTGATGGTGAAGGTGTCGGTCGTCGACTCGGCTGGGCCCCGTGTGTGCCGAGCAGCGGACGTGGGCGTGTAGGTGAACTGCCCGCTTGCACCGACCACGACACTGCCCATGGTGGGCAGCGTCACCACCTGGTAGCTCAGCGGATCGCCGTCGGGGTCTGTGGCTTGTACCTGTCCGGTAACGACGCCCGTAGTGCCGTCGGGCTGGCCGACGATGGGTGCACCCGCAACGGGCGGGGAGTTTTGCGGAGCAACCGGCACCGACACGGGCGTCGACGTGGTCCCCCCGTAGCCGTCGGTGACAGTCACGGTGAAGGTGTCGGTGGTGTCGGCACTCGAGGCTTGGTCGGAAGCGGCCGAGTGGCGCGCCTCGTTAGTCGGCGTGTAGGTGAATGAGCCGCCGCTCGAGCCGTCTCTGCGCACCACCGGCGTGATCGTGCCCTTCGACGTCTTCGCGGGGACGCGGATGCGGATGCGTTTGTAGTCGGTGTCGTGCACTATCACCCCAATGCGGACTGCTCCGGTCTTGGCATTGGGCTTGCCGACCTTGACCACGACATGCGGAGGCGTATTGTCGTGACCTCCGCCGTGGTGTGATGCTTCCGCCGCTCCGGTGAGAGCCGACAGCGTGAGCGCGGCGATGCCGACCCCGATGGCAATCCGTCCGGACAAGAACTGTGCTCGCATGGCGCATTCCTCCTACCGCGTCTGGCGGTCATCTCACCATGCGGTGAGGTCGGATGCTCGACGGGCGCCGAATCCACCGGGAGAAGGCGCAAGGGGCCTGTAGGCGCGAATCCTCTCGCGCCTACAGGCCCCTGTGATGCGCTAGGCCTTCTTGGTCTCCCAGAAGATTTCGGAGATCTCGTCGATCTTGCCGAGCAGCTGATCGGCCACGGCGACGTCGACGGTGCCCTTGGTGCCACCGGCGCCGGCCAGCTTGGTGGCCTCGTTGAACAGCTGGTTGAGGTTGGGGTACTTCTCGAAGTGCGGGGGCTTGAAGTAGTCGGTCCACAGCACCCACAGGTGCTCCTTGACGAGGTTGGACCGGTCTTCCTTGATGGCGATCGCGCGGGCCTTGAAGTCGGGATCGTCGGAGGCGTGGTACTTCTCCATGCACGCCTTGACCGACTGGGCCTCGATCTTGGCCTGCGCCGGGTCGTAGACGCCGCAGGGCAGGTCGCAGTGGGCGTGGACCGTGGTGCGCGGGGCAAGCCACGCGGTGATCCGAGTGAACATCGTTCCTCCGTCCGGGGCGCGTCAGCGCCGTACGCGACCCACCCTAGTCCGGGGTCCCGGAGGCGGCATCCGGTCCTCCCGGCATGATCGCGGGGTGCCCCACCTGCCGATCTTTCGCGTCGCCGTCGCGGGGGACTCGATGGAGCCCACCCTGTGCGACGGGGAGTGGTGGCTGGCCCTGCGCACGCGCAGGTTCAGTGCCGGCGACATCGTGGTGATCGACCATCCGGAGTACGTCGGGCTGCTGGCGGTCAAGCGCCTCGTGCGGCGCGAGGCCACCGGGTGGTGGGTCGAAGGTGACAACCCGGCGCGCAGTCGTGACAGTCGCCACTTCGGAGCCGTCGCTGATGCGCGCATCCGCGGGCGCCTTCTCGTGCGCTACCTCCCGCTACCGCGCGTACGTCCATTTCGTGATTGACTGCGCCGTGACTTCCGACTGGTCTGAGAACATCGACCCTGTCTTCCCACTGCACCAGGGAGGGAAGATCGAGATCCGGCCCACCGTGCGCGTGCGTGATCGAGCCGGCCTGGCCCTTGCTTACACACCCGGGGTGGCGCGCGTGTCCTCGGCGATCGCTGCCGATCCCGAGCTCGCCCGCGACTACACGTGGAAGTCCAACACGGTCCTCGTCGTCACCGACGGCACCGCCGTGCTCGGGCTGGGCGACATCGGACCCCTCGGGGCCCTGCCCGTGATGGAGGGCAAGGCGCTGCTGTTCAAGGAGTTCGGCGGCGTCGACGCCGTGCCGATCTGCCTCGACACCAAGGACACCGACGAGATCATCGACACGGTCGCTCGCATCGCGCCGGCCTTCGGCGGCATCAACCTCGAGGACATCAGCGCGCCGCGGTGCTTCGAGATCGAGCAGCGCCTCGACGACCTGCTCGACATCCCGGTCTTCCACGACGATCAGCACGGCACCGCGATCGTGGTCCTGGCTGCCCTGCTCAACGCGGCGCGGGTGACGAATCGACAGTTGGGTGACCTGCGGGTGGTCATCTCCGGTGCGGGTGCTGCCGGCGTCGCCGTCGCCAACATCCTCCTCGACGCTGGGATCGGCGATATCGCAGTGGGCGACAGCAAGGGCATCATCCACCTGAGTCGCGACGACCTGCACCCCATCAAGGTGGACCTGGCCGAGAGGTCAAATCGCGCAGCCCTCAGCGGCAGCATCGCCGACGCGATGGCGGGGGCCGATGTCTTCATCGGACTGTCGTCGGGCCAGGTCGACGACGATGTCGTCGCGACCATGGCTCCGGGAGCCATCATCTTCGCCCTCGCGAACCCTGACCCCGAGGTGCATCCCGAGGTCGCACGCCGCACAGCGGCTGTCGTGGCCACCGGACGTAGCGACTTCCCCAATCAGATCAACAACGTCCTGGCCTTCCCGGGTGTCTTCCGCGGGGCCCTCGACGTGCGGGCCACCACCATCACTCCGGGCATGAAGGTGGCCGCCGCCCATGCGATTGCCGACGTCGTCATCGACGAGTTGGAGCCCGACCTGATCGTGCCGAGCGTCTTCGATCGCCGGGTGTCAGCCCAGGTGCCCCGAGCAGTCGCGGCGGCCGCACGCGCCGACGGCGTCGCCCGCGCCTAGTTGGCTAGTCGTCGTCCGGGTCGTCGAGGCGTGCGAGCCACGTGGCGAGTCGCTCGATGGGAATCTCGAAATCCGGGTTGAGGTCGACGAACTCTCGCATGCGCTCGGCTAACCACTCGAGGGTCACATCCTCCTCGCCACGACGCCGCGCGAGCTCCTCGATGCCTCGATCGGTGAAGTACATGGTCTACGCGAACGCCGCTTCGACGACAGCGCGCTGCTCTTCCTCGTGGCGATGATGGCTGCCCACTGCGGGAGACGAGGACGACGGGCGCGAGATGCCCTCGATCTCGCGGCCGACGATGCCGGGCAGGTTGACCGCCATGAACGACCACGCCCCCTGGTTGGCCGGTTCCTCCTGCACCCAGCGCACGGAAGCGTCCGCCGGGTAGGTGGACAGCAGGGCGGGGAGCGTGCGGTAGGGGATGGGGTAGAGGCGCTCCATGCGGATGATCGCGGTGCGGGTGTCGCCTCGGGCCTCGCGCTCGGCCAGCAGGTCGTAGTAGACCTTGCCGCTGCACAGCAGCACGCGCTCGGCCGTGGCCGGATCGATGACCGGGTCAGGCAGGATCGGCTTGAAGCTGCCCGAGGTGAAGTCCGAGAGCGGCGATGTGGCGCCCTTGGCGCGCAGCAGCGACTTCGGGGTGAAGATCACGAGCGGGCGAATGAGCGCCGAGTGCACCTGCCAGCGCAGCAGGTGGAAGAAGGAAGCCGCGTTGGACGGCATCGCGACCGTCATGTTGTCCTGCGCGCACAGTTGCAGGAAGCGCTCGACCCGGGCGGACGAGTGATCGGGCCCCTGGCCCTCGTGGCCGTGCGGCAGCAGCATGACCAGTGACGACCGCTGGTTCCACTTCTGCTCGCCGGAGGAGATGAACTCGTCGATGATCGTCTGGGCGCCGTTGACGAAGTCGCCGAACTGCGCCTCCCACATCACGAGCGCGTCGGGTCGCACGACGGAGTAGCCGTATTCGAAGCCGAGGGCCGCGAACTCGCTGAGGGCGGAGTCGTAGACCCACAACTTGGCGCCGTCGCGGTAGCACTTCTTGAGGGGCTTGTACTGCCAGCCCGTCTCCTTGTCGACGATGACCGCGTGGCGGTGGCCGAAGGTGCCGCGGCGAGAGTCCTGGCCGGCGAGGCGCACCGAGCGTCCCTCGAGCAGGAGGGAGCCGACGGCCATCGCCTCGGCCATGCCCCAGTCGATGGCGTCGTCCTGCACCATCTGCGCTCGCCGCTGCAATTGAGGCGCGAGTCGCGGATGCACGGTGAAGTTGTCGGGCATCTCCAACTGCGAGGAGACCACGAGATCGACCTGGTCGCGCGTGATGGACGTGTCGACGTCAGCGGAGGGCTGCTGGGGGGCCAGGTTGAGCTGACCGGTGCGCACGACCTCGGCCGACGTATCGCTGAATGCGGCATGGTCGGCGGGCTCGCTGCGCGTGTCCTGGAAGACCTTCTCGAGTTGTTCCTGGAAGTGGCGCAGTGCCTCCTCGGCCTCCTCGACCGTGATGTCGCCGCGGCCGATGAGGGACTCGGTGTAGTGCTTGCGGACCGAGCGCTTGCCGTCGATGAGTTCGTACATGAGCGGCTGGGTGAGCGAAGGATCGTCGGCCTCGTTGTGCCCGCGGCGCCGGTAGGTCACCAGGTCGATCACAACGTCCTTGTGGAACGCCTGGCGGAAGTCGAAGGCGAGCTTGGCCACGCGCACGACAGCCTCGGGATCGTCTCCGTTGACGTGGAAGATCGGTGCCTGGATGCCGCGAGCGAAGTCGGTCGGGTAGACGCTGGAGCGGCTGTAGCGCGGGGACGTGGTGAAGCCCACCTGGTTGTTGACGACCACGTGCACGGTGCCGCCAGTTCGGTAACCCTGCAGTTGCGACAGATTGAGGGTCTCAGCGACCACGCCCTGGCCGGCAAAGGCAGCGTCACCGTGAAGCAGGATCGGCAGGATGTCGAACTGCTGATCGCGCGGCAGGAGGTCCTGCTTGGCGCGCACGATGCCCTCGAGCACGGGGTCGACCGCCTCGAGGTGGGAGGGATTGGCGGCGACGTAGACCTTGGTCTCGAGGCCATCGGCGCTGCGGTAGGTGCCGCTCGTTCCCAGGTGGTACTTCACGTCACCCGAGCCCTGCACCGACTCCTCGCCGTAGTTGCCCTCGAACTCCTGGAAGATCTGCCCGTAGGACTTGCCGGCGATGTTGGTCAGCACGTTGAGGCGGCCGCGGTGGGGCATGCCGATCGCGGTCTCGATGATGTTGTCGCGCGCCGCACACCGAAGCACCTCGTCGAGCAGGGGGATGAGCGACTCGGAGCCCTCAAGCGAGAAGCGCTTCTGCCCGACGTACTTGGTCTGCAGGAATGTCTCGAAGGCCTCGGCCTCGTTGAGCTTGTGCAGGATGCGCAACTGCTCGTCGCGCGAGGGCTTGTGGTGAGGGATCTCGACGCGCTTTTGGATCCACTCGCGCTGCTCGGGATCTTGGATGTGCATGTATTCGATGCCGATGCTGCGGGTGTAGGAGTCACGCAGCACGCCCAGGATCTCGCGCAGCTTCATGAGCGGGCGCCCGGCGAATCCACCGGTGGCGAACTCGCGATCGAGGTCCCACAGGGTCAACTTGTGGGAGAGCACGTCGAGGTCGGGGTGCATGCGCTGGGCGTACTCCAGCGGATTCGTGTCCGCCATGAGATGGCCGCGCACGCGGTAGGCGTGGATGATCTCCTGCACGCGCACCGTCTTGTTGAGGTCGGTCTCGTGCGACGCGGAGATGTCCTGGGCCCAGCGGATCGGCTCGTAGGGGATGCGCAGGCTGCGGAAGATGTCGGTGTAGAAGTCGTCCTCGCCCAGCAGCAGTTGGTGAATGCGCCGCAGGAACTCACCCGACTGCGCGCCCTGGATGATGCGGTGGTCGTAGGTGGAGGTGAGCGTCAGTGTCTTCGACACCGCATTGCGGACAAGCGTCTCGTCGCTCGCGCCCTGCCATTCGGCGGGGTACTCCATCGCGCCCACACCGATGATGCAGCCCTGGCCCTGCATCAGTCGGGGCACCGAGTGCTCGGTGCCGAGCGTGCCTGGATTGGTCAGGCTCAGCGTGGTGCCGGTGAAGTCGTCGGGAGTGAGCGCGCCGGTGCGGGCACGGCGTACGACGTCTTCGTAGGACGCCCAGAACTGCGCGAAGTCGAGTGACTGCGCGTCCTTGATGTTGGGGACGAGCAGTTGGCGTGTGCCATCGCCCTTGGCCAGGTCGATCGCGATGCCGAGATTGACGGCATTCGGGCGAACGACCGCGGGCTTGCCGTCGACGTCGAGGAAGAAGGAGTTCATCTCCGGAACGCTCGACAGTGCCCGCACAACCGCGTAGCCGATGAGGTGGGTGAAGGACACCTTGCCGCCGCGGCCCCGGGCCAGGTGGTTGTTGATGACCGTGCGGTTGTCGATGAGCAGCTTCGCCGGGATGCCACGCACGCTCGTCGCGGTCGGCACGGCCAGGCTGGCCTCCATATTGCCGACGATGCGGGCGGCCGGGCCCTTGAGCGGAATGGGCTCACCTGTCTCGACGGACACGACCACCGCGGGAGCGGGGACCGGCACCGCGGGGACCGAGCCCGTCAGGGGCGGCTCGGCCGCACTGCCGATCCGGGCTGAGCCATTGGCGTGTTCATGCTCGATGGCGGCCTTGAGCGCCGAGCCATCGGCGGGGGAGTAGTCGTCGAAGAAGTCCCACCACGCAGGATCGACACTGGACTTGTCGGCCAGGTACTGCTGATAGATCTCGTCTACCAGCCACTCATTGGCCCCGAAGCGCTGCTCCTGCGCGGTCACCACACCAGAGTAGAGGTGTCGCTGTGATCAGGCGTCCGCGGCCGGACGCGGGTGATCGCCGCCACTCACCTGATCGAGGGCGTGATCGATGAGGGGGCCCAGCACGGCCAGGCCATCGCGTGCGCCTCCAGGGGAGCCTGGAAGGTTGATGATGAGCGTGCGTCCGGCGAGGCCGGCCAGCCCACGTGACAGGACGGCCGTGGGCACGCCGTGATCGGCGCCGTAGCGTCGGATCGCGTCGGCGATGCCCGGAGCCTCGCGATCGATGACGCGGCGAGTCATCTCGGGGGTCTGATCGGTGGGCGTCAGGCCCGTGCCTCCGGTGGTGAGGACCAGATCGGCCCCCGCATCGACGGCCTCGCGGAGCGCGACCTCGACGACGGGGCCGTCGGGAACGACGACCGGATCGTCGCACTGCAGGCCGAGTTCGCGCAGGCCAGCGACGAGGACGGGACCCGATCGGTCCTCCCACACTCCCGACGATGCCCGCGTGGAGATCGTGATGACGATGGCGCGACGACCCTCAACCACGTCGTGGCTCCCCTCGCTTGGCGGTCTGGATGGCGGTCATCACGTCGCCGAGTGCGCGCACTGAATGCCCGCTGAGAAAGGTATCGACATGGGGTAGCGCCGCGGCCATGCCGCCGGCCAACGGCTCGTACTGGGCGGCCGCACTCCGCGGATTGACCCAGATGACGCTGTAGGCGAGCCGGCGCAGGCGTTCCATGGCACGGCCCACGTCGGCAGGGTCGCCGATCTCCCAGCCGTCGGAGACGATGACGACAACCGCTCCGCGCGCGATGCCCCGACGGCCGTGCTCGTCGAGGAATCGGTTGAGTGCTTCGCCGATGCGTGTGCCGCCCGACCAGTCAGGGGTTGCCTCGGACACCTTCGCGTAGGCGTAGTCGGGGCCACCCGTCGCGAGGTGTCGAGTGAGCCGCGTCAGGCGCGTGGCGAACACGAAGGACTCGGCGCCGAGGGCGCGTACGGCGCCGCGCATCAGGTGCAGGTAGACGCGAGCGTAAGGCTCCATGGATCCGGAGACATCGGCGATCAGCACGACGCGTCGCGGACGTTGCACGTGGCGTCGCCGAATGCGCCGGACCGGGTCGCCCCCGCTGCGGTGCGCACGGCGCAGGGTCGCGCGTACGTCGAGACGCGCGCCTGAGGGGTGTCGTCGGGTGCGGCGTCCCCGCCGCATGGGCGGGATCAGCGGAAGTTGCTCGACGAGTTGGCGCAGCAGGGTGAGTTCGTCGGGCGAACACTCGGAGAAGTCACGATGGCCGAGACGTTCCTCCGGGCTGGCCGCTGCTAGGACGGAACGGTCTTCAAGGTCGGCATCGGCCCGCGCATCGGATCCCGGGGTCGCACTCGTGACGGGTGCAACGCCGTCGCTCTCACGTCCCGGCTCGCCCTCGCGGGGTGGACGTTCGCTGTGGGCGGCGGGCGGAGCGGGAGGTGCGTCGGGATCGATGGCCAATCCTTCGCTGAAGTCCACGACGCCACGAAATGTGCGGTCGAAGATCGCGTTGTAGACCGGGATCTGCGCCTGGCCGCTCAGCAGGCTCACGCGACCGAGCCAGTAGACGTCGTCGATCGTGACCGGTCGGGCGAGCAGGACGGTCTCGGCGAATCGCGCGCTGCGCTCGGGCGTTACCGGAACGCCGGCCGCATGCAATTGGTGCCCAAACGCGGAGGCGACGGCGGCGAGATCGGCCTGCCCGAGCGCGGACTCAGGCACCGGCCACCCAGGCAAGACCGGCCTCGTGGGCAACCTCATGGTCCTCGCGGTACTTCAAGACAGCGCCCAGGGTTCGCTGCACGGAGTCGGCATCGAGTTGTTGCACGCCCAGCAGGACCGCGGCGTGCACCCAGTCGATCGCCTCGGCGATGCCGGGTGGCTTCTGGACGTCGAGCGTGCGCAGCCGAGCGACGGCAGCGGCGATCTCAGAGACGAGGGTGGCCTTGGCCTCGGGCACGCGCATGCGCACGATCTCGGTGGCGTGCTCCAGCGACGGGTAGTCGATCCAGTGGTAGAGGCATCGACGCTTCAAGGCGTCGTGCAGGTCGCGGGTGCGGTTGGAGGTGAGAATCACGATCGGCTTGTGGTGGGCGCGCAAGGTGCCGATCTCCGGGATCGTGACAGCGGACTCGGCGAGGAGTTCGAACAGGAACGCCTCGAATTCTTCGTCGGCGCGATCGACCTCGTCGATCAAGAGCACGGCTGGGCGCGGACCGGGGTGCTCGATGGCCTGGAGCAGTGGTCTTTCGATGAGGTATTCGCGCCCGAAGAGAGTGGTCTCGGCTACGTCGTTGCCGCGGGCCTCGGCGACGCGAATGCCGAGGAGTTGGCGCGGGTAGTTCCACTCGTAGAGGGCTTCGGCCGCATCGATGCCCTCGAAGCACTGCAGGCGGATGAGCGGGGTCTGCAGGATCTCGGCGAGGGCCTTGGCCGACTGCGTCTTGCCGACACCGGCCTCGCCTTCGAGGAGCAGCGGCTGCGGAAGTCGCACGGCGCAGAACAGCGCCGTCGCGAGTCCTGGCTCGGCGAGGTAGCCGGCATCGGCGAGACATGCCTGCAACGAGGGGATGTCGGGCAGCAGGTCCGCCAGGTCGTCGTGGGCGTGCATGGCGTCCTAGGAGCTCGCAAAGGCTGCAGGGTTGGCGACGAAGCGATCGAGGCAGCCCTGGCAGCAGAACCACCACGTCGTGCCGTCGACGTCCGCATGCAGCGAACTCGGGACCATGACGACGTCCATGTGGCACACCGGATCGACCGCAGTGCCGACCGAGGGAGCCGCGGTGGTCTCTCGAGCCGACGTGCCGCGATTGGCGATGACCTCGGCGAGGATCGACAGCGCGACCTCTTCTGCGGTGCGGGCGCCGATGTTGAGGCCAGCAGGCGTGTGAATGTGCGACTTCTCGTCGTCGGTGAGGTCGAGTGACTGGAGGACGGCGGCACCGCGCTTGCGGCTGGCGACGAGCCCGATGTAGGGCACGCCCGATTTCACCGCGGCTTCGAGCACAGCCTCCTCGCCGTTGCCGTGCGAGGCCACGATGACCGCGTCGGTGAACGACAGGTCGTTGGAGTCGGCAGCGTCCCACGGCTGGACGTCGTAGCCGAGGGCATCGCCGACCTGGGCGAGTGCGATGCCGATCGGCGTCGTGCCGAGGACGCGAACGAGCGGAGCGGGCAGCACAGGTTCCATGAAGATCTCCAGGGTCCCCCCTGACTGGCAGGGGTTGTGCACGACGGTCTTGCCCGGCTGGTCGGGCTCGGGATGCGGTGCGATGCGCAGCAGCGTGCTCTCGCGACGCTCCAGGACCGCGAGGCCCTGGGCGCGCAGGGTGGCCAGGGCGCACTGCCCGCCGACGAAGCCCTCGATCGTGCCATCGGCAAGCACGATGGCCTCGTCACCGGGCTTGGCCGAGGTGGGGCGCTCCGCGAGCACCACGCGGGCATGCACGAAGGGCACGCGCTCCTGACGGAGGCGATCGGTGGTCTCGCGCAGTGCGCGCGCCTTGGCGTTCATCGCCCGTCGAGCCCGCTCAGCCTCGACGCCGGGCGATGAGCCAGATGATGCCGATGACGGCGACGATGGCGATGACAGCGGGAATCGCGCGCTTGAGGACCGGTGCGCCGGCGGTGCCGAGCAGGTCGATGCTGTCGGCGGCCTGCGGAAGTGGTGTCGGCGAGGGGGCAGGGGACCCTGAATCGACACTCGCCGTGGCGGCAGCGCCCGCGGTCATAGTGGCGGCGAGGTTGCCGGAGAACTGCTCGATGATGCGCCCGGCTACGTCCTGCATGACGCCGCGACCGAACTGGGCGGGCTTGCCGGTCACGGTCAGGTCGGTGACGACGTCGACCCGGGTCTGGTGCGGGCCCTCGCTGACGAGTTGGCAGGTCACCAGCGCTGAGGCCGTGCCGGAGCCGCGGGTTTCCTTGCCGGTGCCCTCGATGACGGCCTTGTGCTCAGCCTCGTTCTTCTCGAGGAAGCGGGCCTTGCCGCCGTAGGTCATGTTGACCGGCCCGAGCTTGACCTTGACCGACCCGGTGAAGTTGTCGCCGTCGACTGACTCGAGGGTGGCGCCGGGCATGCAGGGGGCGATGGCTTCGACGTCGAGGAGGGTCTTCCAGGCGGTGTCGATGTCAGCGGGTACGACGAACGAGTTGTTCAGGTCCATTGACGACTCCCGAGAGGCGACCGGTGGCGGGGGTGCAACATCAACCCCTCCTGACCCTGGACACTAGACCCATGACCGGCATCTCGCGACCCGTTGAGGTCCACCTCTATGCGGCTGCCCGGTCAGCCGCGGGCGTGAAGGTCATCGAGGCGAGCGCCGGCTCCCTGGGTGATGTTCTAGCGGACGCGACCACCCAATACCCAGGACTGGCCACGGTGCTCGAGCGGTGCTCGACCCTCGTCGATGGCGTGGCCACCGCCGACCCGCAGACGACCATCGCGCCGGGTGTTCGGATCGACGTACTGCCGCCCTTCGCCGGCGGCTAGCCGCCGATCGCGCTCATGGGGCGCGGAGGCTGGATGAACGTGGGGTCGTTGATGCCGTGGCCCGGCAACTTGGCAGTGACGCTCGAGTGAAGGCGTGCGCGAATGCCTTCGCGGATGTCGGCGTCAGACAGGTCGGGGTCGCGCAAGATCACCCGCAGGTCGGTCTCGTCGCTAGCGAAGAGGCAATTGCGCAACTGACCGTCGGCGGTCAGGCGCATGCGATCGCAGTTGCCGCAGAAGGGACGCGTCACGCTGGCGATGATGCCCACGGTCTCGGGTCCGCCGTTGACGAAGAACTCCTCGGCGGGCGCGGAGCCGCGCACGGGCACCGGGGTGAGGTCGAATGCCGTCGAGAGATCATCGAGGATCTGCTCGGCGGTGATCATGCGCGCGCGGTTCCACAGGCCGCCAGCATCGAGCGGCATCTGCTCGATGAAACGCAGTCGCCAGCCCTCGTCGAGTGCGCGGCGCAGCATGGGAACGGCTTCGTCGTCATTGACTCCCGGCATGAGCACGGCATTGACCTTGACCGGGGCCAGGCCGGCTGCCTTGGCCGCGGCCAGTCCTGCGAGGACGTCGTCCAAGCGGTCGCGGTGGGTCATCTTCTTGAAGCGTTCGCGATCGAGGGTGTCGAGGCTGATGTTGACCCGCTCCAAGCCCGCGTCGCGCAGGGCGCCAGCCTGAGCGGCGAGGCGCAGCCCGTTGGTCGTGAGGGATACGCGCGGAGGTCGGGGGAGGGCATTGATGCGTCGCACGACGTCGACCGCATCGGGACGCAGGAGCGGCTCGCCGCCCGTGAGGCGCACCTCGTCGATGCCCTCCTCGATGGAGACCTCGAGTACCGTCATGAGTTCGTCGGTGGTGAGCAGTTCGGCACTGGGGATCCAGTCGGCGAAGTCGGCAGGCATGCAATAGGTGCAGCGCAGGGAGCAGCGATCGGTGAGTGACACGCGCATGTCGCGGTGACCGCGCCCGTAGGTGTCGACAAGTCGGGTGTCGTGATCGCTCATGCGCAGTTCACCCACTCGTCGGTGCCGTCATCGAAGTACTGGTGCTTCCAGACCGGGATACGCGCTTTGACCTCGTCGACGAGTGCAGTGCACGCGGCGAAGGCCTCTCCGCGATGGGCGGCACTCACTGCTGCGGCCAGCGCGCAGTCGCCGATGGCGAGCGGGCCGACCCGATGCACTACCGCGAGCGCGATGAGGTCGTAGCGCGAGGCCACGTCGGTGGCCACCTCTGCGAGCACCTGGGCGGCACTGGGATGCGCCTCGTATTCGAGGCGCTCGACGACGCGGCCATGGTCGTGGTCGCGGACGTCGCCGGAGAAGGTCACGGTGGCGCCGGCTGCGGTGTCGTTGACGAGCGAGGCGAGCGCGGCGGCGGAGATGGGCTCGCTGACGACGTCCGCCAGGCGGATGGCCTGGTCCGTCGGGCGGGCGAGGCCGCCCCTGACGGGCTGGGCCGATTCGCCTGTCGTCAGCATTGGGCCATTATTGGTCTCGCCAGCACGTCCTGCCACACAGGTTCACCGAAAGGGGGCCGGGGAATGCGTGAAATCCTCGGCGAACTCGTCGCCGCCTACGAGCGTGATGAGCCCTGTGCCATGGCCACGGTGGTGCGCACCTGGCGCTCGGCCCCCCGACCCGCTGGCGCCTCGATGATCGTCACGACCGGCGGGGAGGCCATCGGATCGGTCAGCGGGGGTTGCGTCGAAGGGGCGCTCTACGACCTCGGCCATGAAGTCCTCGATGACGGACAGCCTCGCTATGAGACCTACGGCGTCAGTGACGACGATGCGTTCGCCGTCGGACTGACCTGTGGCGGCATCCTCGAGGTCTTCGTCGAGCAGGTCAACGCCAGCACCTGGCCCGAGCTGCCTGGCATTGCGCGCAGCGTCGAGGCCGAAGAGCCCGTCGCGATCGCGACCATCGTGCGAAGCCCCGAGGGCGGGCCGCTGGGTCGGCACCTGGTGATCCGACCCGGGAGCACCCAGGGAAGCCTGGGCACTGAGCGCCTCGATGCCACCGTGGGCGCCGATGCGCTCGGCATGCTCGAGTCGGGAACGACAGGCTTTCTGCACTACGGACCCGACGGCGAGCGGCTGGGTGACGGACTCGACGTGTTCGTGATGAGCCTGGCGCCGCCTCCACGCATGTACATCTTCGGCGCCATTGACTTCTCCGCGGCGCTGTGTCGCGTGGGGAAGGTGCTGGGTTTTCGCGTCACCGTCTGCGATGCCCGCGAGATCTTCGCGACTCCGCGACGTTTCCCCGACGCCGACGAGGTCGTCGTGGACTGGCCGCACCGGTGGCTCGCTGGCCAGCCGGTCGATCCCCGCACCGTCATCTGCGTGCTGACCCATGATCCGAAGTTCGACGTCCCCGCTCTCCAGGTTGCCCTGCGCACGAATGCCGGCTACGTCGGGGCGATGGGATCGCGGCGCACACACGACGATCGCCTGCGTCGATTGAAGGAAGCGGGCATGACCGACGAGGAACTCGCGCGCCTGCATTCACCGATCGGCCTCGATCTCGGCGCGCGCACGCCGGAGGAGACCGCGATCTCCATCGCCGCCGAGGTCATCCAGGATCGCTGGGGTGGCTCTGGTGACCGACTGACATCGACGTCGGGCCCGATCCATCCGGGAGCACCGCGCTAGTGCCTGCCGCGGGCCTGGTCCTGGCCGCGGGCGAAGGTCGCCGCTTCGGCGGCCCGAAGGCTCCCGCGATCGTCGACGGTGAGCGCCTGGTTGACCGTGCCGTGCGCGTGTTGCGCGAGGGTGGCTGCGATCCCGTGGTCGTCGTCCTGGGTGCCTGGATCGGTGACGTGCCGGATGCGCAGGTCGTCGTCAATGACGACTGGTCAGCGGGCATGGGCTCATCCCTGCGTGCCGGGCTGGCCGCCCTCGATGCCGATCGCGTGGTGGTGACGCTCGTCGATCTGCCGGGCATGACGGGGGCGGCCATCCGGCGATTCGTCGACTCGCCCGCGCGGCTGGCCCAGGGGGCGTTCGATGGTGAGCGCGGACACCCCGTGGTCATCGGCGCGGAGCATGTCGCCGGCGTCACGGCCGCGGCCGTGGGTGACCGAGGCGCGCGCGACTACCTCCGCGATCACTCGGCCGACCTGACGATCATCGAGATCGGCGATGTCGCCGCCGGCGACGACCTCGACGAGCGCTGACCTAGAGCCCGAGCGTGCGGGCGATGACGAGGAGTTGAACCTCGCTCGCGCCCTCGACCACGCGCAGCATGCGCAGGTGGCGAAGGACGCGCTCGACCGGCCCCTCGCGCATGATCCCCATTCCGCCGAGGACCTGAACGGCGCGGTCGGCGATTTCGTAGGCGTGCTCGGTGGCGAAGAACTTCGTGATGGAGGCGTCGCCCATGATGGCAAGGGCGTCGCCTTCGGTGTCGACGCGCCAGGCGAGGTGGTAGACGAGCCAGCGGATGGCCTCGATGTCGGCCTTGCTGCGCGCGAGCGGGAAGGACACGCCCTGGTTCTTGGACAGCGGCTTGCCGAAGGCCGTGCGCTTTTGCGCGTGGTCAACGGCGGCGTCGAGCGACCACTCGGCCAGGCCGAGGGCGTGCGCCCCGATGTAGGCGCGACCGGAGTTCAAGAACGCCATCGCTTCGAAGAAGCCCATGCCGACCTCGCCGATGACGTGGTCGGCGGGCACGCGGGCGCCGTCGAAGAACAGTTCGCTGGGATGCCAGTCGGAGATGTTCCACTGGAGCTTGCCTCGGCGGAACTGGTCGGCGGGAACCACGAAGGCCGTGATGCCGCCTGCCGCTCGCTTCTCGGCGTCGGTGACAGCGAAGACGATCGCGAAGTCAGCGTGCTCGCCGTTGGTGATGTAGTGCTTATGGCCGGTGATGACCCATTCGTCGCCCTCGCGTACTGCCTTGGTCCGAATGGACTGGGCATCGCTGCCGGCCTCGGGCTCGGTGAGCGCGAAGCACATCGTCTTCTTGCCGGCCACGACCGGGTAGACGTAGTCGTCCCAGAGATGATGCGGGAGCTTCAGCAGCAGCGGTGACGGACCCGCGGGGTTGGGCGGCGCAATGACGGCCATCGCCAGGCGCATTCCCGAACGCGCGGCGTCTTCGACCAGCAGGGTCGTGCCGAGCACGGAGAGTCCCTGGCCGCCGGCCTCCTCGGGCATGTAGGCCGCGTAGAAGCCCTCATCGGCACTGCGCTGGGTGACCTGGCGAACGATGGGGCCGAGCCTGTCGCGATCGGGGGCCTCTCCCCAGAACTCCCGGCCGTACTCCTCCTCGAGCGGGCGCACCTCGCGCTCGAGGAAGGCGGCGAAGGACTGGCGCAGGGCGGTGAGCTCCTCAGGGATAGCGAAGTCCATGGATGGATCCTGCCGCAGGAGGCCGCGCCCCGCGCGATAGCGTCGCGGGCATGAGCGATGCGACGATCCCGGGTATCGATCCGACGGCGGTGACGCCGGTGCCCTTCCTCGGCGGCTGGTCCACCGG
>NBNH01000435.1 GCA_004379115.1 Actinomycetales bacterium mxb001
GCGCTGAGGCGATCGTCGATGAGCACTCGGGTGACGGTGGCATCGACCGAGGTCTCGCGTACAGCCTTGTCATCGATGACGATCTCGGGGCCGAATCCACACGGCACTGACACGCTGTCGAACAGTCGAGGACCCGTCAGGATGTCGAGCGTGCCGAAGACCTTCACCTCATTGACCCCCACGGGCAACGTGGTGAACGACCCTGTGACGGGATCCAGGCTGCGCACGGCTGCGGTGTTGTCGAATCGCAGGCGCAGGCGATCGGTCGTGACGGGTGGCACGGTCAACACACCCGACCCGGTGACCACGCCCGTGGTCTGCAATCCGCCAGCAAAAGCTGTCACGGTCAGGGGCCGGGAGGCTGGCAGATCGGGGCTCACCAGGATCTGGACACCGCGCACCTGCCGGGGTTCGTCCCATCGAATGATCAGCTCCGGGCGCTCATCCAGCGGTGACGCAATCCACGAGGTGGATTCGACGCCATCGACGGCCGCCTGCGGCCGCGATGCAGGATCGCTGGTGGCCACGCTCGACGCCGACGCCATCGGCGAAGCCGCGAAGATCGGCTCGAGTAGCGCGTCCAGGCCCACGCCGGGCCGAGGTCGCACCGCGACGCTCACTCGGTAGTCGCCTGCGCTTGCCACCGTCACCGTTCGAGAGATTCCTGACCGCTCCTCCCCCGCCCGGCCGAGCACCGACGAGCAAACCAGTTGTCCGGACACTGCCACGCACGACGAGGCCTCCCCCCGCCGGGCCGTCAGCACGATGGGGCCGCCATCGGCCACGCCCGCTGTGCGAACCGTGCGTCGAACGTCGACCGGCAGGCTGACCTCGCTGATGCCGAAGGCCTCACCGGGTCCTCCCCCCTCGACGGCGGCCAGGGTGAGCCGCACGTGCCGCGTGGGTCCCTCCGGCATCGGGAGGAACTGGCGTCGATCGGTGGGAGAGACAGGCACTGTGATCTCACCGGCGTCAGTGGTGACCGTGACCTCGGTTGGTGCTGTGCCAGCCACGCCGCCCACCAGAAAGCGAACGCCAACGCGGTCGATGGCGAACTCGTCGTCAGACTCCATCTGCCACCACTGTCCGACTCCCGGATCGAGATCGCCCGACACCCAGGCCGTCAGGGGGTCACCGTCCATCGCAGACCACGGAGAAGCAGCGGGATCACGCGCTCGCAGGGCCGTGGGATCGCTTCCACTGGACGACGCGCTTGCTCGCCCGCCGATGAATTCGGCCACCGCCTGCCGGCCATCAGGATCGACCGGATAGAAGTCGTGGACACGACGCTCCTGACGGAACGCCTGGTCAGCGGTCATCGCCTCCGACCGGTTGTCGCGTGACCGTCCCACGCCAACCTCGGTTCGCAGGAAGCCATCGGTAACCGCTTCAGTTACCCGCACACCAGAGTCGACGAGGGGTGCCTCGTCACCGCCCATGACGACACCGGCGCTACCAAGCACGCCAGCATCAGCCAGGTCGATCACCGATTCGGCCGCACCGCTCGCCACGATGACGTCCTGGGCATCGCGCAGCCACACGCGGAAGTCCTCAGCCGCATAGGGGCTCTCGACCTCCCAGATCTCCACGGCGGCCGTCGTGTCCTGCAGCCCGTTGTCCACCACGGTCGTCTCCGTGCGATACGGGGTGAGCGCGGGTCCGAAGCCGGCCACCGGGGTGAAGCCCCCCGAACGGAACAGCGCCTGGCGTAGCAGGACCGATCGCGGTGAATCGCTGCGCCGCGCATCGACATCATTGCGCAGCACGATGTAGCGCACACCCGCTCGGGCCAAAGCGTCAGCAAGCCCCGGCGAGCCTCGTCCGCTGTCCAGTCGCTCCTGGATGGCGTCCAGCCACCGAATATTGCCGGCGCTGGAGAGGGGCACCGCGTCCCGGACCGCCCAAGGCGTGCTTGCCAGTGGCTGAAGCGGCTCGTCCTGCGTGCGCCCCCAGGAGTAGATGCCGAATGACGACCCGGGCACGATGAGGGCGCGTCCCGATGGCTCCGCGTCGGCGAGCCAATCGGCCACCTCAGCCCAGTACGCGGGAATCGATTCGTAGCTGCGGTCGCGGCTCAAGGTCCCGGTCAGCATGGGCCACGCCCCCAGGACTACCAGTGCGATGAGGGTCGCCACACCAGCGCGGCGCCACGCCTCGCCTCGCACGCCGAGCAGTCGTTGGGCGAGGAAGCCCACGCCGATGGCCAGTGGAAGTCTGATGAGCGGATCGAACTTGTGGGTGTTGCGCAGCGGAGCAAGTGCCCCATCCAGTAGCGCGCGCAAGGTTTCGCTGGCGATGCCGTTCACATCGCCCACGTGTCCCATCGAGACGAGCACGAAGCCGAGGATGAGCGAACCGACCAGGAAGAGGCGATAGCGCGAGCTGCGCAGGGCGAGCCCGGTGAGCCCCAGGGCGGCGACGAGCCCCGTGATGACGATCAGGGCCGGCATCGCGACCAGTTGGAAGCCCCCGGGCCAGGTCGGACCTCCGGCTTCGACCACGTAGGCCACCCAATGCGACGTACCCCTCAGGACCGTGTCGGGAGTCGTGACCAGGGTGGTGACCGAGGACGACTCGATCCAGTCGAGGAACGGGGGCGAGTACTGCCCCAGCAGCAGGAGCGGGATGGCCCACCACAGGCAGGCGAGGGCGACCGATAGGCACCACCACGCGAGCATCGACAACCGCGCTCGCCCACGCCAGCGGGTGACGATCCACCAGGCGCCAAGCGGGAGGACCGCCACCGTGGCAACGGCGTTGACCCCGCTTGCACAGAGCACCGCGACACCACTGAGGGCCGCCGCGCGGCGAGACCCCAGCCGACCCGCGGCAGCAGCGGCGAGGGGGATCACCACCCAGGGCGCCATCGCATAGGGCAGCACCTCGACGGACACCACGCTGATCTCGGTCACCATGCGGGGCGCGAGTGCGTACGCCAGGCCCGCAGCAATGCGGGCGACCGGGGAACCGATGCCGAGGTATCGAGAAAGGCGCACGACACCGAGGAATGCCGCGATGAGAAGGAGAGACCACCACAGGCGCTGGGTCACCCACGCAGGGAGTCCAGCGAGATCTCCCACGAGGAAGAAAGGACCGACAGGAAAGAGGTAGCCATAGGCCTGGTTCTGCAGCTGGCCGAAGAACCCGAGCGGTTCCCACAGATTCAGGGCGCGACCGAGAAAGCCTGCGGGGTCGACACCCAGATCCAGTTTGGTATCCGCCGCTACGCGGCCGGGATCTTGAATGAAGGCAAGTGCCGACAGCAGGACGCACACCGCCACCAATCGCACGCGGTGGACAAGCCGGGGGTCCGTGGGAGGCCGGTCATCAGGCGGCGCTGATGAGGGCGAGTCAACGTCAGCGATCGTCACGACCACCCCTGCGCCGCAACACGATGACCAGATTCCAACAGGCGACCTCGCGGACGACGGGCACACGCGAGACCCACGACAGCACGCCGGGCAAATAGCGCGGGACGATCTCGAGGATCTCGGCGTCCTGACGCCCCCGGGCCCAACGCACCCCCGCAGTTGCCGTGATCGGGAAGAGACTCTCGCCAAAGACGTTCTTCGGCCGACGACGATGCTTGCGCTCATAGCGGCGCGCGGCGTGCTGGCCACCCAGTAGGTGCCACGGCGCCGTCTCGTGTCCGCCCCAGGGCCCCCACCACAGCGTGTAGGAGCACACGACGGTTCCGCCGATACGTGTGACGCGCACCATCTCATCGGCCATGGCCCAGGGATCTGCCACATGCTCCAGGACGTTGGAGGAGTAGACCACGTCAAAGGACCCGTCAGGGAATGGCAGCGCAGTGCCACTCCCCTGCAC
>NBNH01000436.1 GCA_004379115.1 Actinomycetales bacterium mxb001
GAGGGCAGCGTGGGCGAGTTGCGACGCGACCCCTTCGCCATGCTGCCTTTCTGCGGCTACAACATGGCCGACTACTGGGCGCACTGGCTCAAGATCGGCCAGTTCACCTCGCCCGACAAGTTGCCGAAGATCTACCAGGTCAACTGGTTCCGCAAGGACAAGGACGGCCGCTACATCTGGCCGGGCTTCGGAGACAACTCACGAGTCCTCGAATGGATCGTGCGTCGCGTCGAGGGACAGGCTGATGCTGTCGACACTCCTGTCGGCCGCATCCCGTCGGCCGGCGAACTCGACCTCGAGGGCCTCGACATCTCGGCTGATCAGTTGGTCGAACTCTTCGACGTGAACGCCGACTCGTGGCTCGCTGAGGCTGATCTCACCGAGCAGTACTACGCGAAGTTCGGCGACCGGGTGCCGGGGCAGTTGCGGGACCAGCTCGATGCCCTCCGCACCCGACTCCAGGCGTAGTACGCGAGCGCTAGGTCAGGGTCGCGACGAGCACGGCCTTGATGGTGTGCATGCGGTTCTCGGCCTGATCGAAGACGACGCTGGCCGGTGACTCGAACACCTCATCGCTGACCTCGACGCCGCCCCGCAGCCCGAACTCCTCGGCCACGGTGCGCCCCACGACGGTGGACTCGTCGTGGAAGGCGGGCAGGCAGTGCATGAACTTCGCGTCGGAACGCCCGGTGAGCGCCATGACGGAGGAATCCACGCGGTAGGGGCGCAGGAGTTCGACGCGCTGAGCCCACACCTCGGAGGGCTCGCCCATTGAGACCCATACGTCGGTGTGCACGAACTGCGCACCCGTGACGCCTTCGGTGACATCCTCGGTGAGCAGCAGTCGTGCACCCGTCTGTGCGGCGCGTTCCTCGGCGGCGCGGCGTACGTCTGCGGAGGGCCAGAGCGCTTCCGGCGCGACGATGCGCACGTCTGCGCCGATCATGGCGCCGGTGACCAGGATCGAGTTGCCCATGTTGCTGCGGGCATCGCCGAGGTAGGCG
>NBNH01000437.1 GCA_004379115.1 Actinomycetales bacterium mxb001
GCATCGGGCAGCGCTTCACCCACGTCGAAGGTGGTCGTCAACGTCTGCGATTGCCCAGCCTTGATGAGCAGGTCCTTCTTGGCCGGGACCTCCACGGCGTCCGCCCATGCCGGAAGGGCCGTGCTCACGTAAAGCAGGGAGTACTGCTTCGGATTCATCTTCTGCGTGACGATGCTCACCACGCCCTTACCCGTAGGAGATTCGCAGTTGCCGGGATCGCACATCATGACGTCGGCCTGACAGTTGTAGGTGCCCGCAACATCGGTGTTGAGCACGAATCCCACCGGGATGGCGAAGTCGGGGGCCGCCGGCCACACATTGCGCCCGGTGCCCGCCGACGAGACCACGCCGGATGGGCTGGTGCACGACAGCGTCACGCCAACGTAGAGCTCACTAGGCGCGGTCTTCTTGGCGTCATTGATCACCAGATCCGTAGCGACGTATCTCGTCTCGCCTGCCTCCGCCTGGAACGAGACGGTGAAGAACTCCTCGTGGCGCTTGCTCGCGTTGAGAGTGGCTGTCGTGGGGGTCACGTCGACGATGGCGCCATCGGACGCAGCGGGAGCGGCCATGGCCGGTGCAGCGGGAAGGACCGCCATCGCGAAGGCGACAGGGACGAGGACACGAAGGGCGCGAAAACTCATGGGGACACCGTACGTCCTCCGATCGAGCGAAGGCGCGGCGATACCCTGACGGAGTGAGTGAGGAGCGGCCGCAGGAATCCGGCGACAACGTCGACGTCCGCCACCCGCTCAATGTGCTCCTCGGCGGTCCCTGGGGGGCCGTCGAATCGATGGCACCCACGGTCCTGTTCGTCCTGGCCTACTTCGCGTCAGGGAGCAACCTCACGGTGGCGGTGGTCGTCGCTCTCGGGGTGGCCGTGGTGCTGGCGGGGATCAAGATCGCCCGCCGCGAGAAGCCCATCCGGGTGCTGTCCGGACTTGTTGGCGTCGCGATCGCCGCTCTCTTCGCCGCCTACCAGGACGATCCACTGGGTTTCTTCCAGATCCGCGTGCTCGCCAACATCCTCAGCGCGCTGGTGTTCGCGGGATCGATCCTCATCAAGCGCCCGCTCATGGGCGTCATCATCGGCCCGGTCATGGGCACCGGCATGCGCTGGCGCCAGGACCCCGACCTCCTCAAGGCCTATTCGCGCGTGACGTGGCTGTGGGCGATTCTCAGCCTCGTACGCGCGGCCATCCAGGTGCCGCTCATCCAGGCCGGCCAACTTGCCTGGCTGGGTGCCACACCGTTCCTCTTCTACGGACTCGTCGCGCTGACCATTGCCGCGTCGTGGTGGGTGATCAAGAAGACGCTCCCGCCCGGCCATCCGGGCATCCGTCATCCGCAGGTCACGACCGCTGGCACGTAGGGCACCAGTAGAGATTGCGCCCCGCGAGGTCCGACCACGCGACCTCATCGCCGCAGACCAGGCACGGCTGCCCCTCGCGGCGATACACGTAGACCTCCCCGCCATGCCGATCGCGACGGGCCGATCGCCCCATCGCTCGCGGCGAATGCTCTTCGCGAACCGTGTCGATGCGGCCTCGGCGTACGCCGTCGCGCATCAACACGACCAGGTCACCCCACATGCCATCGAACTCCGCGCGGCTGACCTCGTGGCCTGGGCGATAGGGATCGATACCCGCGCGGTAGAGGGCCTCGGCTCGATAGATATTGCCCACGCCCGCGAATGCGGTCTGGTCCATGAGCAAGCCACCGATGGGTGCGCGGCTGCGCTGGATGCGCCGCCAGGCGCGCTCGGGGTCGGCGTCTGGGCGGATGGGGTCGGGCCCGATGCGCTCGACAAGGGCCGCGACCTGATCGGGCTCGAGCACCTCGCACGCCGTCGGTCCGCGAAGGTCGGCGTAGGTGTCGCTGCCCTGCATGCGCAGGCGAATCTGCCCACGCGGTTCAGGAGCTTCGCCCTTGCCGAACGTCCATTTGCCGTAGAGGCCGAGGTGCACGTGCAGCGTGCGATCGTCGTCGAAGTCCACGAGCAGGTGCTTGCCGAGCGCATCCGCCGTGCGCAAGGTCGTGCCGTCGAGCAACGTGGCACCCGCGTCGAAGCGGCCCTGGGGGCTCGAGATCTCGAGTTGCTGCCCCTTGAAGGCGCGATTGATACGCCGCGCCTGGCGGTGGACGACGTGTCCCTCGGGCATTGCGCGAGTGTGCCAGGCTTCCGGCATGGTCGCAGTCGCAGGTGTTGACGGTCGTCGAGGCGGCTGGGTGGTGGCCACCGTCGACATCACGAGCTCACCGCGCCTGGAGTCGCTCGAGTACGTCGCCCCGCTGCGTCCGGCGCTGGCAGCCGACCTCGCCATCATCGCGATCGACATGCCGATCGGGCTTTCCGACGATGCCCCGCGCACCTGTGACATGGCGGCCCGCAAGCTCCTGCAGCCCCACGGCAGTCGGGTCTTCCCGGCACCTCCGCGCGCAGCTCTCGCGCACGCGAATGACTACGCGGCCGCCTGCGAGGCGGCGCTCTCGGTCTCCGGCAAGTCACTGTCGAAGCAGACCTGGAACCTGCTGGGGGCCATCGCGGAAGTGGACGCCCTCGCCGATGATCCGCGTCTGGTCGAGTGCCACCCCGAGATGGCCTTCGCGCTCATGAACGGCCACCCGCTCGACGAGAAGAAGAAGACCCCGGCCGGGCGCGACGTGCGGCTAGAACTCCTGCGTCGATGGCTGCCCGACCTCGCGGACCCGGCGTACGGCGATGACGGGCTCGACGCGCTGGCCTGTGCCTGGTCGGCGGCTCGGATCGTCACCGGGGAGGCGATGACGCTCCCCCACGGAGAGGTGCCCCGCGATGCCGTGGGGCGGCCCATGAGGATCTGCGCCTGACCGGTCTTGACCGATCCCACCTTTTGACGGCGTCCAGGACCGGGGGTAGGTTCAGCGACGTGACCGACCCTGCCGAACTCCTGCGCGCTCAAGGGCTGCAGGTGACCGCCCAGCGGATCGCCGTCCTCCGGGCGGTGTCAGCCCATCCGCACGCGACGGCCGATGCGGTCGCCGACGTGGCCCGCGCCGACATCGGATCGATCTCACGTCAGTCCGTCTACGACGCACTCAACACCCTTGTCGAGTCCGGCATCGTGCGCCGCATTCAGCCAGCAGGCTCGTCAGCGCGCTTCGAGACACGCGTCGGTGACAACCACCACCACCTGATCTGCCGCGACTGCGGGTGCGTTGTCGACGTCGATTGCGCAGTCGGCTACACCCCCTGCCTGACGGCGCACAGCGACATGGGCTTTGCGATCGACGAGGCAGAGGTCAATTACTGGGGTCGCTGCCCCGCGTGTGCCAGCCAGGATGCCCGCCCCACCCACGAGTCAACGATTCAGCGATAGCACCGCAACAAGAGGAGAGAAGGAAGATGTCCGACGAGAGCAAGTGCCCGTTCAACCGCGACGCGTCGCAGGGCACCTACAACCGCGACTGGTGGCCCAATCGACTGGACCTGTCGATCCTGCGCCAGAACCCGCCCGCATCCGATCCCATGGACGCTGGCTTCGACTACGCGACGGCGTTCGAGAGCCTCGACCTCGCCGCGGTGAAGGCCGACCTCACGGCCCTGATGACCGACTCGCAGTCCTGGTGGCCCGCCGACTACGGCCACTACGGACCTTTCTTCATTCGCATGGCGTGGCACAGCGCCGGCACCTACCGCACCACCGACGGTCGTGGCGGCGGCGGCTCCGGCCTGCAGCGCTTCGCACCGCAGAACAGCTGGCCCGACAACGCCAACCTCGACAAGGCGCGTCGCCTGCTGTGGCCGATCAAGGCCAAGTACGGCAACAAACTGTCGTGGGCTGACCTGATGATCCTCACCGGCAACGTCGCACTCGAGTCGATGGGCTTCAAGACCTTCGGCTTCGGCGGCGGTCGCGCCGACGTGTGGGAGCCCGACGAGACCTACTGGGGCTCTGAGCAGGAGTGGCTGGCCGACGACCGCTACCGCGGCGATCGCGAGCTCGAGAACCCCCTCGCGGCTGTCCAGATGGGCCTCATCTACGTCAACCCCGAGGGCCCCAACGGCAACCCCGATCCGCTGGCCTCCGCGCGCGATATCCGCGAGACCTTCGGCCGCATGGCGATGAACGACGCGGAGACGGTCGCCCTCATCGCCGGTGGGCACACCTTCGGCAAGACGCATGGCGCCGCCGACCCCAACAAGTACGTCGGCCCCGAGCCCGAGGGCGCCCCCATCGAGCAGATGGGCCTGGGCTGGAAGAACTCCTTCGGCACCGGCAATGGCGACGACACCATCACGTCGGGCCTGGAGGGTGCCTGGAACTCCACGCCGACGGTCTGGGACAACGGCTACTTCGAGACGCTGTTCGCTCACGAGTGGGAGCTCACGACGAGCCCCGCGGGTGCCAAGCAGTGGATCCCCAAGGGTGGCGCAGCGGCCGGCACGGTGCCCGATCCGCACGATCCGTCGAAGACGCACACGCCGGTCATGCTGACGACCGACCTCGCGCTGCGCATGGATCCGATCTACGAGCCCATCTCGCGACGCTTCAAGGACAACCCGCAGGAGTTCGCCGATGCGTTCGCGCGCGCCTGGTACAAGCTCACCCACCGCGACATGGGCCCGAAGATCCGCCTGCTCGGACCCGAGGTGCCCAAGGAGGCCCTCATCTGGCAGGACCCCGTCCAGGCGGCTCCCACGCCGACGATCGGCGCTGCTGACATCGCGGCCCTCAAGGAGGCGATTCTCGGCTCCGGACTATCGGTGAGCCAGTTGGTGCTCACCGCGTGGGCGTCGGCGTCGACGTTCCGCGGTACCGACAAGCGCGGCGGTGCCAACGGCGCCCGCGTGCGCCTGGCGCCGCAGAACGGCTGGGAGGCCAACAATCCCCCTGAGCTCGCGAAGGCGCTCGGGGTCCTCGAGGGCATCCAGCAGGCCTTCAATGCCAAGGGCGGCGCGCAGGTCTCCATCGCCGATGTCATCGTCCTCGGTGGCACCGCGGCGGTCGAGAAGGCGGCCAAAGCCGCGGGCGTCGACGTGTCGGTGCGATTCACCCCGGGTCGCGGCGACGCCACGCAGGAGCAGACCGACATCGAGTCGTTCGAGGTGCTGGATCCGGCGGCCGATGGATTCCGCAACTACCTCAGCAAGGGTCTGGCGGCCCCGTCGGAGAAGCTGCTGGTCGACAAGGCTTGCCTGCTCACCCTGACCCCGCCGGAGATGACGGTGCTCGTGGGCGGCATGCGCGCGCTCGGTGCCAACTTCGACGGCTCCGACTACGGCGTGTTCACCAAGACGCCGGGCGTGCTGACGAATGACTTCTTCGTCAACGTGCTCGACATCGACACTGTGTGGACGCCGACCGACGACACGGAGCAGACGTTCGAGGGCCGCGATCGCGCGACCGGCGCCCCCAAGTGGAACGCCACCCGCGCCGATCTGATCTTCGGATCCAACTCCGAGCTGCGGGCCCTGTCGGAGGTGTACGGCAGCGCCGACGCCAAGGAGAAGTTCGTCCGCGACTTCGCCGCGGCGTGGACCAAGGTCATGGAGCTCGATCGCTTCGACCTGCACCGCTGAGCAACGCCGAAGGGGGCGGGATGGTCATCCATCCCGCCCCCTTCGCATGTCCTAGTCGAAGGACGGGTCGACGGTGCGGGTGCGCTTGAGCTCGAAGAAGCCGGGCGTGCCCGCCACGAGCAGGACGCCGTCCCACAGCTTGCCCGCCGCTTCTCCCTTGGGCGCCGGTGTGATCACCGGGCCGAAGAAGGCAACGCGGTTGCCGTCGGAATCCGGCACCGCAATCACCGGCGTGCCGACGTCCTCGCCGACGAGACCGATTCCCTCGGCGTGGCTCGCACGCAGTTCGGCATCGAACTCCTGCGACGTTGCAGCGTCGAGCAAGGCGTCCGGCAGTGCGAGCCCGCGAATGGCGTGCTGAACCGCGGTCACGTAGTCCTCGCCCTGGAGATGAATGCGAGTGCCGATGTCGGTGTAGAGGTGCCCGACCATGTCGTCGCCATAGTCACGCTGCGCGGCGATGATGGTGCGCACCGGCCCCCAGGCCGTCAGCATCAGGTCGGCGTACTCCGGAGGCACCTCGCGACCCTCGTTGAGCACCGCCAGGCTCATCACGTGCCAGCGCACCTGCACCGGACGCACCTTCTCCACCTCGAGCATCCAGCGGGAGGTGATCCAGGCCCAGGGGCAGATCGGATCGAACCAAAAGTCCACGACTACGCGATCGCTCATGGGGCGACGGTACCCACCGGGACCAAATCCGGCCATGCCAGGATGACGCCGTGCCCGCAGATCTCAATGTCACTCGCGCCGAAGCCGGCGCCCGCTCCCAGTTGGTTTCCGTCGATGGCTACGACGTTGACCTCGATCTGACCACCGGTCCCGACACGTTCAGCTGCGTGACCACGGTGGCCTTCGGCTGCCGTGCTCCCGGCACCTCCACCTGGATCGACCTCGTCGCGCCCGAGGTGACGTCGGTCAACCTCAACGGTCGCGAACTCGACCCGAAGGCCGTCTACAACGGGGCCCGCATCCAACTCGACGATCTCGAGGTCGCCAATGTCCTGATCGTGCGCGCAAAGTGCGCCTATATGCGCACGGGTGAGGGCCTGCATCGCTTCGTAGACCCCGTCGACGACGAGGTCTACCTCTACACGCAGTTCGAGTCGGCAGACGCGCGGCGCATGTATGCCTGCTTCGAGCAGCCCGACCTCAAGGCCCCGTTCACCCTCCATGTCACCGCGCCCGACCACTGGCAGGTCATCAGCAACTCCCCTACGCCCGAGCCCGTCGCACTCGGCGATGGTGCAGCGCGGTGGGACTTCGCGCCGACGCCGCCGATCTCGACCTACATCACCGCGCTTGTCGCCGGCCCCTACTACGTTGTGCGCGACTCCTACACCGGGAAGTTCGGCACGTATCCCCTCGGGATCTTCTGCCGGGCCTCGCTGTCCGAGTTCCTCGACCCCGACGACATCTTCCTGCTGACCAAGCAGGGCTTCGCGTTCTTCGAGGACGAGTTCGGCATTCCCTACCCCTTCGGCAAGTACGACCAACTGTTCGTGCCGGAGTTCAACGCCGGAGCTATGGAAAACGCCGCCTGCGTCACGTTCCTTGAGGACATGGTGTTTCGTTCGCGCGTCACCGATGCCGCCTACGAGCAGCGCGCCAACACGATCTTGCACGAGATGGCACACATGTGGTTCGGCGACCTGGTCACCATGAAGTGGTGGGACGACCTGTGGCTGAACGAGTCCTTCGCCGAGTGGGCCGCGCATCACGCCAACGTCCATGCGACGCGCTATTCCGATGCCTGGACGACGTTCGGCAACCTGCGCAAGGCCTGGGCCTACCGGCAGGACCAGTTGCCGTCCACTCATCCCATCGCGGCCGACATGGTTGATCTCGACGCGGTGCGCGTGAACTTCGATGGCATCACCTACGCCAAGGGTGCATCCGCACTTCGCCAGTTGGTGGCGTGGGTCGGCGAGGACAACTTCAACCGAGGCATCAACGTCTACTTCACCAAGCATGCGTGGGGTAACACCGAGCTCAACGACCTGCTGAGCGAGTTGGAGGCGGCGTCCGGGCGCGACCTGTCGGGGTGGACCGCCGAGTGGCTGCAGACCTCGGGGGTCAACCTCATGCGACCGGAGATCACCGTGAACGACGACGGCACCTATGCGGGCGTGGCGATCATGCAGGAGCCGCCGCGCCTACCCGAGGGCGTCGCTCCCACGCTGCGCTCCCACCGCATGGCGCTGGGTCTCTACGACCTCACCAACGACGGGCTCGTACGCCGCGACCGCATCGAACTCGACGTGGTCGGCCCGCGCACCGAGGTGCCCCAACTCGCCGGCCAGAAGCAGCCCGACCTGCTCCTGCTCAATGACGACGACCTGACCTTTACCAAGGTGCGCCTGGACGAACGTTCGTGGCGCACGGCTGTCTCCCACCTCGGTGCGCTGCCGTCGTCGATGCCGCGCTCCTTGGTGTGGGGGGCTGCGTGGGACATGGTCCGCGACGCGGAGGTCCCCACGGGCGAGTACGTCGACCTGGTGGTCGCCGGGCTTCCCTACGAAAGCGACATCAGCGTGGTGCAGCAGACACTGCGCCAGGTGAAGTCGGCCGTCGACCTGTTCGCCGATCCCGCGAACCGGCCCGACTACCTCCAGCGACTGGCGGACACCCTCGATCGCCTCATGCGCGAGGCGGATCCCGGATCGGACCGTCAGCTCGCCTTCGTTCGCTCCTTCACGTCGTGTGCCACGTCATCCGCGCACCTCGACACGGTGGCGGGCCTGCTGAGCGGCAGCGTCGTCCTCCCCGATCTCGCTGTCGACGCCGACCTGCGGTGGTACCTGCTGCAGCGCCTTGCCGCCACGGGCCGAGCCGAACTCGACCTCATCCACGCCGAGCTCGAGCGCGATGACACCGCGACCGGCCGTCGCCAGGCCGCGCTCGCGCGCGCATCCCGGCCCTCGCCGGAGGCCAAGGACCTCGCATGGTCCGAGATCATGGAGAGCACCGACCTGCCCAACGCGGTACTCGAGTCGACCATCATGGGTTTCGTCCAGCCCGATCAGGTGGGCATCCTCACGCCGTTCCGTGAGCGCTACTTCGACCAGATCGTCAGCACCTGGGCGGCGCAAACCATGGAGATGGGCCAGACCATTGCCATGGGGATGTATCCGTCGCTCATCGTCGATGAAGAGACGGTGCGGCAGACCGATGACTTCTTGAAGCGGGATGACCTCAACGCCGCGCTGCGACGACTGGTGATCGAGGGCCGCGATGGCGTGCAGCGCTCACTGCGCGCGAGAGCGGCCGACGCGTCCTAGACCTGGTCGACGTGGTAGACGCGCATGCGCCTGCCGTGATCGGCCAGGATGCCGAGCCCGTCGCGCAGGCCGCCCATGAGGTCGTCGGCGACGAAGGAACTCGTCATCGACAGCACCGCGAGGCCGCAGGCATGGTCGTCGAGCGGAATACGAGCGAGGCGACCTGTCACGATCTCCAGCGCACGTCGATCCGGATCGACGGCCACCAGGACACTGCGATCGGGGTCGGGCAAGCGCGCGAGGAGTTCTTCGGCGCCCATACGGCCGTCGGACCACGCGCCGATGTAGACGCTGAAGGTCAGGCCCGACTGCTCCTCCGCGTGGAGCAGGAGTCGATGCAGTTCGGCCTGCTGAGCTGGGGTCAGGTCACCACTGGCCACTGGCACCCCCGCGTTCGGTGTGATCCGTCGGGCCACTCGGCGTCAAGATGCCCGGACCGGACGGTGCCGTCATCGAGCCCGCGGGACTGGTCGCCCACACCGGTCCGCCGGCACCCTCGTCGTCGTGCCGTCCGCGGATCCAGCCGGGTGCGTACACGGCCAGGGCCACCACGATCATCACGATGAGCGGGATCCCGACGAACAGCCCGATGGCCTCGAGCGGCGTGTATGTCGGGGGGGCTTGCCAGAGGGGGTCGGCGGCGATCAGGTGCATGACGACAGCCTAGGGCGTGGCGTGGATGGCCCCGAGAAGGGGAGCCGCCAGCGCCGCGTGCGGCAGATCCTCCAGGTAGACGACGCGACCCCGCGCGTCGGCGAGGGGCACGCGCCAGTTGGGGTACTCCTGATCGGTGCCGGGCTGATTCTGTGCACGCACATCGCCGACGAGGTCGGGCAGCGAGATTCCGACGAGTCGCGCCGGCGATGCACCCACGACGTGATGGAGTGCGACAACCAAGGCACTCTCGTCCCCGTCACCGTCCAGCCAGCCACGTGACCGCGCGACCTCGAGCCACTCGCCGGTCTCCGCCGCATCCTTCGCACGCTCCTCGTCGACGGGCCGCGTCAGCAAGCCGAGCTCATCGCGGATGCGCACATGCTCTCCGCGCAGGTAGCCGGCAGTGGGCGGGAGGTCGTGCACGGACACGCTGGCGAGTACGTCGGCCCGCCAGTGCTCAGGTGCGCGCAGAGCGCCACCTTCCCAGCGCTCGAACCACAGGATCGAGGTGCCGAGGATGCCGCGATCGCGCAAAGCCTCCTGCACCCACGGCTCGACGGTGCCGAGGTCTTCGCCGATCACGAGCGCGCCCGCCCGGTGAGCCTCGAGGGCCAGGATCCCGAGCAGGGCCTCGTGGTCGAGATAGACGAAGGTGCCCTGATCGGCAGCATGGCCCGAGGGAATCCACCACTGGCGGAACAGGCCAAGCACATGATCGATGCGCACGCCGCCCGCGTGGCGAAGGAGCGTGCGCAGCATCTCGGCGTAGGGGCGGTAGCCGCAGTCGGCCAGCGCATCCGGATGCCACGGCGGCTGAGCCCAGTCCTGGCCAAGTTGGTTGTACATGTCGGGAGGTGCGCCGACGGAGACGGTGGGGACGAGGATGTCCTGCAGCCGCCAGGAATCGGCGCCATCGGATGTCACGCCGACCGCCAGGTCGTGGATGACACCGGCGCGCATGCCCACATCGACGCTCGCGCTCTGGGTGGACTCCAATTGCTCGTCGAGCAGCCACTGCATCCACAGATAGCGCTCCACGGCATCCGCGTGGTCGACGCGCCAAGCGACGACATCCGGCGAGCGAGGATGACGAAGTTCGGTGGGCCAGTCACGCCACCGGCCCCCGAATGCGTCTGCGAGAGCGCACCAGGTGGCGAAGTCCACGAGCCCATCACCTTCTCGCTGGACGAAGGCGTCATATTGCGCCTGCCGTCCGGGCGACAGCGGCACGCCTCGGATGATGTCGAGCGCGGCAACCTTCGCCGTCCAGGCCGCATCGCGGTCGAGCAGGCCATCGGTCGCCTTGCGCAAGGGCTTGCCGAGACGCCGCACCGCCTTGCGGCCCTTCGCGCCGAGATAGGCGTACTCGGGAATGGCCTCGATGCGCAGGTAGAGCGGATTGGGGAAGCGGCGCGTGGTCGGCAGGTAGGGCGAGGGTGTCATCGGCGGGTAGAGGTTGGCCGAGTGCAGGGGATTGACCAACGTGAAGTCGGCGCCCAAGGTGCCGCCACTCCACGCGACGAGGTCACGCAGATCCGCCAGGTCGCCGATGCCCCACGACCTGCGCGAGCGCACGGAGTAGATCTGCGCCATGAAGCCCCACAGCCGACCGCCGTCGGACAACGCAGGCGGATGAAGTCGTTCGGGCGTGACCACCAGCGTGCACTCGGCCACGCCATCGTCGGAGAACGCCTTGAGCGCGTGCCATCCGAGCGGGAGGTCAGCCGGGATGACGAAGGTCGCCTCGCCCACGAGTCGGCCGTCCACCTCGACAGGATCGACCCACCGATCACTCTGCACGGGCTCGACGAAGCCGCCGTCCTCGAGCTCGATCCACACTCGCACGTCGGTGCCGTGTGGCACGTGCACGGGCACCTGCGCGTAGCGACCGCCGACGACGACCATCGTGGGCGGCAGCGTGCGACGCCACGGAGCAAGCATGCGCTCGGACAGACTCCGCTGCACCGCGCTCGCCGATGACACGTCGGCACCCAGCGCCGCCAGGACGTCGGACACCACATCGTCGTCGACCTCGACATGCCTGCCCGACTGGTCCCAGTAGTCGACCGCGACGCCGTAGGCCCGGGCCAACTCCAGCAGATCGGGGGTCACCAGATCTCCGGATGCCGCCCCAGCCACGGCTTGGCCTGCTCGAGTTGCGCCGCCAGCGAGATCAGCGTGACCTCGTCGTAGGGGCGGCCCACGAGTTGCACCCCGATCGGAAGACCCGCGGACGTCCAGTGCAGCGGAACCGAGATCGCCGGCTGGCCCGTGACATTGAACAGGGCAGTGAACGGGGTGAAGGCCTTCTGGCGCGCGAAGTCCTCGGCTGGGTCGCCGCCCGCGGTGAAGTAGCCCACCGGCACGGGTGGCTGCGCGAGCGTGGGCGAGAGCAGGACGTCGTAAGACGCAGCGGCAGCAATGACGCCGCGGGAGATGATCCGGGCAAACGACACGGCACCGGCAAGTTCGACGCCACTCACCCGTGCCCCGCGCTCGCGCAGCCAGCGCGTCAGTGGCATGAGGTCGCCCTCGCGGGCGGGATCGACGGGGGTGAGGAGCGCGAGGACCGACCAGATGGTCTCGAATGTCGGGACCATGGTGTCGGGGAAGGCCGGAGTGAAGTCCTCGACGACGTGGCCCAGTTCTTCCAGCAGCATGCTGGCCGAGTCGTAGGCGTCGATGCAGTCCTGGTGCACCTCGGAATCAGCAATCAGGGGCGTGCGGAACCGGCCGATGCGCAGAACGCCCGGCTCGCGGCCGGCCGCCTTGAGGAACGTCTCGCCGGGCGGAAGTGGTGGCGCCGGGTAGGGATCGTCCGGGAAGGCGCCGGCCATCACATCGAGCAGTGCTGCGGCGTCGCGGACCGTGCGCGCGAGGGGGCCATTGACCGGGAACTCCCCCACGGGGTCGCGCAACGGGCCGGTCGATGTTCGACCGCGCGCGGTCTTGATGCCGACCAGGCCGCAGACACTGGCGGGGATGCGAATCGAGCCTCCGCCGTCAGAGCCATGCGCGACAGGTGCGAGTCCGGCGGCAACAGCAGCGGCCGCACCTCCGCTCGAGCCACCGGCCGAGCGCGTGAGATCCCACGGCGTACGCGCGGGCAGGGCGACGGACGGCTCGGTGTAGCAGGGCAGTCCGAACTCCGGGGTGTTGGTCTTGCCCGTCATGACGACGTTGCCCTGCTTCAGGCGCGACACGATGTGGTCATCGCCGAAGGGAGTGATGTCGTAGCTGGCCGACCCCATGGTGCAGCGAACACCGCTGAGGAACTGCAGATCCTTGACGGGAACGACGACGCCGTGGAGGACGGGAAGATCCCCGGGATCGACCGCGTCCATGACCGCCTGCTCTGCGGCGCGCGCCTGCTCGAGGGCGAGTTCGGGCGTGAGCGTGATGAACGCGCCCACCGTGTCATTGAGCGCCTCGGTGCGGGCGAGGTAGTGCTCGGCGAGTTCGACGGGCGACAGCGTTCGCTGGCGAATGGCATCGGCCTGCTCGAGCGCGGTGAGGTCGTGGAGGGCGGTCATGCGACCACCCTAGGGCCGGGGCGAACCGGCAGAGGCACCTCTTCCGCTACGCCCTAGGGTCGGAGCCATGCCCGACTACCCCGCCGCCGAGCGCCTCGCCCTTGTCGATGACCTGCACGGTCGTCCCGTGTCGGATCCCTACCGATGGCTGGAAGACGCCGGCGACGCACGGACCACGCAGTGGCGAGCCGCGCAGGACGCGCTCATGGACCAGGAGCGGGCCGGATGGACCTCGCGCGACCACTTCGCTGGACGCATCGAGGAACTCATGGGGTCCGGGTCGGTGTCACCGCCCTACATCCGCGGCCGCTGGACCTTCTTCATGCGACGCGAACCCGGGCAGCAGTTCCCCGTTCTCTATGTGCGCGAGGGAGACGGTGAGCCGCGCGTGCTGTTCGATCCCATCGCCAAGGACCCCAGCGGCCTGACGACGCTCGACGCATGGCAGCCGAGCAAGGAGGGTGACCGGCTCGCCCTGCAGTACTCCATCGGCGGCAACGAGGAGTCGATTCTCGCCGTCATGGATACGGCCACGGGCGAGATCATCGAGGACGGCATCGACCGATGCCGCTACTCCCCCATCGCGTGGCTGCCGGGAAGCGAGCAGTTCTACTACGTGCGTCGGATCGCTCCCGAGCTGCTGCCTGAGCCCGAGCGTCAATTCCATCGCCGCGTCTATCTGCACACCGTGGGTGCCAGCACGGACGACGACATCCTGGTCTTCGGCGCGGGCATGACGATGACCAACTACTACGGGGTCGAGGTCAGCCGCAACGGGCGATGGCTGCAGGTGTCGGCATCGGAGGGCACCGAGCCGCGCAACGACCTGTGGCTCGCCGACCTGCAGGCTTCCCCGCCCGAGGCACCGGCGTTCCAGCTCGTGCAGGGCGATGTCGATGCGCAGACCGCCATGCACGTCGGACGCAACGGCCTCCTCTACATCTCCACCGATCTCGACGCACCACGCGGACGTCTCTGCGTGAGTTCACCCGAGCACCTGTGGGACGAGCCGTGGCGCGATCTCCTGCCCGAGGACCCCGAGGCCGTGCTCGACGGCTACGCGATCCTCGACGGACCCGAGCTCATCCGCCCGCTCCTGCTCGCCGTATGGACGCGACACGTCGTCAGCGAGATGACCCTCCATGACCTCGAGACCGGTGAGCTCCTCGAGCGCGTGACCCTGCCGGGCGCGGGCACGATCGGCGGCCCGGTGGAGCAGCCCGACGGCGGTCCCGTTGCGTGGCTCGTCTACACCGATCACACGACGGTGCCGACGATCTACTCATTCGACGGCCGCACGCGAGCGCTCGAGCTCTGGGAGTCGCCGCCCGGCACCGTCGAGGTGCCACGTGTGCACTCGCGCCAGGTGACCTACACCTCGAAGGACGGCACCGAGGTGCGGATGTTCATCCTCTCGCCCACCGAGGAACCCGAGCGGCCGCGGCCGACCATCCTCTACGGCTACGGCGGCTTCGGCATTCCCCTCTCCCCCGGGTACTCCGCGACGATTCTCAGTTGGGTCGAGGCCGGTGGCGTATGGGCCGTGGCCAACCTGCGCGGCGGCGGCGAAGAGGGCGAGGAGTGGCATCGCGCGGGCATGCTCGGCAATAAGCAGAACGTGTTCGACGACTTCCACGCGGCCGCAGAGTGGCTCATCGCCCATGGCTGGACCACGCGCGAGCAGTTGGCGATCAACGGGGGATCCAACGGCGGACTCCTCGTCGGCGCAGCCATGACCCAGCGACCCGACCTCTTCCAGGCGGTCGTCTGCGTGGCGCCGCTGCTCGACATGGTGCGCTACACGACATCGGAGCTGGGCCCCACATGGACGGTGGAATACGGCGACCCCGAGATCCCCGAGCAACTCGATTGGCTGCTGGGCTACTCGCCGTATCACCGCGTCGCCGACGGGACGGCGTACCCGGCGACGATGTTCGTTGCCTTCGACAACGACACCCGCACGGATCCGATGCACGCCCGCAAGATGTGCGCCGCCGTGCAGCATGCCACCTCGTCGGATCGGCCGGTCGTCTTCCGGGGCGAGGGCGATGTCGGCCACGGCGCACGGTCACTCAACCGCTCGGTCGAGGAGTCGGCTGACGTCCTGGCCTTCGCTGCCCGCTGGACCGGCCTTGAGGCCTAGTCCACTCGGTCTGCGAGATCGGCCGATCCGGGCGAGACTGGGGGCGTGAGCCGCCTCTGCCTGGTGACCGGTCCCACCGGCTACGTCGGGGGTCGGCTGATCCCGCGCCTTCTCGACGCGGGCTTTCGCGTGCGGGTGCTCGCCCGGCATCCCGAGCGACTGCGCGACCTGCCGTGGGCGAGTCAGGTGGAGGTCGTCGCCGGTGATGCGGGCGATGCCGAGGCCGTGCAGCGCGCCCTGACCGGGGTCGACATCGCGTACTACCTCATGCACTCCCTCCAGGAGGGCGCGCAGCTGGAGATCGAGGAGCGGCACCTCGCGACGATCTTCGCCAAGGCCGCGGCCGAGGAGCACGTCGGACGCATCGTCTATCTCGGTGGCCTCGCTCCCGATGTGCCGCCCGAGAAGATGAGCCGCCACATGCGTTCGCGCGCCGAGGTCGGCTCGATCCTTCGCGGCTCCGGAGTGCCCACCTGCGAGTTCCGCGCTGCGGTCGTCATCGGCTCAGGCTCGGCATCCTTCGAGATGCTGCGCTACCTCACCGAGCGCCTGCCGGCGATGATCACCCCGCGCTGGGTGCGCCAGAAGACCCAGCCCATCGCCATCCGCGACGTGCTGCGCTACCTGGTGCTCGCCGCCGACCTGCCACCTGACGTCAATCGCGTGTTCGAGATCGGTGGCCCGGAGGTGATGACCTACCAGGAGATGATGCAGCGCTACGCCTCCGTGGCCGAGTTGCCCAAGCGCCTCATCCTGCCGATCAACCTGCTCTCCCCCGGTCTATCCAGCCACTGGGTCGGACTCGTGACGCCGGTACCGCGACGCATCGCCCGGCCCTTGGTCGAGTCGCTGCGTCACCCGGCGGTCTGCAGCGAGCACGACATCGCCCAGTACATCCCCGATCCCCCCGAGGGTCTCCTGCCCTTCGACACCGCGGTCGAGCTGGCGCTGCTGCGCGTGCGCGACGCCCAGGTGGCCACGCGATGGTCGTCGGCGTCCTATCCCGGTGCGCCGAGTGATCCGCTGCCCTCCGACCCCGAGTGGTCTGGCGGTTCGATCTACTCCGACGTACGCACGGTCACGACACCGGCGAGCCCGCAGCAGGTGTGGGCGTCCGTCGAGCGGATCGGCGGCACCAACGGCTACTACTCCTCCAGCTTCCTCTGGCGCGCCCGCGGGTTCCTTGACCGTCTCGTCGGGGGTGTGGGCCTGCGGCGTGGGCGCCGCGACCCCGAACACGTGGTCGTGGGCGACGCTGTCGACTTCTGGCGGGTTGAGGAGCGGGTGCCCGGACACCTCCTGCGACTGCGCGCAGAGATGAAGATGCCGGGCCTGGCGTGGCTGGAATTCGTGATCGAACCCACACCCACCGGAGGCGCCGTCCTCACCCAGCGCGCGATCTTCTACCCTCGAGGATTGAGCGGGCACGCCTACTGGTGGTCGATTGCACCCTTCCACCGCTTCGTGTTCCCGGGCATGGCACAGCACGTCGTCGAAAACGCCGAGGGCCGGCCAGCAATGGCAGCGGCATAGGAGCAGGCAACACACCATGGGACTCATCTCGCGAGCGGCCTCACTGGCCACCGTTCCGGTCACGACCGGGGCGCGCCTGGCCGGGGCGGCCACCGCCGCCGCGTTCGGCGCCGACCGCGATGCCGTCTACGCCAAGGCGACCGCCGCATCGGTCGAGACCCTCACCACCGCCCTGGCCAAGGCCCGCGGCCCGGCGCTGAAGTTCGGCCAGGCCCTCGCTGTCTTCTCCGCGGCGCTGCCCCCCGATCAGGCCGCGCAGCTCACCGCGCTCACCCGCCTCTACGAAGACGCCAAGCCCCAGCCGCTCAAGACGATCGAAAGGCAGCTCAAGCAACTACCCAAGGGTGTCGACATCGATCCCGAGGCCATCGCCGCCGCGAGCCTCGGCCAGGTGCATCGCGGCACCTGGAAGGACGGCACGCCCGTCGCGATCAAGGTGCAGTACTCCGACGCACCCAAGGTCGTCAAAGCCGACATGATGCAGTTGCGCGCCATGGCTCCGCTCGTCGGTCGCCTGCTGCCCACGCTCGACGTCAAGGCCCTGGTTGACGAGCACGCCTCGCGCCTGGCGGAAGAGCTCGACTACACGCAGGAAGCGGCATGGCAGAAGCGGTTCCGTAAGGCGTGGAAACCCGGCAAGGCCGGCGGCTTTGCCGACGGATCGCCGGGCTCAGAGGGCATCGTCATTCCCAAGGTGCACTTCGCGACCGAGACGATCCTGGTCACCGAGTGGGTCGATGGCACGCCGTTCACGGCACTCGCCGATGAGCACGCAGCCCGACGCAATGCGGCCGGGCGCCAGCTAGCGCGGTTCTCCATGTGGTCACCGCGCCTGGTCGGGGCGACGCACGCCGATCCGCACCCCGGCAACTTCCGACTCCTGGCCGACGACCGTTTGGCGGTCTTGGACTTCGGCAGCGTCGCCAAGGACTCCGGGCTCTTCACGCGCCTGTTCGCCCAGACGCTCATCCTCACCACCCGCGGGGAGTACGACGAAGTGCTGCAGGCATGGCGCGAGGCCGGACTCGTCAGCGACACCACCACGACCGAGCAGCTCATGGAGATGCTCGACCCTGACGATCGCCCGTACACGCGCGAGGAGTTCACCTTCAGCAAGGAGTGGCTGCAGTCGCGGTCGCAGCAGTTCCAGGATCCCGTGCAGGCGTTGCAGGGTGCCAGCCGCTTGCGCTTCCCGCCGGACTACCTGCTGGAGCACCGGGCCGTGATGGGCACGATCGCACTGCTGTGTGGAATCGATGCCACCGTGGACTTCCGCACGGTCATCGACGGCGTCGGCGACGCCGTGCCCACCCCGGCCTAGCCTGCCCGCTTGACGAGATCGTCAAGCGCCTGTCGCGTCAACTCAGAAAGCGAGACGCCTCGCTTGGCTGCTAGTCGCGCTGCGTCTGTCTTGAGCCGAGGCGTGACACGTACCACGATTTGGGGGGACGTGGCTTGAGCACCGGAGAGCGAAGGTCGGCCAGCCCGACGGGCGTCGCGCAGAGCCGCAGCCACATACGCGTCGTCAACCCGGCGACCACGTCGGTCTCTCAGCCCTGACTCAGGCCCCACAAAGTCATTCTTCTTTGGCACCGAGCCACCATCCCACCCGAGGGTGAATATTGCAATGCAGAATTAGAAGGGCCAGGGACCGAGGAGACGCTCGGCGCCGGTGCCGCCC
>NBNH01000438.1 GCA_004379115.1 Actinomycetales bacterium mxb001
GTCGCCCAGGTGGCAGGACATCGCGGTCAGGTAGCCGGCCATGGCCTCTTCATTGCGACGGATCTGGGCAGCCATGCCGACGACCGCGCGGTCAGCTTGGAACTGCGCGAAGGATGTCTCGAGGATGTCGCGAGCGAGCACCTGGCCCATCTGCCTGATCAGGCTCACGGCCATGTTGTAGGAGGGGCGAAAGCTCGAGCGGAGGGGATACGTTCGGGTGGAGGCCAGGCCTGCCAGGCTCTCCGGGTCAAGATCGGGGTGCCAGACGACGACAGCGTTGCCCTCCACGTCGATGCCGCGTCGTCCCGCCCGGCCCGTGAGCTGTGTGTACTCCCCCGGGGTGATGCTCACGTGGGCCTCCCCGTTCCACTTGACCAGGCGCTCAAGGACGACGGTTCGCGCGGGCATGTTGATGCCGAGGGCCAAGGTCTCGGTGGCGAAGACCATCTTGAGGAGGCCGCGCTGGAAGAGGTCCTCCACCACCTCTTTGAAGATCGGGAGCAGGCCCGCATGGTGGGCGGCCACACCGCGCCGCAGCCCTTCGGCCCAGGTGTCGTAGTCGAGGGCCACGAGATCGTCATGGGGCAGGTCACCGGTGCGACTGTCGATGGCCTCCTCGATCTCCTGACGTTCGTGAGCCGTGGTCAGCCGGATTCCTGCGGCGAGACATTGGTTGACAGCCGCGTCGCAACCGGCACGACTGAAGATGAAGGTGATGCCCGGGAGCATGTGCTGGTCATGGAGCGCCGACACGACATCGGTGCGCCACGGCGTGAAGCGATCCCGGCCGCGACGCCTGCCCCGCGACCTCTCGGGCGACCACTTCGCGGCCTCCCTGGCCATGCGCAGGAGATCAGGGTTGACCTGATGGTGCTCATCGTCGACGAAGAGGTCGAGCAGTCGATCCCCGATCATGACTTCCTGCCACAACGGCACTGGGCGATGCTCGTCGACGACGATCTCCGTGTCACCCCGCACGGTGGCCAGCCACTCACCGAACTCCTCAGCATTGCTGACCGTTGCCGACAGAGCCGCCAGCAGAATTCCTTCGGGCAGGTGGATGATCACCTCTTCCCACACGGGGCCTCTGAATCGATCGGCAAGGTAGTGAACTTCGTCCATGACGACATACCCGAGACCGATGAGTGTCTCTGACGACGCGTACAGCATGTTGCGAAGAACCTCGGTCGTCATGACGACGACAGGTGCCTCCCCGTTGATGCTGTTGTCGCCCGTGAGGAGTCCTACTCGGTCCGCACCGTAGCGACGAACGAGGTCGTGGTACTTCTGGTTGGACAGTGCCTTGATCGGCGTGGTGTAGAAGCACTTGCGCCCGGTCTCAAGGGCCAGGTGGACGGCGTACTCCCCCACCACCGTCTTGCCCGCACCCGTCGGCGCAGCCACCAGCACGCTGCGGCCGTCCGCGAGAGCACGACACCCCGTCTCCTGGAAGGCGTCCAGCGGG
>NBNH01000055.1 GCA_004379115.1 Actinomycetales bacterium mxb001
AGCGTGGATGCGGTGAGGCCGCGCAGGAAGGTCTCGTAGCCGGCAAGTGCGCGCGGGGTGAACTCCCCTTGCATGAGCTTGCGCAGCGCGCGGTGACGTTCGCCGTCGGTCTCGAGCATCGACTTGCGCACGCGCAGTTGCTCGTCGTCCAGCTCCTCGAGGTTGACCGCGCCGCGCTCGGAGGAAAACGTCTCGGTGTCGCGGAGCACCTCGACGATGTCGTGGTAGCGGGTGACCGACCAGAAGCCCTTGTTGCCGTCGGGCTCGTCGTCCCAGTGCACGGGATCTTCGTTGCGCAGTGCGTCGAAGGTGGCCCACGGGGGTCCGGCCTCGAACAGGTCGAGATCGGCCAGGGTGATGTCGTTCTTCACGGACATGGACGCCTCCTCCCCGCCGGACCCGATCGTTTGGGCCCGAACCATCTCGGATAGTGCCAGATGTTTGGGCCCGAACGGAAGTGAATGCCACACTTCCCGCATGGCCGGCCCCCACACTCTCGCGGAGACCGAGCGCCAGGTGGAGGCCCGACTCGGAGACCTCACCCTCGACTTCGAGGCGATGGCGGTCGTGTCCAACCTCTTCCGGGCCGCCAACGCCGTCCGCAATCACCTCGAGCGCACAGTCCTGGCTCCGGCTGACCTCACGTGGACGGCGTTCGTCGTCCTGTGGGTCGTGTGGATCTGGGACCGCGTGGAGACGCGCACCATCGCCACCGAGGGTGGTTTTTCCAAGGCCACCCTGTCGGGCGTGCTCACCACGCTGGAGAACCGTGGGCTGGTGGAGCGTTCACGCAGCAAGGCCGACGGACGACTGGTCGATGTCAGCCTGACGGCCGAGGGGCGAAAGCTCATGCGCCAGCTCTTCCCGAAGTTCAACGCGGAGGAGCGCGAGGTCACTCGCCACATTGACGACCTGGGCGGTGCCGCGGCCATGCTGCGAGCCCTGGCGCAAGCCACGGAATGATCGACGTCGCCGTCGTCGGCGGGAAATTAGGAGTTCAGCAGTTGCGCTACGCGCTGTGGAGTGACTCCTAGGAAGTAGCCGGCTTCCTTGAGCGTGAGACCTTCCTCGCGCAGCGCCTGGAC
>NBNH01000056.1 GCA_004379115.1 Actinomycetales bacterium mxb001
GCTCGAGACCGACGGCGAACGTCACCGCGCGCTGCGCAAGCTCATGCAAGGGGAGTTCACCCCGCGCGCACTTGCCGGCTACGAGACCTTCCTGCGCGGCCTCACCGCATCCACGCTGGACGCGGCCTTCGCCAAGGACGAGTTCGACTTCGTCGAAGACGTGGCCGCCGACTTCCCGATCCGGGTGCTCGCGCGCATGCTCGACGTACCCGAAGTGGACATTCCCAAGCTCATCTGGTGGGGCAACCGCATGGTCGGCAACACCGACCCCGAGCACGCCGACGTGCTCGCCTCCGACCCCGAGTCCGAGAAGTACCGCATGCTGCCCTTCCGCTCGCCCGCTGCCCTTGAGGTGTGGGCCTACGGCGATGAACTCAAGCGCCAGCGCATCGGCGGCGACGGCAAGGACCTTGTCTCCACGCTGGTGAATGGCGTCCCGATGGACGGCAAGCCGCTGAGCGACGGAGACTTCCACGCCTACTTCCTGCTGCTCGTCGTGGCTGGCAATGAGACGACGCGTCATACGATTAGCCACACGATGAACAACCTCATCGACAATCCCGATGCGATGCGCCGACTGCAGGAGGATCCATCGTTGATCCCGTGGGCCGTTGAGGAGTTCCTGCGCTACGCCAGCCCGGTGTATCACTTCCGGCGTACGGCGACCCGCGACCTGGAGATGCACGGCAAGCAGATCAAGGCCGATGACAAGGTCGTGATGTGGTTCGCCTCCGGCAACCGCGATGAGCGAGTCTTTCCTGACCCCTACCGCTTCGACGTGACCCGTCGCCCGAATGAGCACATGGCCTTCGGCCGCGGCGGCCCGCACATGTGCCTGGGCAACTCACTGGCGCGTCTGGAGATCCAGATCATGTTCGAGGACCTGCTGTCGCGGGTCGACTTCGTGGAGCGGACCGGGCCTGTCGAACGCCTGCGGTCCAACTTCGTCAACGGCATCAAGCGCTTCCCCGTGAAGGTCTCGCTGAAGTAGCCCCTCCGCGGTGTGTGTATAGTGTGTGCATGGCTCGGATCAACGTCTACCTGCCCGACGAGCTCGCCGAGCGGGTGAAGTCCGCCGACCTCAACGTGTCGGCCGTGGTCCAGCAGGCCCTCGATGCCGAACTGCGCCGCCTGTCGATGGCCGACTGGTGGGAGCAGGTCCGCAAGCTGCCGCCGCTGAAGGTCGATGTTGATTCGGCGGCGTTGATCCGTGAAGTGCGTGACGAGTGGGAGCAGCACCTAGCTGAGCGCCTGGGACTCGACGATGCTGAGACGCCCCGTGACTGACCGCGCGGTCATCGATGCCTCAGCAGCCGTTGACGTCCTGCAACGCAATGCCCGCAGCAGACGCGTAGAGCAGGCGCTTGCCGACTACGACCTCATCGCCCCGGCACATATCGATGTCGAAGTGCTCTCAGCGCTGCACCGTCATGTCAGGGCTGGGACCGACACCATGCTTGAGATGACATCGCGACTCGCCCTCTGGCAGTCGTGGCCCATTACCCGAGTGGCCCTACCGACGCTCCTGCGCGGCGCCGCGTCGCTGGTGAACTCGGTGCGCATCCCCGACACCTTCTACGTCGAGCTCGCCGAGCAGTACGCCATCCCGCTCATCACCTGCGACCGCGGCATGGCCGCGGCGACCAACCGCGCGATCCTCGTGACCTAGCCCCTACTTCTTCTTCACGCGCTCGTAGCAGCGAATCGCCGTCCAGCCCTGGTACCACTCCTTCTCGCTCGGCCCGTACCAGAAGTACTTGTCGGACCCGATCGACTTCTTGCAGAACTTCCACGCGATCTTCTGCAGGCCGGAAGCGCCGGGATAGGTCCGCGACGCGATGTCGGTGAGCGGCTTGCGAGCGACGAACTCACCGAGGCCGTAGGCGTCGGTCGAGAAGGTGCGCGCCTTGGTGCGCTCGGGCGCGTTGGCGATCGAATCGGTGACCGGCACGGTGCGGGGCGCCTTGTTCATCGACGCCGGCACGGAGCCCGCTGCGCATGACACCCAGTGGTTGCCGGCCTTCCAGTCGCGCTGCGTCGGTGTGAACCAGAAGTACCACGTGCGCGTGCCCGGCGCGGTTGTCTCCGGGTCTGCGACACCGGCGTAGCGATTGACCTCCGTCTGGCACTGCGGATCCATCCACGCCACCAGATCGCGACTCTTGTTGCCCTTCGCCGCGATGGCCTTGGGCACCTCAAGGGTGATGACGGTCTCGACGGTGTGCGGCTCGGTGCACTCCACGGGCGTGCCGGCGTAGGTGCCTTTCGCGGCCTGCTCGTAGGTGAAGTCCCAGCAGGTACCGGGAGCCGGCGCTTCGACCGGCTCGGGCGCGGCCTGGGCCGGGGCCGCGAGGAACGCGGCGGCAAGGGCGAGGGGGAGGGCAAGGGCAGCGGCACGGCGTACGGGTCTCACGCGATAAGTCTGCGATGCGACGCCCGCCGAAGGCGCGCCGGGGGCGTGGGTCAGACCGGCCCAGCGACCCGGTCGAGGAAGGAATCCACGAGGGCGTAGGCCCGCGCGACCGCGACCGGCTCCTCGCGCACCGTGCCAGCGAGCAACTCAGCCGGGTCGACGCCGTCCTTCTTCGCCTCGTCGACGCCGCCCTCGTCGAGCCAGCCCTCCAGGCACGCGGGCGTGACCTCGGGATGGAACTGCACCGCGAGGGAGCGACCGATGACATAGGCCTGCGACGCGCGCGGATTGCGTGCGATCTCGGTGGCGCCGGGAGGCACGGTGAAGCGGTCGTAGTGCCACTGGAACCACGGGCCGTTGGGCACGAGTTCCTGATCGTCGGAGTTGATCCAGGTGTAGCCGATCTCCGCGCGCGGACCGGGCGCCACCGAGCCGCCGAGTGCGCGCGCGAGCGCCTGCGCGCCGAAGCAGATCGCAAAGATGGGAACGTCGTGCGCCTGCAGATCGCGCAGCCAGTCGAGCTCGGGCTTCAGCCACGTGCCGATGCGGTCGTCCTCCCACGCACCCCACGGGGCGCCCATCGGCACGACCACGTCATGCTCGCCGACCTCGGGGAAGTCGAAGTCGACGTCGGGGGAGAAGAACCGATCGCGCGGGACGACCACGGACTCGACCACCTCGAACCCGCGCTGGGCGAAACGCTCCGCGACCGGCCCCGGCGGGCTCACGTGATCATGCTGAAGAAACAGGACCCGCACGGCCCCTCCCTCCCCTACGATTCCGTTCGTACCCGAACGATCGGAGTAAACCATGAGTGCCAGCCGCCCGCTCGATCTCTCGGACGTCCGCGCCGAGCTCCAGTCTCGCGGAATCGACGTCCTGCGCGTGCTGTACTCCGACGTCCTGGGCATCACCCGCTCCAAGGACATGCTCGTCACCCAGCTCGAGCGCGCCCTCGGCCACGGGCCGACGTTCTGCCAGGGCGTGTGGGTCACCAACACCCAGGGCGGCGTGCTCGACGGCCACGGCTCGGTCTCCGACGGACTGCCCGACCTCGTCACGCAGATCGTGCCGTCGACGATCCGCGACATGCCGTGGGAGCCCGGTGTCGCGTACGTCGTCGCCGACGTGTTCGAGCCCGACGGCACCGCGCATCCGACCGCGCCGCGCACCGTGCTGCAGAGCGTGATCGACGGGTACGCCGAACTCGGCCTCGTGCCCGTGACCGGTCCGGAGCTGGAGTACTACGTGATGGAGGAGCGCGACGGCGTGTGGGAGCGCACCTTCGATCACAAGGGCCTCGTCTACACGACCGGCGCGACCGTCGATCCGCACGGCTACTTCCTGCACACACTGCGCATGTGCGACAAGCTCGACATCGGCGCCTTCGCGGGCAACCACGAGTTCTGCCCCTCGCAGTACGAGATCAACCTGTGGCACGCCGACGCGATGCTCTCGGCCGACCGCACGTTCCTCTTCAAGACGGCGGTGAAGGACATCACGGCGCGGCAGGGCTTCCTCGCCTCCTTCATGGGCAAGCCCTTCAACGACGAGGGCGGCAGCGGCTTCCACCTGCACTTCTCCGTCGAGCGCGACGGCGACAACGTCATGGCGGATGCCTCGGGCAACCTCAGCCCGACCGCGCTGTCCATGATCGCCGGCATCCTCGAGCATGCGCCGGCACTCTCCGCGCTCACCAACCCGACCGTCAACGCGTTCAAGCGCCTCGGCCCCGACACGCTCGCGCCGTATCGCATCAACTGGGGCTACGACAACCGCTCGACGATGGTGCGCATCCCGCCGGAGCGCGGCCGCGGCACGCGACTGGAGCTGCGCATCGGCGATGGCGCCGCGAACCCCTACGTCATCAGCGCGGCCGTGCTGGCCGCCGCCCTCGACGGCATCCAGCGCAATCTGACGCCGCCGGATGCGCTCGAGGGCTGGACCTACGAGGACCCCGCGGCCGAGGTGCTGCCCATGACGCTCGAGGACGCGCTCGCAGCTCTCGCCCAGGACGACGTGCTCAAGGGCCTCCTGGGTGGGGTCTTCATCGACACCTTCGTCACGCTGAAGTCCGATGAGATCGAGCGCTACAAGGAAGCCGCCGACGATCCGTCCACGCGCGAGGTCACCGCGTGGGAGGTGCAGGAGTACCTGCGCCACTACTGACGGACGCTAGGTCGACAGCGTGTTCATCGTGCGCAGGACGCGCACGACCTCGGGTACCTCGTGCACCCGGTAGATCCCGACGCCACCCAGGCGCGCGAGCACGGTGAAGAAGGGTTCACCCGCGCGGTAGCGCTCCTCGAAGAAGTCGAAGCCGTGCGGCATGAGCTGGCAGATCGGCACCCCGAGGTCGCGCAACCGGAATGAGTTGAGCAGCACCTGCCCCTGATGGCGCTGCTTGACCGGCTGCGACACCTGCGGTCCGTAGAAGAAGCCCAGGCCCGGATCGATGGCCATCGAGGTGACGCCGAGTTCGCGTGCGCGCGCGACGCGTGCGGCGAAGTAGTCGTGCAGTTGCGGAATCGGATCGTCCTGCAGGTCGTACGACGACCCGTCGCGCGCGTGCTCGCCGGGCAGGAAGCACATGACGACGGTGGCGCCGGCCTCGGCGACCTGCGCGAGGATCTCGTCGCCCGGGTCGCGGCTGGTGAGGTTGACCATGCCCGCGCCGGCGGCCAGGCAGGCGCGGACGACTTCGGCGTCGTACGACTCGACCGACGTGGCGATGCCCTCGGCGGTGAGCGCCTCGATGACCGGCACGAGTTGCTTGATCTGCGTGGCGGGCTCGACGCGAGAGGCGTCACCGCGACTGGACTCCGCGCCCACGTCGATGACCTGCGCACCTTCCGCACTCTGCACGCGGGCCTTGCGCACGGCCGACTCGAAGGTCAGCGCGATGCTCTCGCGGTAGGTGGAGTCGCGGGAGAGGTTGACGACGCCCATGACGACCGGGGTCGTGTCGGTGTCGTAGGCCACGCCGTCGATGGCGAACGGCGCGACGGGGGCATCGATGAGCCCCGGGAATTGCCGCTGCAACTCCACGAGCGCCCCGACGGTGAACATGCGCTCAGGCTAACGCGGGGCGGTGTACGGGGCCTAGGTTGCCAGGGGGACGCTCGTCACTCCTGGTCCAGTGCGTCGAGCAGTGCAAGCCATGCCCGAGGTGACACGATCCGGCCGGTGCCCGGGGCTGCTGTGAGCAGGGCCGAGTCGCCCGTCACGAGTGCATCTGCCCCTGATGTCAAGAGGAGATCTGTGAGGTAGCGATCGTCGGGGTCGGGCGGTGCCGGTGCCCCAGCAATCATGTCCTCGCATCGCTCCCCACCCTCGCGAATGACGTCGGCGATCCGCTCGGCCTCACCAACGCTGAACCACGGGCGGAATCGTTCGCGGGAGCAGACCTCCGTGAACTCGTGGAGTAGCGCGGGTGACCACACGGTCTGGAACTCGCCGGCGAGCCAGCGGCGTACGAGTTCGGCAGGTGTGCCACCGGGAGAGATCAGCGCGGAGATGAAGACGCCCGGGTCAACGACCGCGCGCAGCACGAAGTTCCTCGGCGACAACGCGGTCGGCCACGTCGGGATCGACGTCGGCGTTGCGAGCCCAGATGGCTTCGAGGGCGTCGCGCCCGAGCAGGCGGCGCAGTGCGAGCTCGAGGACCTCAGAGTCCTTCATGTCCTTGCGCGCTGCGTAGACACGCGCGCCACGGAGCAGGTCCTCGTCGACGTAGATCGTCGTCTTTGCCTTGGCCACACGGCGACTTTAGCATTTTTCCTTTTTAAAGGAAAACCGCCTAAACCGGCTTGGAGCGGTCCTCGAGCAGCGTGCCGCCGGCGAAGGTGACTCCGACCTCGCGGTAGTAGCCGCCGATGACCTCGCGCACGGGCAGCAGTGACGCCGGCTGGTCCCACTCGGAGTCGAACAGCTCGAGCGAGGCGTCGCCCTTCCAGGGCTGGCCGAGATCGGCATCCCTGCCGCCCATCGTGACGACCTGGTCGAGGCTCAGCGCGCCTCCGGCGATGCTCGGCATCGTGCGGTGATGCAGCATCGGCAGCGCGTTGACGAAGCCGTTGGTGTCGCT
>NBNH01000439.1 GCA_004379115.1 Actinomycetales bacterium mxb001
ACGGCCGTCGACGACTGAACGATGAACAGCACCTTGACCCGCTTGCTCAGCGGCATCGTGTCCGTGGGGCTGAAAGCGATGATGTTGGTGTAAGCCGTGAAGAGGTAGTCGAGGAGACCGGGCTTCCAGTCGGCCATGGTGTCCATGCCCTGCTGGGGGAAGAGGAAGTCGGGAGTGCTGGGTCTGCCTTCGCCGCGAAGGAGTGGTCCGCCGGCATCGATCCACCAGTAGACGAGCCCGAAACTCAGCACGTTGATGATGAGGACGCCGAAGCCCGCGAAGAGAAGCGGGCCGCCCTGCTCGGTGAAGCCGTTGAGGAGACTGATCAGCAGGAGGAGTGCGTTCATGACGCTGGCGAGCACGAGCAGCGTCAGGAATGCGGTCATGGCAACTCGCGCCAGGCCGCTATGGCGGCGCCCGAGGAAGATGATCCCGAGCACGATGGGGATGCCGACCAGCTCGATGAACGGCACGAGCCACGTGGGGCCGATCGTGACGACATCGGGCAGCGCCAGCTGAATGGCGATGATGGTGATCACCACGAGGATGACCCACAGGCCCGTGACGCGCAGGTGCTTCATCACGTTGGGATTCGCGGGCGGTGTCGGGGTGGCGTCCGCGGGGCTGGCCGTCATGGGCCGAATCTAGCGGCGGCGACGCCCGCGCAAGGCCATAACGATGACGGTAATGGGCACGGCAATGATCGCCAGCGCGATGATGAACGGCAGCAGGAAGCCTGCGGCGGTGATGATGACGGCCACCAGGGTGCGCAGGGCATTCCATCCTGATTCAAGGCCGGAGAGGAAGCCCGGCGGAGCGAAGGCGGCAGCCTCGCTTTCGGGAGACAGCGATACGTAGATGCTGGAGAGAGCGACCGCGTCACTGAGGGCAGCGCGCTGGGCGACGAGGGAATCCAATTCCGCCTGCCGGACCGAGAGTTCGCGCTCGATCTCCACCAGTGCCTGCGCCGAGGTGGCCTGGGTGAGTAATTCCTCCAAGCGATCGACGGAGGCCTGGAGTGCATTGATGCGCGCGTCGAGGTCGACCGCCTGGGTGGTGACGTCTTCGGTCGTGATGTTGAGCGACTGCACATCGCCGAGTTCGGCGAGTTGGGCGAGCACGGGATCGAGCGACTCGGTCGGCACGCGCAGCGTGAGGTCCGCGTAGACCGCTTCGGCCTGCGTCGTGATGCTCTGCGCTGCTGTGCGACCTCCCGCCTCGGCGGCAATGGCGTTGGCCTGCGCCGCGGCGGTGCGAACGTCCGGCACTCGCACGGCGATGTCAGCGTTGCGGATGATCTCGCGGGGCTTCTCGTCGACGGTGGTGCTAGTCGTGGCCTCGGGGCCCGCCATTTCGGGCTTCGAATCCATGCCCGACATGTCGCCTTCACCGCCACCGCAGCCGGCGAGGCCGAGCAGCATGATGAGCACGGCGGCAGCGGTCGTTGCGGGTCCTCGGCGCATGTCACCCTCCTGCCTGTCCGGCCACGGTAGGCAGCGACAGCCCCTCGACGAGGCCCTCGGCGGTCAGGGGTCGGGCATGACGAGTGGACACCGCAGGATGACTGGTGAAGCATGGCGCCGTGCGTGGCATCCGAGTGGGCGTGGTGTGTGCAGGCATGTCGCTAGTGGTCGCGAGCCTGCTGACCGCCTGTGCTGGAGACACCTCGGTGGTCGTTCCGACTGACGATCCTTCCGCGCCCAGGACGACGTCCGCGCCGCCCACGCCCACCCCGACGCCCACCCCTGAGATCGTCACCTGGGCCGGCAAGGTGTGCATCGCGCGCGATGACCTCGTCGCCACTGTCGGCGAGATCGCCATGAACCTGCAGTACGACCCGCAGGCGCCCGAGTCGGTGGGCGAGCAGTTCCAGTCGCAGGTCGAGGCGCAGATGGGCGATGTCGAGGCGGCCTCCGACCGTCTGGGCGCGGCCCTCGGTGGAGTTCCCCTCGACTACATCGAGGCGGCTGCTGCCCTTAGTGCGATCCAGGTGAAGGTCGATGCGCTCACTGCTGCACGCGACAAGACCATGGGCCATGTCGATGCTGCTCAACAGGCAGGCGACCCGGTGTCCGCGGGTCTGGAGTGGCTCAAGGCGGCCGGAGCGGCGAAGGAGACCTTCGACGCCGGCACCGCCACGCTCGATGCGCTGTCCCAGGCCAACGGCGCGGTCGACGGCGACGTGCAGGATGCCTTCGCCAAGGCTCCCGAGTGCCAGTGATCGCCCCCTAGGCTGCGGTCATGAGCCTGGTGATCGTGAACGACGTCGCTGGTGTGCGCACGGTCACCCTGGCGCACCAGGAGCGACGCAACGCGCTCGGCAATGCGCTGCTCTCCGAACTCCTCCCGGCTGTCGAGGACGCCGACTGCCGAGCACTCATCCTGCGGGCTGAGGCCGGGGTGAGCACATGGTCGGCGGGCCACGATGTCGACGACCTGCCGGTCGATGGCAGCGATCCCCTCGCGTGGACGTCACCGGTCGAGCACCTCGTGCGCGCCGTACGCGCGGCCCCGTTCCCGGTGATCGCCGCTGTGGAAGGCGGCGCCTGGGGCGCGGCGTGCAATCTCGCCTTCGCCTGCGACATCATCGTGGCCACGCGCAGCGCCCAATTCGCGATCACTCCGGCCAAGCTCGGCGTGCCCTACCACTCCGAGGGCGTAGCCCAGTTCCTCGCGGCCGTGTCCGCACCGGTGGCGCGGGCCATGTTCTTCACCGCTGAGCCGATGCGAGCAGACTCCGCCCAGTTGGCCGACACCGTGATGGTGCTCGTCGACACGTCTGACGAGCTCACCCAGGAGTCGGAGCGTCTGGCGGAGCGGATAGCCTCCCTCGCTCCGCTGTCGATCCGGGCCATCAAGGCCGAGATCAACGCGCTGACCGATGCGCGACCTTTGACGGCAGACTCCTTTGAGCAGCTGACGTCCCTGCGGCGACAGGCCTGGTCGAGTTCGGATTTCCGCGAGGGTCTCGCCGCCTTCCGAGAGCGACGCGCGCCCGAGTTCACCGGGGAGTGATGCGCTCACGAAGCCGACGGCCTGGAATAGTCGGACCGTGAGCACTCCAGGCGTCAACTTCGCACGACCGACAGCGGGCCTCTACCCGATCATCGTCGGCATCTTCGTCGCGCTGCTGCTCATCTCCAACATCGGTGCCGTCAAGTTGATCTCCTTCGGGCCGATCATCACCGACGGTGGCGTGTTCTTGTTTCCGCTCGTCTACATCATTGGCGACGTCCTGAGCGAGGTGTACGGCTTCAAGGCGGCCCGACGCGCGATCGTCCTGGGCTTCGCCATGTCCATCGTCGCTGCCGTGACCTTCTGGCTCGTTCAGATCTCCCCGCCCGCCGCCGACTGGGGCAACCAGGAGGCTTTCGAGGCGGTCCTCGGCTTCGTGCCCCGCATCGTGCTCGCCAGCATCTGCGGCTACCTCGTCGGCCAGCTCCTCAACGCCTGGGTGCTGGTCAAGATCAAGCAGCGCACCGGCGAGAAGTCGCTGTGGATTCGACTCCTGGGCTCGACGGCGGTGGGCGAGCTCGCCGACACCGTGGTCTTCTGCACGATTGCCTTCTTCGGCGTGATCACGGGCGTGGACTTCCTCATCTACGTCGTCATCGGCTACCTCTACAAGACCCTCATCGAGGTCGTCCTGCTCCCGGTGTCCTACGGCGTCATCGACTACGTGAAGCGTCACGAGCCGACCTACGCTGAAGCGTCCCGCCCGGCGTAGTAGCGCCCAAGGAACTCGTCGCGGTAGGCGGCGAAGTCACCGCTCTCCATGGCCTCGCGCATCCGGTCGACGAGCCGCACGGTGAAGCGAATGTTGTGGATCGTGGCAAGGGTCGCCCCGATCATCTCCTTGGCCTTGAAGGCGTGATGGAGGTAGGCACGCGTGTAGTTGGCGCAGGTGTAGCAGTCGCATTCCTCGTCGATGGGCACGAACGCCCGCCGGCTTGCGCTCGTGAGCAGGTTGAATCGACCATCGGGCGTGTAGACGGCGCTGTTGCGTGCCTCTCGAGACGGGGACACGCAGTCGAAGGTGTCCGCCCCGGCGGCAACGCCGGCGAAGAGGTCGCCAGGCTCGCCGATTCCCAGCAGGTGGCGCGGCCGGTCGTCGGGCAACTCGGAGGTGACCCACCCGACGATCTCCGGCAGGCTCACCTTCTCGATGGCGCCGCCGATGCCGAAGCCATCGAAGTCCATCGCGCCCAGGTCTCGAGCCGCCTTGCGCCGCAGGTCCTCGTACTGCGCCCCCTGGATCACGCCGAACAGCGCCTGGTAGGGACGGTGCGGATGCACCTCTCGGAGTCGGGCGTGCTCGACGAGGCAGCGCTCGGCCCACAGGCGCGTCCGCTCCAGCGACAGGTCCTGGTAGTCACGGGTGTTGTTGAGCGTCGTCAATTCGTCAAAGGCAAAGGCGATGTCGGCACCGATGTCGGCCTGCACGCGCATGGAGACCTCGGGGGTGAACCGATGCTCGGAGCCGTCCAGGTGCGAGCGGAAGGTGACACCGTCATCATCGACGACGGCCAGCCTCTCCTTGCCGGGGGCGATGACGTCGTCGTCGCGCTGTCCGGCGTCCATGGCCAGCACCTTCTTGAATCCAGCGCCCAGGCTGAGTACCTGGAACCCACCGCTGTCGGTGAAGGTCGGGCCCGACCAGTTCATGTAGGCACCGAGACCACCTGCCTCGGCGACGATGTCGGCGCCCGGCTGCAGGTAGAGGTGGTAGGCGTTGGCCAGGACGGCCTGCGCACCCAGGTCGCGCACGGACTCAGGGAGCAGAGCCTTCACCGTCGCCTTGGTACCTACAGGGATGAATGCGGGCGTGCGGATCTGGCCGTGCGGTGTCGTGATGATGCCGGTGCGCCCGGGGCTGTCGGGCATGCGCGCGCCCACGGAGAAGGTGAAGGCAGGCTCGGGCACCCCGCCATCTCACCACAGGCGGGGTGCCGGCCGTGACTAGCGCGTGTACTCGATCGTGAAGTAGTGGTAGGCCAAGCCCGGGATGATCAGTCGCTCCTTGTAGACCCCGACGGCCCAGCGGCCGGACTCGGTGTAGGGGTTGAAGTACAGGCGAGCCGACTTGCAGCCGCGCGTGTAGGTGCGGTCCTCGGTGTAGTAGCGACCGTCCTCGCGGAACTGCAACTTGATGAGGACACCGGACGCGCACGAGTCATTGCTCACGATGAGGTAGGGCAGGTTCGATGCGCTGCCGTACACCCGGTACGAAAACGATCGGCGATGCTGAGTGCCGCCATCACTCCACCGCCAGGTCCACTGCACGGCCGGTGCTGCCGCCACGGATCCGGCTGACTCCGATGGTGCCGCGGCGTGAGCTGCCGCCGGCGCTGTCAGGAAGATCGCTGCCCCAGCAAGGGCGGCGAGCGCGGATGCGATGACGCGACGTGTGCTCATGATTTCTCCCAGATCGTCGTTGACATCGACGCTAGGTCGCCGCGATCGAGGTGGGCGGTCATCGTCGGTCATCAGGCTGTCATCTGGCAGGTGACCGAGCGGGGGTCTAGGGTCGACGCGTGCATGAGGTCATCGACGGCATCGAGATCGAGCACCGTGACATCGTGACCAACGGAGTCCGGCTCCACTGCGCGATCGCGGGGCCCGTCGACGGCGACCTTGTCATCGCCCTCCATGGCTTCCCCGAGTTCTGGCGGGGGATGACCGGAGTCATCGTCTCCCTCGCGCGTGCCGGCTATCGGGTCGTCGCCCCGGACCAGCGCGGCTACAACCTCAGCGAGAAGCCCGAGGGCATCGACGCCTACAACGTCGACGAGATGGCGCTCGACGTCGTCGGGATCATCGACGCCATGGGCCGCGAGTCCGCTCACGTGGTCGGGCATGACTGGGGGGCGGCCGTCGCGTGGTGGCTAGCGCTCACCCGGCCCGAGCGCGTACGCCGTCTCGTCGTCATCAACGTGCCCCACCCCAGCGTGTTCGCCCGTGAGGTGCGTGGCAACAAGAAGCAGATGCGCAAGAGCTGGTACATCTTCGCGATCCAGGTCCCGGCTGTGCCGGAGCGCGTGGCCTTCGGGCGACGTACTCGCCAGCGTTTCTCCCGTGCCATCGCCGGTACGGCGAATCCGGGAAGCTTCACGCCGGACTACCTCGCTCAACTGCGCGAGGCGTGGGCTCAGCCGGGGGCTGCCCAGGGGATGCTCAACTGGTACCGCGCGTCGGTGCGCCGACGGCCGGGTCGACTGACCGACAAGCGCGTGCATGTGCCCACGCTGATCATCTGGGGACGCAAGGACGTGGCCCTGAGCGACACGATGGTGCAGCCGAGTGCGGATCTGTGCGACGACGTGCGGGTCGAGTGGTTCGACGACGCGACCCACTGGGTGCTGCACGATGAGCCAGAGCGCACGAGCGCGCTGATCCTCGACTTTCTGTCGGCCTAGTTAGCCGCAGCAGCCAACGTCTCGAGGTAGTCGAGCACGACCGGGTCGACGGCGCCGGGCACGAGTCGCTCCTCGAGGTTCTCGATACCGGCCGCGCGCTCCAGCGCCTTCTCCACGTTGGGATCGTCATAGCCGAGCGTGTCGAGAGCGCGACGCAGTCGTACGGCGACATCGCCCTCGAGCGGCAGCGTGGACTCTGGGGATCCGAAGAGCAGTGCATGGATGCCCATGAGCCGACCGAGTTCGACGACGGGATCGGAATGGTCGTCGACGCGCAGGTCCATGGCGATATCGCTGCCACCGCCATAGCCGGCGCCCACACCACCGACGAGGAGAGCCGCACTCTGGCGTCCACGCGCGTCACCGCCTGCGCGATCGCCGGCGAGAAGTGCCGCGTGCAGTCGGGCCTCGAAGCGATCGGAGGTCATGGCCAGGTAGGCATCGCGCATGGCGGCCACGACCTGCGGGCCGGCGAGGATGTTGCCCTGGATGGCGTAGCCGGGACCGGTGATGCCGCCCGCCCAGTCGAGGCACTCGTCGCCCGTGAACGTCGCCGCACCACCCGCCTCATCGACGATGCCGGCCTGCCGCTGACCACGACCGTCGTCGGCCGCGACCAGGACGTCGAGGGCCTCCTGCGCGGTTCGACCACTCTCGAGTAGGGCAAAGCCATCCGGCAGGTAACGCATGTTGGCGAAGGACTGCGTCGCGATGGCGCCGTAGGGGGCACGGACTCCGGGGACCACCGCCCCGGCCGCCAGGAACTTGCTGGCCACCGCGACGCCCCACCGGGTTCCGTCGTCGCTGCGGGCCACGATCGAGAAAGTCATGGGAGGACGCTAGCGGCCCGGGCGGCGTCCGCGGGCGGTCTGGGCGCCCTAGAGTAGGGATCACAAGACCGGCGAAAGCGAGATCCCATGAGCTACACCGCCAACCCCGACGAGGGCAAGCGCGTCTACGACCTCGACCGTCAATACGTGTTCCATTCGTGGAGCGCCCAGGGCAAGCTCAACCCGCTGTGCGTCGCGGCCGCCGAGGGCACGTCGATCTGGGACTACGACGGCCATCGCTACCTCGACTTCTCGTCGCAGCTGGTCTACACCAACCTCGGTCACCAGCACCCCAAGCTCATCGCCGGTATCAAGCAGCAGTTGGACCGCCTGACCACGATCGCCCCGCAGCACGCCGTCGACGTTCGCGGCGAAGCAGCCAAGAAGATCGTGGAGGTTTCCTCCGACAACATGCGCCAGGTCTTCTTCACCAACGGCGGTGCCGACGGCATCGAAAACGCGATTCGCATGGCTCGCCTGCACACCGGTCGCCACAAGGTCCTGTCCTTCTACCGCTCTTACCACGGCAACACCGGTGCGGCGATCGTGGCGACGGGCGACCAGCGTCGCTGGCCCAATGAGTTCGCCATGCACCACGCGCACTTCTTCGGCCCCTACCTCTACCGCTCCGTCTTCCATTCGACGTCGCCGGAGCAGGAGACCGAGCGCGCTCTCGCGCATCTCGAAGAGGTCATCGTCTTCGAAGGTCCCGCGACCATCGCCGCGATCCTCATCGAGTCGGTTGTCGGCACCGGCGGCATCCTCGTGCCCCCGCCCGGCTACCTCGAGGGCGTGCGCGCCCTGTGCGACAAGTACGGGATCATCTACATCGCCGACGAGGTCATGGCCGGCTTCGGCCGCACAGGCACGTGGTTCGCCTACCAGAACTGGGACGTCAAGCCCGACCTGATCGTCTTCGCCAAGGGCAGCAACTCCGGCTACGTGCCCGCTGGCGGCGTCGTCATCTCCGAGCCGATCGCCGAGACCTTCCGCGACCGCGTCTTCCCCGGTGGCCTCACCTACTCCGGGCATCCGCTGGCGATGGCCTCCATCTCCACGGCGATCGACATCATGCACGAGGAAGGCACCATGGATAACGCGGCGGCGATCGGTCGCGACATCCTCGGCCCGGGGCTGCGCGAGCTCAAGGAGCGTCATCCGATCGTGGGCGACGTCCGCGGCCTCGGCGTCTTCTGGGCGGTCGAACTCGTCACCAACCGCGAGACCAAGGAGCCCGTGGTGCCCTACGGCGCCCCGGTCGGTGGCGCACTCGCCGAGCTCGTGGGTGAGTGCAAGAAGAACGGCCTACTGCCGTTCGCCGCGGGCAATCGCATCCACATGGTGCCGCCGTGCAACATCAGCGAGGCGGAGGCCAAGGAAGGCGTGGTCATCCTCGATGAGGCCCTGTCGACGATCGACAAGTACGCCGAGGTCTAGGTCGTTTTCGCAGGTTGTTGAGTGCGCCCGGAGGGAATCGAACCCCCAACCGACCGGGTAGAAACCGGTTGCTCTATCCGTTGAGCTACGGGCGCTCGGAGAGAATTGTCCCATCACGGTTCATGCGGATCACTGAAGGAGTCCCGTGCCCGAGGATCTCTCTCCGCTCTGGGGCGAAGTCGTGGTTATCCCCGACTTCCCCACGCCGGGGATCTCGTTCAAGGACATCTCCGGAATCCTCGCCAACCCGGTGACCTTTGGCATCGCGGTGCGTGCCTGGGCGGATGCCGTGCGACCTGAGGCGCCCACCAAGGTGGTGGGTATCGAGGCGCGGGGCTTCCCCATCGGTGCCGCCCTCGCCTACGAACTCGGCTGCGGTTTCGTTTCCTTGCGCAAGGAGGGCAAGCTGCCGCGCGATGTGCACCGCCGCGAATACGTCCTGGAGTACGGCACGAGCATCCTGGAGATCCACCAGGACGACCTCGCTGCCAGCGACCGCGTCGTCATCGTCGATGACGTCCTCGCCACCGGGGGCACGGCCAGTGCCGCGGTCGACCTCGTGCGCGAGTCCGGTGCCTCGGTCATCAGCGTGGCCCTGATCATGGATCTGCCGTTCCTCCAGGGGCGCGCCGTCCTCGAGCAGAAGGATGTGCGCGTTCACGTTCTCTTCGACGACGAAGGAACGCCGTACCCGCATCCCTAGCCCGGCATCCACAGCGGGCAGCCTCGTCGACTGTCCACTCCTTCGGGTGTGCCGGCGCGCTCAGGCCGGGGCTCATCCAGGGTCGGCCCACGCGGGCCACCCGGCCCGGAAGGGATGCATACGCATATGAATGAGATCACCATTACGGGCAATCTGGTCAACGACCCGATCCTGCGCACGGTCAGCACCCAGGTGGTTGCCAAGTTCCGAATCGCCCACAACCATCGCTACCGCGACCAGCAGTCGGGGGAATGGACTGACGGCGGTACGACGTACATCGACGTGTCCTGCTGGCGCAGCCTGGCCGAGAACGTCGGCTTCTCCCTGGGCAAGGGCTCCGCGGTCATCGTGACCGGCCGCCTGCGCAGCAAGGAGCGCACCCTGGAGGTCGCCGGGAGCAGCGAGAAGCGCACCTTCTACGAGATCGAGGCCACCACGGTCGGCCCTGATCTCAGCCGCGGTGCGACACAGGCCGTCGATCTCAAGCGGGAGGCGGCCGAGCGCCAGGAGCAGCACGCGGTCGATGGGGCACTCGCGGCCCTCGATCCCTGGGCGCCGCGCGAACCTCAGCCGGTGTAGTCGTCGTTCTTCGGGCTGAATGCTGCACTCAGGTGCACATCCAGCCCGAAGAACGGGGGACCGGACCGTCCGGTGAGGCACGGTGCCTCGCGCACTAGGCTTCTGGCCCATGGCCGAGTTCATCTACACGCTCCGCAAGGCACGCAAGGCGCACGGCGACAAGGTCGTCCTCGACGACGTGACCCTGTCCTTCCTGCCCGGAGCCAAGATCGGCGTGGTCGGCCCCAACGGCGCCGGTAAGTCCTCGCTGCTGAAGATCATGGCCGGCGTCGACCAGGTCTCCAATGGCGACGCGCTCCTCTCGCCCGGCTTCACCGCCGGCATCTTGATGCAGGAGCCACAACTCGACGAGTCCAAGACGGTGCTCGAAAACGTCGAGGAGGGCGTGGCTGAGACCAAGGCCATGATCGACCGCTTCAACGACATCTCCGCGCAGATGGCCGATCCCGATGCCGACTTCGATGCCCTCATGGCCGAGATGGGCAAGCTGCAGGAAGAGATCGACCACCGCAACGCCTGGGACCTCGACTCCCAGCTCGAGCAGGCCATGGATGCCCTGCGCTGCCCGCCGGCCGACGCCGACGTCGCCGTCCTGTCCGGCGGTGAGAAGCGCCGCGTGGCCCTGTGCAAGCTCCTGCTGCAGCAGCCCGACCTGCTGCTGCTCGATGAGCCCACCAATCACCTCGACGCCGAGAGCGTGCAGTGGCTCGAGCAGCACCTCGAGAAGTACCCCGGCACCGTCATCGCCATCACCCACGACCGCTACTTCCTCGACAACGTCGCGCAGTGGATCCTCGAACTCGATCGAGGCCATGCCTACCCCTACGAGGGCAACTACTCCGTCTACCTCGAGAAGAAGGCCGCGCGCTTGAAGGTCGAAGGCCAGCGCGACGCCAAGATGAAGAAGCGACTGACCGACGAACTCGAGTGGGTCCGCTCCAGTGCACGAGCCCGCCAGACCAAGAGCCGGGCCCGCCTGGACCGCTACGAGGAGATGGCAGCCGAAGCCGAGAAGACCCGCAAGCTCGACTTCGACGAGATCCAGATTCCGCCGGGTCCGCGCCTGGGCAATGTGGTCGTCGAGGCCAACGGCCTGACCAAGGCCTTCGGCGACCGCATCCTCATCGACGACCTGTCCTTCACGCTGCCGCGCAACGGCATCGTCGGCGTCATCGGCCCCAACGGCGTGGGCAAGACCACGCTCTTCCGCATGATCGTCGCGGCCGCTCAGGGTGGTTCTGA
>NBNH01000006.1 GCA_004379115.1 Actinomycetales bacterium mxb001
GTAAAATAACCTGCGTTAACATTTATATTACCTATCTTTTTAACGCTCCTTAGTCTTTCTAATAAGTCAGTACTAGAAGAATTAGTAACAGGGGAGTACACACCACCTTTAAAGTAAAAAGTACTAGTATCTTCTCTAAAGTTAACGCTTTCATACATAAGACCTAACAGTTTGTTTAGCACTTTAAGCTGTCGTTTATCAAGATTTGCTAAATCGTCAAATGTATTAATACTAGAGTCATCTCCATAAGATGTAAACTTATCAATTAAACCACGAAGAGAATTTGATATTTTACTTTTATCTAATCCAAGTTCTGTTACTAAATCATCTGTAGTTTTGCCCCCCATTAACCGTTTAGCTATATCTAGTGTTTGGGCTTTTAACTTTGATGTTAGTTCTTTGTTTACTATAAGTTGGTCTTTATGTATAAAGCTAGTCCCCTGTTTTAAGTACTTCTCTACAGTTCCTTTAAAGCTAGTGTTGCCTAACAGGTTAGCGCTATCTAAACTAATATTTGTTACATGGTATTGTACATATTCTGGTCTTGTAGTCTCATTGCCCGTTTCATATCTAAAGGCTTCATTTACATAAGAGAAATCAGACATAGTAGATATGCCAATGCTTTGAAGGACGCGTTTAGGAGCCGATCCTCCTAGAAAACCACGTACAAGAAGTTGGGAGTTAGCATAATCAGTTTTTAGGTTTTTAAGTATATCACTAGCGCTAGTGCCTGACTTTAATTTATTTTTTATAATGCTAAATTGGTGAGGAGCAAGGCTAGTAAGAAAGGTGTTATCAATAAGGGTTTGAGGGTTAGATAAGACATCATCTATATCCATAGAGGCACCGAGGGTATCAGCTGCCAAACCAAATTTATAAGAAGCTGATTCTACAGGGCGAGTACTTTGCAGGTTACGCATACGTTCTGGGATTTGTTCTGTAACCCTGTAAGGGAAGTACATAACATTATTGTCGTCGTCATCTGCGGATACATTTTTGTTTATGCTAAATAACTCATTAGTAAGAGTATTGGTTATAGTTAGTATTTCGTCTTTAGTATAGCCTTGAGATTTAAGGCTTTCTTGTACTCGTTTTGTGTATTCTTGTTTATTTATAATAGCCAAACCGCGCATAGTTTGCATCATTAAATGTGTTTGGCGTATACTAACAGCCCCTTCTGCAACGTTATAAATACCCCCTAAGTTATCGTATAGGTCTGATTTAAGGAATCTTTTATGATCTGCTTTACCCCGGATAAAGCCTTTTTGGTCTACTTCTAAAGTTTCTCCATGTCTTAAAGGATGAGGGCTTAATAATAAGTCTAGAGTACCTTGTTGCTCAGCCAGATCATATATATCGTCGTTTATCCCATAAACAGGTCGTTTATACATAGCCTGTCCCATAGAGTATCTTAACTCATGGGGTTGCATAAAAGGGCTGGTTATTTGGTTAAACATTTCTGTTTTTATTTTCTGGATTCTATTGTTGTAGAATATTTGGGCTCTACTATCACTCCTTATCATAAGTCTCTGTAGGTCAGAGAACATAGTAGTAGTTTCTTTATTTGTTCTAGTATTT
>NBNH01000057.1 GCA_004379115.1 Actinomycetales bacterium mxb001
ACCTTGTCGCTACGCAGGGAGTAGAGCACGTGCGGACCCTGACGGTCGGCATCGACCACGCCCCGATCCCGCAGGATCGCGAGATGCTGGGAGCAGTTCGACTGCCCGATCTCCAGGGCGTCGGCGAGTTCGCCGACCGTCAGGGGTCCGTCACGCAATTCATTGATGATGAGCAGACGCTTAGGATCCGCAATCGCCTTGCACAGGCGTGCGTGGAGCTCGTGGATCTCCAGCGCGGTCTCGCGGTCCATGGCGTCTGCCTATCGTCGGTGTGCCGCTAGGGCAGCGAGCACTTCTGAGCCGCACTTCCCGTGCGGATCGTGTTGATCAGGATCTTCGACAGTCCTGCATCCGAGCCGGCCAGCGTGAAGTTGATCTTGCCCTTGGAGATCGGCTTCCAGACCTTCTGCGTGAGCAGCAGGGCCGTGGGCGCCGGACGGGCGAACACCGAGGGGGTCTCGGTGCTGATCGTGAGCAGGGAGTCCTGGCCCTGGTAGATGCCAGGCTTCCAGTTCATCTCGAGCTTGCCCTTCTGGCCGAAGCGCTGCTTCACCATCTCGATGTGCTGCTTGACCATGGCGGGCTTGCACTGCCCCTGCTCGAGGACGTTCTGCTTGTAGTTGCTGATCACACCGCGAAGGCCGCCGTTGTCGGACAGGCCACCGGCCCAGTCGATGCGGGTCCAGATGCTGATGAGGCCCTTGGAACCCTTGGCGTTATTGGTCTTGCCGATGAACGTCTGGCCTGAGAAGCGGTCGGTGATGGCGTCATCGGTGATGAACAGGTAGGGGAACGTCTTGCCGATCTTGTTGTTGACGATCTCCGCCTTGACGATCATCTGCGAGGCCCTGACCGGGCCGACCGACAGCCAGCGCTTGCCCTCGGTGGGGTTGAGGTCATAGGTCTTGCCATTCTGAGTCGTCAGGGTCTTCGGGGCGACGCCCTGGCTGACCATGTTGACCACGCCGTAGACGAGTCGAGGGCCGTCGTCCGGCAGCAGGATGGAGGCGGCACCCGAGGTGTAGAGCAGGGTGCACGTGGGAGTCAGCGTGTTGAGCACCGTGATGTCGTTGCCCATCTGCTGGCACGGCTGCGGGTCTGCCGCCGCGGCGGGCAGAGCCGGCACGAGCGCCAGGGTGAGTCCCGCGACCGCCGCGGCCGCCGACGCGAGAGTGATCGACTTCTTCATCAAACCTACCTTCTGAATCGGGGTTTCTCCCAGCCTCTCACAGGGGAATGGCTTGTCACATGCTGGTGGACGCCGCGCACTGGTTCTTACCGATTTCCAAGGTTTCGATCTCCTCGAGCGTGGCGGGATGCCCCGAATTGACCCGACGGATGGTGTCGTAGAAGTCGGGCGCTGACGGCAGGCTCGTGATGATTTCCTCGATGAAGGATTCCATGTCGTCGACCGATACCAGGGCCGAGTTGAAGACGGCGTCGAGAGTGGTCTTCACCATGCCGTCGTCATCGATCTCGTCCATGAGCGTCCAGTGCGCGGGCATGACGACGGTACGTCGATCCAGCGGCGCCAGACGGTCGTGAATGGTGTGGAAGAGCTCGCGGGCGAGATCGGCAGCCTTGCCGGTGAGGTCGGGTCGGCCGAGGCCGCGGACGAAGATCGTGTCTCCGGTCAGGATGAGGTGACCGGGGATGTTGACGCAGATGCTGCCTGGCGTGTGCCCGGGCATCTTGATGGCCAGGATCTCGAGGCTGGCATCGCCGAGGTCGATGAGTTCGCCGTCAGCGAATGGCTGGTTCGCGAAGGGTGCTGCGCGCCCGGCGTCCTCGGCAGGCACGTGATAGGGCACCCCCAGGGATGCGGCCAGGTCGGGGCCGCCGGAGATGTGGTCGGCATGGATATGAGTGTCGAGGACGTGGCGCACGGGCATGTCGTGATCGCGTGCCAGACGCAGGTAGGTCTCAGCGAAGCGCGCAGGATCAACCACGATGCATCCCTGACCGGGCACGCCCAGCACATACGACAGGCACGCCTTGGCCGGCCGCAGGATCTGCCAGCCCACCATTCCGTCGGGTAGGCCCTCGATGGGGCGCTCCACCAACAACTCGGCCCACGCCGCGGTGCCTCCCTCGAGATTGACGGCTGCGCGGCCCTCCTGCTCGAGTGTCTCGAGGAACAGGCCGCTGCCGTTGCCATGCGCGCAGACCACGACCGTGCCGTCGGGGATCTCCTGAGCGAGGCTCTCCGCCTCCTCCATGGCGACCCAGATGGGCACGTTCTTCATGGGAACGGCGCGGGTGCCCTCCACCTGCCACTGGGCGAAGTCGTCCTGGTTGCGCACGTCGAGGATGAAGGGAATGGAGCCCGAGCCGATGCCCTCGTAGAGCTCGGCCGGGGTGATGGAGCGGCCCACGGTGCCTCCTTGGCGGATCCCGGCTTCCGGGTTTGCCAATTCCCGGACAACCATATGCGCAGACGCTAATGTGCCAAGGGTCGTAGGAGAAGGGATTTGGCCAACTTTCCCGACGATTCTTGCCCCGACTGCCAGGGAGCCGTAGCGTCACTAGCAGTCACACACCCGAGGAGGCCCCATGAGCAACGACGATTCCCTCGACACGCCGGACTCCATGACGATCATCGCCTGGAGCGGTGACCTCGACAAACTCTGGCCGACGTTCATCCTCGCCTCGACCGGCGCTGCCTCCGGCATGGACGTCACCGTGTTCTTCACCTTCTGGGGACTCTTCCCTCTCGTCAAGGACGACGTGCGCATCACCGGCTACGACGCGATGACCAAGGCCCTCGCCGGCATGAACGCGCCCGGCTTCAAGAAGGCCAAGCTCTCCAAGCTCAACATGGGCGGGTCCGGCGCCTGGATGATGCGCAAGGTGGCGGAGAAGAACAAGCTCCTTCCGCCTGAAGACCTGTTCGCCATCTGCCAGGAGATGAACGTCAATCTCTGGCCCTGCCAGATGACCATGGACTTGCTGGGCATCAAGCCCGAGCAGATGGTGGACGGCCTCGGCGAGCCGGTCGGCGCCGCCACCGCCCTCCAAAAAATGGCCAAGTCCGACATCAACCTCTTCATCTGATTTCCGCATTGACGACCCGATAGGAACTGACATGCCTGACGCCGCCAAGACCGTCGACGCCAAGGGGCAGAGCTGCCCCATGCCCGTCCTGATGACCGCCAAGGGCATCAAGGAGATCGACAGCGGGCAGATCATGCTCGTAGAGGCCACCGACAACGGGGCTCGATCCGACATTCCCGCCTGGACAACCCAGACCGGCAATGAATTGGTCGAATCGCAGGAGGCCGACGGCGTCCTGCGATTCTGGATCCGGAAGAAGTGAGGACGGGTGCGCTACGGCTTCGCCATTGACCAACGGACGTGCATCGGCTGCCATGCGTGCACGGTCGCCTGCAAGACCGAGCATGAGGTCCCGGTCGGGCAGTTCCGCACGTGGGTGAAATACGTAGACAAAGGCACCTTTCCCAACGCCACTCGCGAGATGGCTGTCCTGCGGTGCAACCACTGCACGGATGCGCCGTGCGTCAAGGCCTGCCCGACCGAATCCCTCTTCATCCGAGACGACGGCATCGTCGACTTCGATCGCACCCGCTGCATCGGGTGCAAGATGTGCATGCAGGCCTGTCCCTACGACGCGATCTACATCGACGAAGAGACGCACACCGCCGCGAAGTGCAATTTCTGCGCGCACCGGATCGACCAGGGCCTCGAGCCTGCCTGCGTCCAGGTCTGCCCGACCGAGTCCATCTGGGTGGGCGATATCGACGACCCCAACAGCGGCATCCGCAAGCTCATCAGCATCGAGCCCGTGACGGTGCGTGCACCCGAGCAGAACACCAGCCCCAACGTCTTCTACGTGGGCGCCGACAAGGCTGCGCTCGACCCCCTGGTCGCGCCGGTTGACCAGACCTACCTGTGGGCCGAGCCCGACGTCTTGCGACTGCAGACGGCGAGCGAACTGCCCGGTGACCCGATCACCAACGCCCGCACCACGCTCAACACGTCCCATCCGCGGCCGTGGGGCTGGAAGGTCTGGACCTATCTATGGACCAAGTCGGTGGCCGCTGGCGCGGGTGCGCTCGGCGCTCTGCTGGTGCTCATGACCGGCACTGCCCAGGCGCTGGTGACCACCGTGGCGCCGTTGATCGCCGTGGCGTTCCTCCTGGTCACCTCCGTCCTTCTCATTTGGGACCTCAAGCAGCCCAAGCGCTTCGTCTTCCTGCTCATGCCCTGGATGCTCAACAAGCGCTCCTGGCTCGCCATCGGCGGCATCTTCCTCGGCCTCTACGCCGCGATCACCGGAGTCTGGTTCCTCATCGGAGCCGCCGACCTCGTGGGCGTCGCCGACTTCACGTCGATCATCACGATCCTCGCCTGGCCGGCAATCCCAGCGGCAGTCATGGCTGCGGGCTACACCGCGTTCCTCTTCGGCCAGGCCGAGGGTCGCGACCTGTGGCAGTCGCCGGTGCTCTTCTGGCACCTGCAGGCCCAGGCCGTCATGGCCGGTGCTGGCGTGCTGCTCGTGGCGGGCACCGTCCTCGATGTCGCGGGCGAGGGCTTCGTCTCGATCACGTGGCTGGCATGGGCACTGTTCATCGGCACGGCTGCCAACCTGCTCATCCTCGCGGTGGAGTACGGCGGTCAGCACTCCACACGCAACGCCGCCGTCGCCGCCCACATGATCACGCACGGCCGCTACAAGTCCGCCTTCTGGGGCGGCGCTATCGGCCTGTCCTTGCTCACCGCCGCGCTCGCCCTCGTCGGCGCACTCAATGAAGGGTTGGGCCTCCTCGCCGTGCTCGCCGGCGTCATCGCACAAGCGTCCCTGCTCATTTACGAGTCGGTCTACGTCAAGGCCGGTCAAGATGTCCCGCTGTCCTGAAGGAGCGACATGACCGTCACCGAACGCCCTGAGGCCTTTGGTCAGCGCACGCGCGGTGCCCTGTCGAACTACCCACCGGTCGAGACCTGGGATGACGTCGTCATGTACGACGCCAAGGCGCACCCCAAGAAGGTCGAGCGCCACTACATGCTGGTGCCCACCACCTGCTTCAACTGCGAGTCCGCCTGCGGCCTGCTGGCCTTCGTCGACAAGGAGACGAAGGAGGTTGTCAAGATCGAGGGCAACCCCGCGCATCCTGGATCACGCGGGCGCAATTGCGCCAAGGGGCCGGCCACGATCAACCAGACCAGTGACCCCGAGCGCATCCTTTATCCGATGAAGCGCGTCGGGCCTCGCGGCTCGGCACAGTTCGAGCGTGTGTCGTGGGATGACGCACTCGACGACATCGGTGGCCGCATCCGCAAGGCCATCATGGAAGGCCGCAACAACGAGGTCATGTATCACGTGGGCCGCCACGGCGAGGACGGCTTCATCGAGCGCGTCCTGCTCGCCTGGGGAGTCGATGGCAACAACACGCACACCAACATCTGCTCAGCCGGCGCGCGCTTCGGCTACTCCCTCTGGGGCGGCTACGACCGACCCTCGCCCGATCATGCGAACGCCAACGTCATCCTGCTGGTCTCGGCTCACCTCGAGTCCGGGCACTACTTCAATCCGCATGCGCAGCGCATCATCGAGGCCCAGGTGCAGCACGGCGCCAAGATCATCTCGGTCGACCCGCGCCTATCCAACACGGCTGCGAAGGCCGACGAGCACGTCTCTCCGTGGCCCGGCACCGAGGCGGCTCTGCTCCTCGCCATTGCCGCCTACATTCTGCGTACCGACAAGGTGGCGTGGGACTACATCAAGCGGTGGGTCAACTGGCAGACCTATATGGAGCGAGTCCATCCCGAGGCCGATGCTCGCGACTTCGAGGCATTCAAGCGGGCATTGACGGAGGACTACCAGAAGTTCACCTTCGAGTTTGCCGCGCAGGAATGCAAGATCTCGGTTTCGCAGGTGAAGCGGGTGGCCGAGATCGTCGCCAACTGCAACGGCAAGCTCGCCGCGCACACCTGGCGAGCAGCGACGGCCGGCAATCGCGGTGGCTGGGCCGTGGCGCGCGCCCTCTTCTTCCTCACCGTGCTCACCGGAAGCGTCGGCGTGGAGGGGGGCACCAGCCCCAACGGCTGGAATAAGTTCATCCCGCACGGCCCCAACATGCCCGGGGGCCACAACTCCTGGAACGAGCTGCTCTGGCCGCAGGAGTTCCCGCTCTCGACCAACGAACTGTCGATCCTGCTTCCGCACTTCCTACTGGATGGCCGCGGCAAGCTCGACACCTACTTCACCCGCGTCTACAACCCCGTGTGGACCAACCCCGACGGCTTCACCTGGATCGAGGCGCTGTCGCGTGAAGATCTCGTGGGCTGCCACGTCGCGATGACGCCGACCTGGAACGAAACGTCCATCTGGGCCGACTACGTCCTGCCCTTCGGCCACAGCACCGAGCGCCACGACACCCAGTCCTACGAGCAGTACGCGGGCAAGTGGCTCGGCTTCCGCCAACCCGTCCGACGTGTCGCCCTGGAGAAAATGGGAGAGAAGATCAGCGACACCCGCGACACCAACCCCGGCGAAGTCTGGGAGGAGAACGAGTTCTGGTTCGAGTTGTCGTGGCGCATCGACCCCGATGGCTCGCTCGGCATCCGACAGTACTTCGAGGCACCCGGCCGACCCGGCGACAAGATGACGATCGACGACTACTACGGCTACGTCTTCGACAACAACGTGCCCGGCCTGCCCGAGAAGGCTGCGGCTGAAGGCATCACCCCGCTCGAATACATGCGCAAGTACGGCGCGGTCGAGATCGTCAACGGCCTCTATCGCCAGGACGAGCGCCCGCTGACCGACGCCGAACTCGCCGGGGCCATCCCCGATGCCGACGGCGTTCTGCGCAAGCCCATCACTCCCGAGACGCAAAAGCCGCTCGTCGGTGAGGCTGGCGCCGTCGGCATCGAGATGGAGGATGGCTCCAAGGTCGCCGGCTGGCTCACGCCCTCGCGCAAGCTCGAGCTCTACTCCCCCACGATGGCCGACTTCGGCTGGCCCGAATACGCGACACCGACCTACATCGAGTCGCACGTGCACCACTCGACCAT
>NBNH01000058.1 GCA_004379115.1 Actinomycetales bacterium mxb001
CCTGGAGATCGGGCAGTCGAACTGCTCCCAGCATCTCGCGATCCTGCGGGATCGGGGCGTGGTCGATGCCGACCGTCAGGGTCCGCACGTGCTCTACTCCCTGCGTAGCGACAAGGTTCTCGCCGCCATTGACCTGCTGCGCGAGTTCATGGCCGAGGAACTCGGCACTCGCAGCCGGCTGGGTCGCGCCGCGACCCGCACCCCCCGCACCCTTGCCCGGCGCTAAGCCGGATCTCCCTCGTGCCGGCGTAGTTCGGCGAGGATGCCGTTGAGTGTTGCCAGGTCTCGCTGAGTCAGGCCGAGGTCGGCGAACACCTCACGGTTGAGAGCATCCGTGGCCCGCTGCGACGTACGACGTCCCGTCGATGTGATGCGCGCGAGCACCATGCGTCGATCCGATTCCGTGCGCTCGCGCTGGGCGAACCCCTGCTTCTCGAGTCGCTCGACCGCGCTCGTGACACTGGCCGGGTGCACCTGAAGTCGAGATCCAATCACCGACATCGGCAGTGACCCCCGCGAACTGAAGGCCAGCAGCATGAGCACCTCGTAGCGCGCGAAGGTCAGGTCGAACGGCTTGAGCGCGGCGTCGATGCGCTGATGGATCAGCTGCTGGGCGCGGGTCAGCGAGGTGACAGCCACCATGCCGGGAGCCGCCTTGGTCCAGCCGTGAGCCCGCCATTGGCGGTCAGCCTCCGCGATGGGATCGACTGGCCGGTCCTGTGTCGTCACATGGACCGCCGGTATTGGCCGCCGACCTCGAAGAACGCCTCGGTGATCTGCCCCAGCGAGCAGGTGCGCACGGCATCGAGCAGGGCGGCGAACGTGTTGCCCCCGGTCATCGCGACCTCGCGCAGGTGGGCCAGGGCGGCGGGCGATTCATCGCGGTGGCGGTCGTGGAAGGCGCGTAGCCGCTCGATCTGCGCGGCCTTCTCGTGCTCCGTCGCGCGGGAGACGGCAGCTGGCACCGGCGGTGCGGGATCGGGGGAGACGAACGTCGTGACGCCGATGATGGGCAGCGATCCATCGTGCTTGCGATGCTCATACTCAAGGGACTCGTCCTGGATGCGGCCACGCTGGTAGCCGGACTCCATGGCGCCGAGGACGCCGCCCCGCTCGGTCAATCGGTCGAACTCTGCGAGGACCGCATCTTCGACCAGATCGGTGAGTTCCTCGACGATGTAGGAGCCCTGAAGGGGATTGTCGGTGCTCGCCAGGCCCCATTCGCGATCGACGATGAGTTGGATGGCGAGCGCGCGCCGCACGGACTCATCGGTCGGCGTGGTCACCGCCTCGTCGTAGGCATTGGTGTGCAGTGAGTTGCAGTTGTCGTAGTAGGCACACAGCGCCTGCAGCGTGGTCCGGATGTCGTTGAAG
>NBNH01000440.1 GCA_004379115.1 Actinomycetales bacterium mxb001
CGTAGGCCACATCGAAGACGTGACGTCCTTCGTCGGTGAGCGCGAACACACGTGCGGGCCGGCCGCGTCCGCGCACCGGCGAAGGCCCGTAGGGACGGTGCTCCGAGGCCACCACTAAGCCCTCCGACATCAACGTCTCGAGGTGACGACGCACCACCGTCGGGCTGCTGTCGACGCGCCGGGCCACCTCGGTGGCCGTCGCCGGCCCACCCACGAGGAGGGCTCGGGCGACACGCTCCGCTCCAGCACCGGGGAATTTCACACCCCTAGTGTGTCGGAATTGTCCGGGAGTGCAAATCCGGCCCCTAGACTGCGCAGGTGCTCGCCGCGGCTCTGGACGAGGTGTCGCTGTCCTATCGGGGGCGGCGGGGCCTGGACCGACTCTCGCTCTCGGTAGCCGAGGGCAGGGTCACCGGGCTCCTGGGGCCCAATGGGGCCGGGAAGTCGACCACGGTCGCGGTCCTCGCGGGCCTGCGCGCGCCTCAGTCCGGCCGCGTGGACGTCCTGGGGGGTCCGCCGGGGCGCCTCGCGGCTCGGCGGGATCTTCACGTGATGCTCCAGGAACAGGGCCTGCCGACGGGGGCCCGAGGACCGGAGTTCGTGCGTCACGTGGCCGCGTTGCGCGGCGCTCCTGACACCGCGGATCGGTGGATTCGTCAACTCGGCATCGACGCGTTCGGCCGCACCTCGATTCGGCGCTTGTCCGGGGGCGAGAAGCAGCGCGTGAGCTTGGCGTGCGCGCTCGTTGGCAGCGCGCGCATGGTCGTCCTCGATGAGCCCACCGCCGGTCTCGACCCGCGGGGCCGCTCCCTCGTCCACGACATCATCCGCACGCTCCGCGACGACGGGATCACGGTCCTGCTCGCGACCCACCTGCTGGATGAGGCCGAATCCCTCTGCGACGACATCGCAATCATCGACGCTGGCACATGTCTGGTTCAGGCCCCGCTCGACCGCCTCCTTGACCAAGCACTGGATCAGGTGACGTTCGACGGTCCCCTCCATCTCGACCTGGTAGGTCTGCTCAAAGCGTTACCCGAGGGGTGCAGCGCCGCGGAGACCACCCCCGGCCGCTACCTGGTGCGAGGGCCCGTCGATCCACGCGTGCTTGCCACGGTGACGTCATGGTGCGCCCAGCACGGGGTTACCCCGCGCAATCTGCGAGCTGGCCACGGCACCCTGGAAGACGCCTACCTTCGCGCGATGGCCCGTGGCAGAGGTGACGCATGAATCTCTCACTCGTCCTCAGCCAGGCACGCTTCGATGCCAAGATCACCGTCCGAAATGGTGAGCAACTCCTGCTCACGCTCCTCATTCCACTTGCGCTGCTCTTGGTGCTGACGCTGTCATCCTTCATTGCACTCGATGTGCCGGAGGGCTCGTCGCGAGTCGACGTCGCCCTATCGGGAGTGCTCGCGGTTGCCGTGCTGTCGAGCGCTTTCACGTCGCTAGCGATCAGTGTGGGCTTCGACCGTCGCTCGGGAGCCCTGCTCCTGCTCGCGACGACGCCACTCACGCGGACATCCATCCTTGCCGCGCGATCCCTGGCCACCCTCGTCGTCGTGCTCGTCCAGACATTTCTGCTGTGTGCTGTGGCCGGCATCCTCGGATGGCGTCCCGGATTGTCGACGGCGCTGGCCCTGGTCTTCGTCGTCATGGGCGCGTTGGCCTTCGGCGCCCTGGGCTTCGCCCTCGGAGGTGCCCTGCGAGCCGAAGCCACGCTCGCCGTTGCCAACGGCCTCTTCCTGGTGCTCCTACTGGCCGGAGGCACGGTGATTCCCGCGAGCGCTCTGCCCGGACCGCTTGCCACCGTCGTCGGACTCTTGCCGTCAGCGGCGCTGGGTGATGCGCTGCGTACGCTCCTGGCGTCGGCCTCCGGCAACCTCGTGTGGGATGCGACCGTCCTCGCCATCTGGGGGATCATCGGAGCCGTGACAGCCGCCCGGACG
>NBNH01000441.1 GCA_004379115.1 Actinomycetales bacterium mxb001
CGTAGGCCACATCGAAGACGTGACGTCCTTCGTCGGTGAGCGCGAACACACGTGCGGGCCGGCCGCGTCCGCGCACCGGCGAAGGCCCGTAGGGACGGTGCTCCGAGGCCACCACTAGGCCCTCCGACATCAACGTCTCGAGGTGACGACGCACCACCGTCGGGCTGCTGTCGACGCGCCGGGCCACCTCGGTGGCCGTCGCCGGACCACCCACGAGGAGGGCTCGGGCGACGCGCTCCGCTCCAGCACCGGGGAATTTCACACCCCTAGTGTGTCGGAATTGTCGGGGAGTGCAAATCGGGCCCCTAGACTGCGCAGGTGCTCGCCGCGGCTCTGGACGAGGTGTCGCTGTCCTATCGGGGGCGGCGGGGCCTGGACCGACTCTCGCTCTCGGTGGCCGAGGGCAGGGTCACCGGGCTCCTGGGGCCCAACGGGGCCGGGAAGTCGACCACGGTCGCGGTCCTCGCGGGCCTGCGCGCGCCTCAGTCCGGCCGCGTGGACGTCCTGGGCGGTCCGCCGGGGCGCCCCGCGGCTCGTCGGGATCTTCACGTGATGCTCCAGGAACAGGGCCTGCCGACCGGGGCTCGCGGACCGGAGTTCGTGCGTCACGTGGCCGCGTTGCGCGGCGCCCCGGAGACCGCGGATAGGTGGATTCGTCAACTCGGCATCGACGCGTTCGGACGCACCTCGATTCGCCGATTGTCCGGGGGCGAGAAGCAGCGCGTGAGCTTGGCGTGCGCACTCGTTGGCAGCGCGCGCATGGTCATCCTCGATGAGCCAACCGCCGGTCTCGACCCACGGGGACGCTCCCTCGTCCACGACATCATCCGCGCGCTCCGCGACGACGGAGTCACGGTCCTGCTCGCTACCCACCTGCTGGATGAGGCCGAATCCCTCTGCGACGACATCGCGATCATCGACGCTGGCACGTGTCTGGTTCAGGCCCCGCTCGACCGCCTCCTTGCGCAAGCGCTCGATCAGGTGACGTTCGACGGTCCACTGCATCTCGACCTGGCAGGTCTGCTCCAGGCGTTACCCGAGGGGTGCAGCGCCACGGAGACAACCCCCGGCCGCTACCTGGTGCGAGGGCCCGTTGATCCACGCGTGCTGGCCACGGTGACGTCATGGTGCGCCCAGCACGGGGTTACCCCGCGCAATCTGCGAGCTGGCCACGGCACCCTGGAAGACGCCTACCTTCGCGCAATGGCCCGTGGCAGAGGTGACGCATGAATCTCTCACTCGTCCTCAGCCAGGCACGCTTCGATGCCAAGATCACCGTCCGAAACGGTGAGCAACTCCTGCTCACGCTCATCATTCCACTTGCGCTGCTCTTAGTTCTGACGCTGTCATCGTTCATTGCACTCGATGTGCCGGAGGGCTCGTCGCGAGTCGACGTCGCCCTATCGGGAGTGCTCGCGGTTGCCGTGGTGTCGAGCGCTTTCACGTCGCTAGCGATCAGTGTGGGCTTCGACCGTCGCTCCGGTGCCCTGCTCCTGCTCGCGACGACGCCACTCACCCGGACATCCATCCTTGCCGCGCGATCCCTGGCCACCCTCGTCGTCGTGCTCGTCCAGACACTTCTGCTGTGCGCTGTGGCCGGCATCCTCGGATGGCGTCCCGGATTGTCGACGGCGCTGGCCCTGGTCTTCGTCGTCATGGGCGCGTTGGTCTTCGGCGCCCTGGGCTTTGCCCTCGGAGGTGCCCTGCGAGCCGAAGCCACGCTCGCCGTTGCCAACGGCCTCTTCCTGGTGCTCCTACTGGCCGGAGGCACGGTGATTCCCGCGAGCGCCCTGCCCGGACCGATTGCCACCGTCGTCGGACTCTTGCCGTCGGCGGCGCTGGGTGATGCGCTGCGTACGCTCCTGGCGTCGGCCTCCGGCAACCTCGTGTGGGATGCGACCGTCCTCGCCATCTGGGGGATCATCGGAGCCGTGACAGCCGCCCGGACG
>NBNH01000442.1 GCA_004379115.1 Actinomycetales bacterium mxb001
TAGTGGTGGCCTCGGAGCACCGTCCCTACGGGCCTTCGCCGGTGCGCGGACGCGGCCGGCCCGCACGTGTGTTCGCGCTCACCGACGAAGGACGTCACGTCTTCGATGTGGCCTACGACGACCTGGCGGTCAGCGCTCTGCGCTTCCTGCGCGTGCATGGCGGCGATTCGGCAGTGCGGGGATTCGCAGAGCAGCGCGCACTCGAGATGGTGACGCGCTATCGCGCCACCGTTCACGAAGAGGCGACCCCAGCCGGACGCTTGTCTGCTCTCGCTGAGCTGCTGACCGACGACGGCTACGCCGCGACCGCGAAGGATGCTGAGGCCGGACCCCAACTGTGTCAGCATCACTGCCCCGTGAGTCATGTCGCCAGTGAATTCCCCGAGATCTGCGAGGCCGAAACCCAAGCCTTCGAGGAGCTTCTCGGCACCCACGTGCTCCGCCTCGCGACCATTGGTCGCGGCGACGGGGTCTGCACCTCGCTCGTTCCGTCTCTGATGAACCGGAGGACATCGGCATGACCGCTGACACGCACCCCGAACTTGAGGGCCTCGGCCGCTACGAATACGGCTGGCGCGATGCCGACGTGGCCGGATCCATCGCCAAGCGCGGTCTCAACGAAGACGTGGTTCGCGAGATCAGCGGCCTGAAGAACGAGCCCCAGTGGATGCTCGACCTGCGACTTAAGGGACTGCGGCTCTTCGAGAAGAAGCCCATGCCGACGTGGGGATCAAACCTCAGTGGCATCGACTTCGACAACATCAAGTACTTCGTGCGGTCCACCGAGAAGCAGGCCACCAGCTGGGACGAGTTGCCTGACGACATCAAGTCGACGTACGACCGGCTCGGCATCCCCGAAGCCGAGAAGCAGCGGCTGATCGCCGGTGTTGCGGCTCAGTACGAATCCGAGGTCGTCTACCACAAGATTCGTGAGGACCTCGAGGAGCAGGGCGTCATCTTCCTCGACACGGACACTGGCCTGCGCGAGCACGAGGACATCTTCAAGGAGTACTTCGGCTCTGTCATCCCGGTCGGCGACAACAAGTTCGCCGCCCTCAACACGGCGGTGTGGTCGGGTGGCTCCTTCATCTATGTCCCACCGGGCGTCAATGTGGAGATCCCCCTGCAGGCGTACTTCCGCATCAACACCGAGAACATGGGCCAGTTCGAGCGCACTCTGATCATCGTCGACGAGGGCGCCTACGTGCACTACGTCGAAGGCTGCACAGCGCCGATCTACTCCTCGGATTCACTGCACTCGGCGGTGGTGGAGATCGTGGTCAAGAAGGATGCGCGTTGCCGATACACCACGATTCAGAATTGGTCCAACAACGTCTACAACCTCGTAACGAAGCGCGCAGCGGCTCACGCCGGAGCCACCATGGAGTGGATCGATGGAAACATCGGGTCCAAGGTCACCATGAAGTACCCCGCGGTGTGGATGCTGGGGGAGCACGCCAAGGGCGAGACGCTGTCCGTGGCCTTCGCCGGTGAGGGGCAGCACCAGGATGCCGGGGCCAAGATGGTTCATGCGGCGCCTTACACGTCGTCCACCATCGTGTCCAAGTCCGTCGCCCGTGGCGGTGGTCGCACCTCGTATCGCGGCCTCGTTCAGGTTCTTGAGGGTTCTCACGGCTCCAAGAGCACCGTCAAGTGCGACGCACTCCTGGTCGATGACATCTCACGCAGCGATACCTACCCCTACGTCGACGTGCGCGAGGACGACGTATCTATGGGGCACGAGGCCACGGTGTCAAAGATCAGTGAAGACCAATTGTTCTATCTGATGTCACGCGGTCTGTCGGAGGACGAGGCCATGGCGATGATCGTCCGTGGCTTCGTCGAGCCCATCGCCCGCGAACTGCCCATGGAGTACGCCCTCGAGCTCAACCGGCTCATCGAGTTGCAGATGGAAGGAGCGGTCGGCTGATGACCGCGACACCCGCCACCGATCACGCCCCCCGCGTCGCCTCACGACAGGTCGCCGATCACGGTGTGCCGTCGGGCCGTGAAGAGGAGTGGCGCTTCGCTCCATTGGCTCGTCTGGCCGGACTCCACTCATCCGGCGAGCCATTGACCGGTGCTGTTGCCGTTGAGGTGACAGGTGAGGGCATCGAGGTCGAAACCGTCGGCCCGGATGACGACAGGGTCGCTCGCACCCTGGTGCCGACCGACATCGTCTCGGCGCGTGCTCTTGCCAGTGCGCGCGACGTGCGGATCATTCGAGTGCCTCGCGAGAGCGTTGGCGTTGCTCGAGTCACTGTCGTGGGTCACGGCGAGCAGGCCGGCAGTCACATCGTCATCGAGGCCGAGCCCTTTTCCACTGGCACGGTCGTGCTGGAGCATCGCGGATCCGGTGCGCTGGCGAGCAACGTCGAGATCAGGGTAGGCGATTCGGCAAAGCTGACGGTGGTATCCGTCCAGGACTGGGATCGCGATGCCGTTCACATCGCCCGGCATGATGCCGTGGTGGGTCGGGACGCCCGACTGCTCATGGGTCACGTGACCCTGGGCGGCGACGTCGTGCGCATCCTTCCCACCGTCTCGTACGCCGCCCCGGGCGGTGACGCCGAGCTCCTCGGTCTCTTCTTCGCCGAGTCCGGGCAGTTCTTGGAGCACCGTGTCTTCGTCGATCACGCTATTCCCCAGTGCCGGAGTTTCGTCCTCTACAAGGGCGCACTGCAGGGTGAGGGGGCGCACACGGTGTGGATCGGCGACGTCCTCGTGCGTTCGGGTGCGACTGCCATCGACACCTACGAGGTCAATCGCAATCTGTTGCTGACCGATGGTGCGCGTGCCGATTCCGTGCCCAACCTCGAACTCGAGACGGGTGAAATCGTCGGTGCCGGTCACGCAAGCGCGACGGGCCGTTTCGACGACGAGCAGTTGTTCTACCTGCGTGCGCGAGGGATTCCCGAGGATCTCGCTCGCGTTCTTGTAGTGAGAGGGTTCTTCACCGACGTTCTCACCCGCCTGGGCCTGCCCGACGTGACCGCGGCCGTCATGGCCTCCGTCGATGCGCGCTTGGGCGTCGACCTGGCCGGTACCGGCCTCGAGGAGGACGACGACTGATGCCCATGATCGACGTCTGCGCGGTGGGCGACATCCCCGACAACGGCTCCTTGCGCGTCATGATCGGCGATCGCGCCGTTGCGGTGGCACGTTGCGATGGCGAGGTCTACGCGATCCTCGATGTCTGCTCGCATGCCGATGTTCCCCTGTCTGAGGGCGAGGTCGCCGACTGCGCTATCGAATGCTGGCTGCACGGCTCGGCGTTCGATCTGCGAACCGGTGTGCCCCTGTCGCTCCCGGCTACCGTTCCCGTTCCCGTCTTCGCGGTCGAGGTCCAGGGTGAGGGCGATAGCGCTCGCGTCTTGGTCGCGGACGCATCCGTATCCGTCCCGGGCCCCTCGGCCTAGCAATTCCTAAGGAGAAGGCATGTCCACCCTGGAAATCAAGGACCTTCACGCGTCCGTCGAGACCGAATCGGGTCCGCGCGAGATCCTGCAGGGCGTCACTTTGACGGTCAAGGCGGGGGAGACGCACGCCGTCATGGGACCTAACGGTTCGGGCAAGTCGACGCTGGCCTACGTCATCGCGGGTCACCCCAAATACACGGTGACTAGCGGCTCGATCACGCTTGACGGCAACGACGTGCTCGACATGAGTGTCGACGAGCGCGCCCGGGCGGGGCTCTTCCTCGCCATGCAATACCCGGTCGAGGTGCCCGGTGTCTCCGTCTCCAACTTCCTGCGCACGTCGGTCACCGCGGTGCGCGGTGAGGCTCCGAAGCTCCGGCTGTGGGTCAAGGAGATGAAGGCGGCGATGGAGGCCCTGTCGATCGACCCGTCCTTCGCTGAGCGCAGCGTCAACGAAGGATTCTCCGGCGGCGAGAAGAAGCGCCACGAGATTCTGCAACTGGAGTTGCTCAAGCCCAAGATCGCGGTTCTCGACGAGACCGACTCGGGCCTCGATGTCGACGCTTTGAAGATCGTGGCAGAGGGTGTCAACAGGTTCCAGGCCGACGGCACGACCGGCACGCTCCTCATCACGCACTACACGCGGATCCTTCGCTACATCCATCCCCAATTCGTGCATGTCTTCTTCGACGGGCGCATCGTGGAGAGCGGTGGTCCCGAACTCGCGACCCAACTCGAGGACGAGGGCTATGAGCGCTTCATCAAGGCGGCATCGCCGGCGTGAGCACTCTTCAGCAGGCCAGCGGGCACTCGATCGACGTCGAGCGCCTACGGCAGCAATTCCCGATCCTGTCGCGGACCGTCCGCGCCGATCAGCGGCTCGTCTACCTTGATTCGGGTGCCACGTCGCAAAAGCCCCTGGCGGTCCTGGATGCCGAGCGCGAGTACTACCTGACGAGCAACGCGGCCGTGCACCGAGGTGCCCACCAACTCGCCGAGGAGGCGACCGAAGCCTACGAGGGCAGCCGGGCACGGATTGCCCGGTTCGTGGGCGCACGTGCCGAACAACTGGTGTTCACGCGCAATGCGACCGAGTCGATCAACCTTCTGGCCTACGCGTTCAGCAACACCACCGACAAGGCGCGTCTCGGATCGCCTCGCCCGGAGGGCTCGGACCGACTGGTGTTGCGACCGGGCGACGAGATCCTCGTTACCGAGATGGAGCATCACGCCAACCTGGTGCCCTGGCAAGAGGTCTGCGACAAGACAGGTGCCACCCTGCGTTGGATCGGGCTCACCCACGACGGCCGACTCGACCTCAGCGACCTCGGCACGCTCGTCAATGAGCGCACCCGCGTTGTCTCATTCGTCCATCAGTCCAATCTGGTGGGCACGATCAATCCTGTTCACGAAATCACCCAGGCTGCTCGTTCGGTCGGCGCGTGGGTCTTCCTTGACGCGTGTCAGTCGATTCCGCATATGCCGGTCGATGTCTCGACGCTCGGAGTGGACGCCGTCTCCTGGAGCGGGCACAAGATGCTGGGGCCCACCGGCATCGGCTGCCTCTGGGCGACCGAGGAGCTCCTCTTCGCCATGCCGCCCTTCATCTCGGGCGGTTCGATGATCGAGACCGTCACGATGGAGCGCTCCACCTACGCTGACCCGCCCAAGCGATTCGAGGCTGGCGTCCCCATGGTGGCCCAAGCGGTGGGGCTGGCGGCCGCATGCGACATGCTCGATGACCTCGGCATGGACAACGTGGCCGCTCATGATGGTGATCTGACGGCCTACTCGCTGGAGCGCATGGCTGAGCTTCCTGCCGTCCGGGTCGTCGGGCCGACGTCTACGCACATGCGCGGCAGCGCGATCTCGTTCGTCGTCGATGGTGTTCACCCCCATGATGTCGGTCAGGTGCTCGACAGCCGCGGCATCGCTGTGCGCGTTGGCCACCACTGTGCATGGCCCGCATGCCGCGCCCTCGGGGTTCCAGCGACCACCCGGATTTCGCCCTACGTCTACAACGATCGCGCCGACATCGACGCCTTCATCGACGCCCTTGCCAGCGTTCGAGATGTCTTCGGGGTTCGCTGATGCAAGACCTCTACCAGGAGATCATCCTCGACCACTACCGCAATCCCCAGGGTCGAGGCCTGCGCGAGCCTTTCGAGGCTCAGGTTCATCACGTCAACCCCACATGTGGCGACGAGATCGACCTGCGCCTGCATCTATCGACTATCGATGGCGTCACGGTCGTCGACGACGTGTCCTACGAGGGGCAGGGGTGCTCCATCTCGCAGGCGTCAGCGAGTGTGCTCTATGACTCGGTGGTCGGTCAGCCGCTCGACGAAGCACTCGCGTCCCTGGATCGGTTCCAGGAGATGCTGCAGTCGAAGGGCGAGATCTCGGGCGATGAGGAGACCATGGGCGATGCCGTCGCCTTCGCTGGTGTGGCCAAGTACCCGGCGCGCGTGAAGTGCGCCCTCCTGCCCTGGATGGCCTGGAAGGACGCCGTGGTGCGCGTGACCGAAGGAGAGAACCGATGAGCCAGAGCACCTCCGAGGACGTCTGGGAGGCACTGAAAGACGTCGTCGATCCCGAACTGGGAATCAACGTGGTCGACCTCGGGCTCGTCTACGACGTCCATATCGACGATGGCAACAGAGCGACACTCGACATGACCTTGACGTCCGCGGCGTGTCCCCTGACCGACGTCATCGAGGACCAGACGCGGGCCGCCCTCGATGGCGTGGTCTCGGACTTTGCCATCAACTGGGTGTGGCTGCCGCCATGGGGCCCTGACAAGATCACCGATGACGGTCGCGAGATGCTGAGGGCGCTCGGCTTCAACGTGTGACGTAGGCTTGCGGCCTTGTGATCACCGCGTCCGGCATCGAGCTTCGTGCCGGTCCACGTCTCCTTCTCACTGACGCCTCCCTGCGCATCGGGTCAGGCGACCGCATCGGGCTCGTAGGGCGCAATGGTGCCGGCAAGACGACTCTCACCAAAGTCCTCGCGGGTGAGGCACTACCGGCCGCTGGGACGATCACGCGTACGGGCACCGTTGGCTACCTCCCGCAAGATCCGCGGACGGGCGATCTCGAGGTCCGCGCGCGCGACCGCATCCTCGGTGCACGTGGTCTGGCAGATGCCGCACAACGGATGAGTTTGGCGGCAGACCGCATGGCCAGTGACAGCGACGCAGAGCGAGAGCGCGCCATGCGCGCCTATGACGCGGCAACCCGCGAGTTCGAGACTCGAGGCGGATATGCCGCCGATGCCGAGGCGGCCAGCATCGCCGCAAGTCTTGGCCTGCCCGAGCGCGTGCTCGGCCAGGCCCTCGGGACGCTCTCGGGCGGTCAACGTCGCCGCGTCGAGCTCGCTCGAATCCTGTTCGGTGGCTACGACGTCCTGCTACTCGACGAACCGACCAACCATCTCGACGCCGATTCGATCGGATGGCTGCGTCGGTTTCTCGGCTCCTTTCCGGGGGGATTCGTCGTGATCAGTCACGATGCCGCCCTGCTCGAGGCCACGGTCAACACCGTCGTGCACCTCGATGCCAATCGAGCAGAGCTTGACACCTACTCCATGGGCTGGAAGGCCTATCTCCTTCAGCGAGAGACCGATGAACGCCGTCGCCGGCGCGAGCGGTCCAATGCCGAGCGGCAAGCCTCCGCACTGCGTGAGCAGGCCGAGCGCATGCGTGCCAAGGCCACCAAGGCGCGTGCGGCTCAGTCGATGCTCAAGCGCGCGGACCGGCTCGTGACGGGCTTGGAGGCTCAGCGTGCGACTGATCGAGTGGCACGTATCCGTTTTCCTGAGCCCGCACCCTGTGGAAAGACACCGTTGTCCGCCAGTGGACTGTCTCGGTCCTACGGCTCCCAAGAAGTGTTCACGGACGTCGACCTCGCCGTCGACCGAGGATCACGCGTCGTGATCCTCGGGTTAAATGGGGCTGGCAAGACGACACTGCTACGCATCCTTGCGGGTATCGATGAACCTGACACCGGCGAGGTCATCCTCGGTCACGGTGCACGCGTCGGCTATTACGCCCAGGAACACGAGACCCTCGATCCCGACCGCACGGTCCTGCACAGCCTCGTGAGCGTCGCCCCAGACTTGGCTGAAACTGAATGCCGAAGGATCCTCGGCTCCTTCCTCTTCACGGGCGATGACGTCGACAAGCCCACGTCCGTGCTGTCCGGAGGCGAGAAGACGCGATTGGCTCTGGCCCTCCTGGTCGTGTCCAGCGCCAATGTGCTGCTCCTCGATGAGCCCACGAACAACCTCGACCCGGCGAGCCGTGAAGAGATCCTGCGCGCGCTCGGTGGATACCGGGGCGCCGTGGTCCTCGTAACCCACGACGAGGGAGCGGTGCGGGCCCTCGACCCCGAGCGCGTCGTCATCCTGCCCGAGGGCGACGAGGACCTGTGGAATGACGACTACGCTGAGTTGGTTTCCCTAGCATGACGCGTTCACGAAGGCAGAGGAGTTTCGGTGGCTGATCCCTGGGGCGGCATCGATCCGGACCTCCTCAACCGAGCCAGGCTGAGGGTGTCGGCCAGCGACCGGGTCCTCACCATCACCCTGGATCGCCCGGAGGCGCGCAACGCGCAGACACCCGTCACGTGGACTGCACTGGCGGCTGTGGGCGACGTCGTCCGCGCCAACGACGGTGATGTCGACGCGATCGTGGTGACCGGTTCGGGTCCTTCCTTCTCGGCCGGGCTCGACCGGCGCATGTTCACACCTGAGGGCATTCCGGGCGAGCTCTCGCTGATGAGCATGGCCGCCATGGATGACACAGGAATCGATCGGACGATCGAGAAGATCCAGTCGGGATTCACGTGGCTGCGTGAGGTGCCGGCACTCTCGATCGCCGTCGTTCAGGGTCACGCCATCGGAGCAGGCTTCCAGCTGGCACTGGCGTGCGACCTCATCTTCGCGGCCCCCGATGCGCGTTTCGCGATGCGCGAGACATCCTGGGGGCTCGTGCCCGATCTCGCGGGCACCTGGCCGCTCGTACGCGCCGCGGGTTATGGCCGCGCCTTGGAGATCTGTGCCACCGGCCGTGAGGTCAGCGCCGACGAGGGCTACGGCCTGGGATTCGTCACGCGCATCGATGCCGATCCGGCCGTGGCAACCGAGCAATTCCTGGCGGCGCTGCGTGCCACGCCCCCCGGCTCTGTCCGCGACCTCACGGCGCTGCTGCGCGGAGCCGACGATCGCACCGCCGCCGAGCAGCGGGCAGCCGAGCGCTCCGCTCAGGCCGTGCGCCTTCGCTCGCTCCTGGCGCTCATGGGCGGCTGACGTGTCAGGCGTCAACCCCTGGTCGGTCTACCAGTCGCTCACCCGCGATCCGTCGCAGGTGAAGAGGGTCGAACGCGGCGTCCTGAGACGCATCCTCACCTACGCACGGCCCTACAAGGCGCTCGTGGTGGCCTTTCTCATCACGTTGGTCTTCGCCTCGCTCCTGACGGTTGCCCAGCCGCTGCTGTTCCGCCAGATCGTCGACAACGGCATCTCGCAAGGCAACGCCACGCTGGTGACGGTCCTTGCGCTGTGCATCGCAGGTCTGGCGATTCTCGATGCACTCGTCGGAGTCATCGGGCGGTGGTACTCAGCGCGAATCGGTGAGGGCCTCATCTTCGACCTGCGCACCCAGGTGTACGGCCATGTCCAAGAGCAGTCCATTGCCTTTTTCACCCGCGCCCAGACCGGCGCGCTCGTCTCGCGACTCAACTCCGACGTCATCGGCGCCCAGCAGGCTTTCACCTCGACGCTCAGCGGCGTTGTGGGCAATGTCATCACGGTGACGATCGTGCTCATCACCATGTTCATCCTGTCCTGGCAGGTGACCATTCTGTCCCTCATCCTCGTTCCGCTCTTTCTCTTCCCGGCACGCTGGATGGGCCGCCGGCTGCAGTCGCTCACCAAGGAGCAGATGACGGTCAACGCCCAGATGAGCACCCAGATGACCGAGCGCTTCAATGTCGCTGGCGCCCTGCTCGTGACCCTGTTCGGTCGATCACGCGACGAGAAGTCGGACTTCTCGGGTCGCGCCGCTCGAGTGAGAGACGCCGGCATCTCCATCGCCATGGCCAACCGGTGGTTCTTCACGGCCCTGCTCCTCGTGGGCTCCATCGCGACAGCGGTGGCGTATGGCGTCGGCGGCAACCTGGTGATCTCCGGGGCGATCACGCTCGGCACGCTTCTTGCCCTGGTCGCCCTGCTCGCCCAGCTGTACGGCCCATTGACGGCACTGTCGAATGTCCGGATCGATGTCATGACCGCCCTCGTGAGCTTCGAGCGGGTCTTCGAGGTTCTCGACCTGCCCCCACTGGTTCGCCAATCGCCCTCCGCCGTGCCAGTGCCGTCCGGGCCGCTCGGGGTGACCTTCGATCACGTGGCATTTCGATACCCGACGGCGTCGGAGGTCTCACTGGCCTCCCTGGAGTCCGTGGCGCGTGCGGAGGAACCTCGCGGCGAGGCAGCCGTGCTGCACGACATCACCTTCACGGCCGAACCCGGTCAGCTGGTCGCGCTCGTCGGGCCATCGGGTGCTGGCAAGACAACAATCACGGCACTCATCCCCAGGCTCTACGACGCGACGAGTGGCAGTGTCCGTGTGGGCGACGTAGACGTTCGTGACCTCGAACTCGAGTCACTGCGCGGAGCGATCGGCGTCGTCACCCAGGACGCCCACATGTTCCACGACACGATCGGAGCCAACCTCCGGTATGCCCGACCAGAGGCCACGGATGAGCAGATCCGCGAGGCACTGCGCGGCGCACATATCCTCGACTTGATCGACAGTCTCCCCAACGGCCTCGACACAGTCGTCGGTGACCGGGGCTATCGACTGTCGGGTGGAGAGAAGCAGCGGATCGCCATCGCTCGGCTCCTGCTCAAAGCCCCGCGAGTCGTCATCCTGGACGAAGCCACAGCTCATCTGGATTCCGAGAGCGAGGCAGCTGTGCAGGAGGCCCTGTCCACCGCGCTGTCAGGGCGCACGTCGATCGTCATTGCCCACCGCCTGTCGACGATTCGTCAGGCCGATGTGATCCTGGTGATCGAAGACGGCCGCATTGTCGAGCGTGGGAGCCATGATGAGCTCCTCGCCCGCAGTGGCCTCTACGCAACCTTGCACGCGACGCAATTCACCGACTGAAGCTGGCGACGCCGGCCGGGCTCACCACGGTGAATGCAGAATCCCGCCATCGACGGGGACGAGCGCACCGGTGATGTAGGAAGCGGCGGGGGAGAGCAGGAATGCCGCCACGCGACCAAACTCCGCGGGATCACCCAGCCGACCTAGGGGGATCGACTCCGCGACATTGCGATGAGCATCCGGGGCACCACCGGTGAGCGCAAGCATGCGATCGGTTGCGATGCGCCCCGGCAAGATCCCGTTCACGCGAAGCCGCGGCGCCAAGTCGATCGACAGATCCTTGACGAGCATGGCCAGCCCTGGACGCAGGACGTTGCTGGCACCGAGGGAGGGAATCGGTTCACGAACGGTCGTCGACAGGACCGCCAGCATGGATCCATTGCTGGCAAGGCGGGGTGCGAAGGCGCGGGCAAGGCGAACCGTTGCGAGGAGAACGCCATCGATCGCCTCCGCCCATTGGCTGTCGGTGTAGTCGAGGGCCGAGCCGGGAGCGGGACCACCCACGTTGAGGAGCAGCCCGTCAATCGCTCCGTAACGCTCTAGCGCGACGTCCACCAAGGACAGGGCGGCGCTGGGGTCCGACAGGTCGATAGTGCACGCGGATGCCTCGTCACCAAGAGCCTCGACTGCGTGCGAGAGCGCGCCTTCATCGCGCGCGGCAACGAGGACGCGGGCCCCTTCGCCGATGAGCGCCTGGGCCGTCGCGAAGCCGAGGCCCCGTGACCCAGCGGTGACGACGTAGGCACGCCCGGCTAAGCCGAGGTCCACGGGGCATCCTCCCGCGACTGAGCGGCGGCCTGACGTTCGGCGTCGTCTCGCGCTTCGCGCCGCAGGAAGAAAAGCCATCCGGCGATGGCGACGGCAGCGAAGAGCAGCCACTGGATGGCGTACGAGATGTTGCGTCCCTCGTCGATAACGGGAACGGGCACGGGGGTGACGTCGGCATCAGCGGGAGACGACACGCGCATCTGGACGTAGAAGCCAGGCTGGCTTCCCGCGTCAAGCATCGTGGGGTCGAGTGCGGCCGCCTGTCCATCGGGCAGGTCCGTGGGTGCCGGTGACGGCGTGACCTCCGCAGTCCGGAGCCATCCGGCAACGGTGACGTCACCTGCGGGGGGTTCGGGAGCGGCCTGTGTCGCCGTCGCGCCTCCCTCGGCCGCGATCCAGCCGCGGTTGATCCACACCCGTGACCCGTCGGGCTGCCGCAGCGGGGTGGCCACCCAAAAGCCATTGCGGCCGTCGAGCGGCCTCTGCCGAATCAGGACGGTGCCGTCGGCCTCGAACGTGCCGACGAGGGTGACCGGACGCCACTCCTGGCCGCTCTCGACAGCGATGGACCAGCTGGTGGGATCGGTCGACGTCTCCGTCTGCAACTCGACCCGGTCGGTACGCCGTTCCTCAGCGCGCGCCCACTGCCAGCGGCTGAGGAGTCCGAAGGCCACGATCGCTGCCAGGACGAGGGCGGTGAACGCGATCCAGCGGGGCGTCCTCAGCAATGACCACACGAGGACACCGTAATCACGTCGTCCGGTCTCCCGAACCGGGCGGCAGGGCCGTCATGGGAGGCAGGAAGGGGGCGGGACCGCTGGTCGCCCGACGACGTCGGCCCGCGTTGGCGGCCACGACGGCGAGGTAGGGAAGGGCCACCGCACCGGCCAGGAACACCCAGCGGGGCCAGCCGGGCACGAGGATCGCCAGGATCACGCAGGCGGTGCGGATGCTCATGGAAATGAGGTAGCGACGGGTCCGCGGCCCCTGCTCGTCGGTCAGGCTCTCGGGCGCCCCGGTGATCGAGTACACCTCGGGGCCGGGGGACCGGCTGTCGGTTGCCACCCCTCAACCGTAGGCGGGAATCGCACATCCAGCGAGACGAGGATGGCCCCGGCCTAGAGGGCGTCGCTGATCGTGGAGAAGTGGAAGTCCTCGATCACGACCGCGGGCATGGCGACCCGGGCCGCGTAGTCGCCCATCTCGCGAGGCTGAGTGCGCTGCGTCACACCGGCATCGCTTACGCGCCCGAGGATGCCCACCGGCGATTCGTTGAAGCGGAAGTTGCTGGCCGCACCGATGACCTCTCCATCACGGACGACGTACACGCCGTCTCGCGTCAGGCCGGTGAGAAGCAGGGTTTGCGGATCGACGAGCCGGGTGTACCACACGCACGTCACGAGCAGGGCGTCCTGCGTGCGCGTGAGGACATCGTCGAGTTCGCCCGTGCCAGCCGCGTCCTCCATGCGCAGGGTGTCGGATCCCGCGGCGAACGGCATGCCATCGCGCTGGGCGAGCCAGCGAGGACAGTGCAGATGGGTGAGCGTGCCGCGGTCGAGCCAGTCGACCGCGTCGCTACGCATACCGTTGTCGAAGACCGACGACATGTCCGACGACGCCGCCGTGGCCACGAAGGCCGCTGCCGGAATCTCGGGGTCATGGGGATCGCTTCGCAGCGTCAACGCCCGTTCGGCCAGTCGTTCGCCCACGCGAGTGCCACCGCCGGGGGCGCTGAAGACACTTCGGCCCTCGAGCGCTTCCCGCGCGCTCATGGACCACCACAGATCGACCATGAGGTCCCCGAAGGCGCCGGGGGTCAGGAGGGCGCGATGGCGACCGGGACGGATATCGATGCGGCGGGATTGCCAGTCGAGCCCCCGTCGCAGGTCGCGCTCAGCAGGAGTGAGGTCGACGTCGTCGAAGTCGTCGGCGGCGAGGCCCCACCAGGCTGAGCGGCTGCGCCCGTGCGACTTGGCCGTCATCTCCAGACGCGACGAGGGCTGCACGTGACGCCGCCGCAACCCCGTCGACGATGCGAGCCATGTGGTGGTGAGGTCATGCTCGGCATAGCCGAAGAGCTCGACGCCATCGGCCACGCATGAGCGAAAGAGCGCACCCAAGGGCTCGGTCAGCGGTGAGAGGGCAGCACTGGAGGTGAGTGGAGCGGACTGGTCCCAATCGAGCACCCCTTCGGCTTCATCCACGATCAACGGCGTCGCGTCCTCCGCTGGCGTCGCGCTGTCGAGCGCCATGGAGACGGCTGCGACGAGGTCCTGCACGCCTTGCGCGTCAGGATGCGAGCGGCTCAGCGTCGCGGTGGCCACGCCCCCCGACACGCGGCGGAAGCCGATCACGGTGAGGTCGACCTGTCGCGTCTCACCGTTGGTCGTCAGGGTCGTGCGGGCCCACCGCACATCGGTCCGTGAGCGTGCGGTGACGATCGCCACCGCTCCGTCGAGTCCGCTGGCTGCCTGCAGCGCCCGCTCGGCCATCTCATGGGGGCGCATCAGCGGCCCTCCTGCGCACTGTTGAGGACGTTGATGTTGTCGAACACGGCGGCTGGACAGCCGTGCGACACCGCGGCCACCTGACCGGGTTGACCCTTGCCGCAGTTCAACGCGCCCCCGAGCAGGTAGGTATCAGGACCCCCGAGCGCGACCAGGGATCCCCAGAAGTCCGGGGTACGTGACTGATAGGCGACGTCCTTGACCTGGCCGACGAGTCGCCCACCTTTGATCCGATGGAACCGTTGCCCGGTGAATTGGAAGTTGTAGCGCTGCATATCGATCGACCAGCTCTTGTCGCCGACGACGTAGATGCCATCAGAGACGCCCGCGATGAGTTGATCGATAGATCCGCCTTCCGGGTCGGGTTGCAGTGACACATTGGGCATGCGCTGGATCTGCACGTGCTCGGCGGAGTCGGCGTAGGCACAGCCGTTCGAGCGATCGAAGCCCATCTCGGCGGCCATCGCGCGATCAAGTTGGTATCCCACGAGAACGCCGTCTTTGACGATGTCCCATGTCTGCGCCGCCACGCCTTCGTCATCCCAGCCGACGGTGGAGAGGCCATAGGGCGCCTGGCGATCCCCGGTGACCTGCATCAGGGGGGATCCATATCGCATGGTGCCCAGGCCATCGGGAGTCGCGAACGACGTGCCCGCGTAGTTGGCCTCGTAGCCAAGGGCACGGTCGAGCTCGGTGGCGTGCCCCACCGATTCGTGGATCGTGAGCCACAGGTTGGTCGGATGGATCACCAGTGTGTATCGACCCGGGTCGACGCTTGGTGCTCGCAACTTCTCGTCGAGCAATTCGGGAAGATGCGCGATCTCCGTTGTCCAGTCCCAGCGTCGCGCTCCACCCGACTCCACACCGCCACCCAGGACGTACTCCCATCCACGGCCCACGGGGGGAGCTGTCGTCGCCATGGTCTCGAAGGCGCCCGTTCGGGAGTCGATGGCCGTGGCCGACCACTCGGCTTCGATGCGATGGCGGACCTGGGTGGTTCGAGTGCCCGCCGAGTCCGCGTAGTCGACCGATTCGCGGACCGCCAGGAGGCGTGCGTCCGCATGAGAGACCCTCGGATCGGCCAGCAGGACGGCGCTGCGTTCCTGCAGAAGGGCGATGCGATCGGCTTCGGGAACCTCGAAGGGGTCGACGTCGAAGGGGGAGAGCCACGTGCCCATGTAGACAGGCTCGGGCGCCAACTCGACGTCGCGTGTCGTGAGCGCACGGCTCACGCGCGCCATCGCCACGGCTCGGTCGGCCAACGCAACGGCCTCATCGACCGAGACCGTGTCCGAGGCCGCGAAGCCCCAACAGCCGTCCACGACCACCCGCACGCCGATGCCTCGCTCTTCGACGTCAAGTGACGCTTCCATTCGGCCGTCTCGCATGCTCATGGCGCCGTTGCGGGTGGAGACCTGTCGCGCATCGGCATGGCCTGCCCCCAGGTCTACTGCCCGCTGCACCGCGGCGTCGAGGAAGGCGGTCACTCCGGGTCCGGCTCCACGATCGGCGGTGGCTTGAGGATGATGCTGATCGGAATCAGGAGTAGCAGGACGAAGTTGCCCAGGTAGAAGACGAAGTAACTTGCCACGGCCGCGAGTATGAAGACGCTGGTGTACGCCGATCCGCGCCATCGAGCGCGGGATTGCTGCATGGCATCCCAGTACGGGCGGTCTTTGGGGGCGATGAGCTCCGGATGCTTGGTCATGTGGCGTGCCGTGGCGGCCCCGATGAACGAGATGTAAGCCAAGGTGAGCCAGTACATCATCGCTGGGCCCGTCATCTCGTTGGCTCGATCGGCGTCGGCGGCGAAGGGCGTGCCCTCGTACAGTCGGCTCGGCCAGGGGAGGAAGACGAAGCCGAGTAGCCACAGCATGATCAACCAGAAGAGGGCGCTGTCGTAGGCAATCAGGTGGTTGACGATGCGGTTGTGAACACTCCACATGATGGCCACGACGATGAAGGTCAGGACGAACGTCTGTATCTGGCCCCAGTTGGCGGAGAGGACGTCGAGCATGGTCTGGCCCTGCTGCGGGCCCGCGATATCGACGAGTTGCAGCGCGAGCAGGGTGATGGCCACGGCCACGACGGCGTCGGAGAAGTTGATGAGCCGGTCCAGCGACCGACCAGAGCGAACCGGACCCCAGGCCATGGCGTGATCCTCCCATGCAGCACCCGTTGTGAGGCATGACTCTCGGAACCGCTAGCGTCGCCGACCAGGAGGTCGTGATGGCAGGCGTGGCGCTGGTCACCGGTGGCAACCGGGGGATCGGTCTGGCGACGGCACGCGCCCTGAGAACGGCCGGCTTCACCGTCGTGATCGGCACGCGTGCTGGCGAATCTGTCGACGGGTTGCCCGCCGTCACGCTCGACGTGACCTCCACGGAGTCCGTCGACACGGCCTTTGACCGGGTCGAGGCCGATCATGGTCCCGTCGACGTGCTTGTCGCCAACGCTGGCATCACCCGCGACGGGCTCATCATGCGAATGCCCGATGGCGACATTGCCGACGTACTGGAGACCAACCTCGTGGGAGCGATCCGTTGCGCGCGACGGGCGTCGCGAGGCATGGTGCGCGCTCGACGCGGCCGCATCATCTTCGTGTCCAGCGTCGTCTGGGCAGTCGGGTCGGCCGGCCAGGTCAACTACGCCGCCGCCAAGGCCGGGCTCGTCGGCGCGGCTCGGTCGTTGGCGCGCGAGCTCGGACCTCGAGGGGTCACGGCCAACGTGGTGGCGCCCGGCTTCGTCGAGACGGACATGACAGCCGTTCTCGGCGCAGAGCGAACGACGGAGATCTTGCGTCAGGTACCGCTCGCTCGACTGGCGAAGCCCGAAGAGATCGCTGAGGTCATCGCCTTCCTCGCCGGCGATGCCGCGGCATACGTGACCGGTGCTGTGATCCCGGTCGACGGCGGACTCGGCATGGGCCACTGAGAGGAGAGACATGGGCATTCTCGATGGCAAGAGCGTCCTGGTGACCGGAGTCCTGACGGATCAGTCGATTGCGTTCCACGTTGCGCGGCTGGCCCAGGAGCAGGGGGCGTCGGTCGTCCTCACCTCCTTCGGTCGAGCGCTGTCGCTCACTCGACGATCGTCGACACGGCTTCCCTCCGAGGCGCCGGTGATCGAGCTCGATGTCACGTCGACCGACGACCTGGAGGCGCTGCCGGAGCGCGTGCGCGAGCATCTGCCGCGACTTGATGGCGTGGTGCACTCCATTGGTTTCGCGCCGGAGAGCGCCCTGGGTGGGCGCTTCTTGCACACTCCGTGGATCGATGTGGCGACCGCCGTGGAGGTATCGGCTTACTCGCTGAAGGCCCTCGCCGTCGCCTGCCGTCCGATGATGGGATCGGGATCGTCGGTCGTGGGCCTGGACTTCGACGCCACCGTTGCATGGCCCACCTACGACTGGATGGGCGTGGCCAAGGCGGCCCTCGAGTCGACGTCTCGCTACCTCGCCCGCGACTTGGGCCCGGAGGGCATCCGGGTCAACCTCGTCGCCGCCGGACCCATCCGCACGATGGCCGCCAAGAGCATCCCGGGCTTCGAGGACTTCGAGCAGGTGTGGCAGCAGCGCGCACCCCTCGGGTGGGACCTCGACGATCCCGCTCCCGCAGCGCGGGCGGTTGTGGCTCTACTGTCGGATTGGTTCCCGGCGACGACCGGTGAGATCGTTCACGTGGACGGCGGCGTCCACTCGCAAGGCGCCTGACGTGCGCCGGCTTGTGCTCCTGCGACACGCCAAGTCCGACTACCCGGCAGGTGTCGGTGATCATGATCGACCGCTGGCTGACCGAGGACGCCGGGATGCCCCCGCCGCAGGGGAGTGGATCGCCCGCCATGTCGGTGCCGTTGACGACGTCGTGGTCTCCAGCGCTGTCCGCGCCCAGCAGACCTGGGCGTTGGCTTCTCCGCACGTCACCGTGGTGGGTTCCGTCGTCACTGAGCCCCGCATCTACGAGGCCCCCGCGTCGACGCTGATCGGCATCGTCGAATCCCTGCCAGAGAACGCCGCAACGGTCCTTCTGGTGGGCCACAACCCGGGCCTGGAGGATCTTGCTGCCGAGCTCGTCACCGACGGCGATCCCGATGCTCTCGGCCGGATGGCACTGAAGTACCCGACGTCGGCGGTCGCGGTACTCGAGGGCGATGGCCAGTGGGCGGATCTGCTTCGCGGCGCGCGCCTGACCTCTTTCGCCGTTCCGCGGGGCTAGATCGCGGACGGGTCCGCGGCGTCGGCCTCCTCGATCTCCTCGCGGGTGATGCCCAGGAGAAAGAGGACCGAGTCGAGATAGGGCACGCTCAACGAAGTGTCGGCAGCTGCGCGAACGGCGGGCTTGGCATTGAAGGCGACTCCGAGACCCGCTGCCTCGAGCATGTCGAGGTCGTTGGCTCCGTCGCCAATAGCCACCGTGCGAGACAGCGGAATATCGAATTCGCTGGCGAACTCCTCCAGGGCGCGACGCTTGCCCGCGCGATCGATGATGGGGCCAACCACCCGGCCGGTGAGACGACCGTCGACGACCTCGAGTCGATTGGCGCGGATGCGATCGACCTCGAGTTCGGCTGTCACCGGGACGACGACCTCCTCGAAGCCGCCTGACACCAGGCAGACATGGAACCCCAGTCGCTTGAGGGTGCGACAGAGCGTGCGTGCACCGGGCGTGAGCGTGACGGCATTCGCGACCTCGTCAAGAGCGGATGCCGGCAGGCCCTCAAGCGCAGCGACACGCTGGCGCAGCGATTCCGCGAAATCGATTTCCCCGCTCATGGCCTTCTCGGTGATGGCAGCGACCGCGTCGCCCTGCCCGGCTGCTGCTGCCAAGAGGTCGATGACCTCGTCCTGGATCACGGTGGAATCGACGTCCATGACCACCAGTCGCTGTCCGCGTCGATCCAGTCCAGCGTGCTGAACGGCGACATCGACGCCCAGCGCTCGGGACTTCTCCGACAGGGCCCGGCGCAGGCCGCTGAGATCCTCGTCGCCGGACCCCTCGAAGACGACTGCCGTGACGGGATAGGACGCGATGCGCCGAATGCGGTCGATGTTCCAGCCGCGGGCCGCGAGTTCGCTGGTGAGGTCCGCGATGGCACCCGGAGGAAGGGGCCGGCCGATCACTGTGACGTGGATGCGGCCCCGCCGGGCAGCGACCGTTTCGCGGGCGCCGGGCAACGTCTCTACTTCCATGCCGACGCTCCCCGCGACCTCATGCACCACAGCGCGCACACTGCCGATGTCAGACTCCTCGACACCCAGCAGGACCGCCAGGATGAGTCGACCCCGAACGACCAGCTGCTCCATGTCGAGGACGACGGACCGGGTGTGACGCAGGGCGTCGAAAAGGGCAGCGGTCACGCCGGGGCGGTCGCGTCCGCTGAGGATCGCCAGCAAGGTGCCGTCCACAATCCGACCCTACGGGCGTCCCCATGCCCAAGGTCACGCCAGGGTCACTCGCTCCGGATAGGTTGAGGACGTGACGGACGAGGTCGTGCGAATGCGCGGGGTCAGCGTGCGTCGCGGGTCGTCGTGGATCCTCACCGACGTCGACTGGACTGTTCACGCCGATGAACGGTGGGTGCTTCTCGGACCCAATGGCGCAGGCAAGTCGACGTTGGTCGGAATCACCTCCACTCGACTGCATCCGACACGCGGCTCCGTGACGATCCTCGGAGAGACCCTCGGCATGACCGACGTCTTCGACCTGCGGCCGCGCATCGGCCTGGTGGGAGCCGGGCTCGCCGAGAGCATCCCTGCCCGCGAGAAGGTGCGCGATGTGGTCGTCACGGCGTCCTGGGGCATCACCGGACGCTGGCGCGAGGACTATGCCGAGGCCGACCTGCGTCGCGCGGAAAGCCTGCTGATGCTCATGGGCATCGCCGATCTGTCCGACCGCACCTTCGGGTCCCTGTCCGACGGTGAGCGCAAGCGCACCCAGATCGCCCGCTCCCTGATGAGCGACCCCGAACTGCTCCTCCTCGACGAGCCCGCCGCCGGATTGGACCTGGGCGGACGCGAGGCACTGGTGCAGCGACTCACCACCATGGCCGCGGCGCCCTCTGCTCCGACGACCATCCTCGTGACGCATCACGTCGAAGAGATTCCCGCCGGAACGACTCATGCCATGTTGCTGCGTGATGGTCGCGTCGTCGCCCAAGGAAGCATCGACGCTGTCTTGGTCGACACATACCTGTCGGCGGCCTACGGCCTGTCCATCGCTGTCGAACGCCGGGAGGGTCGTTGGCTCGCGCGCGCTCGGACGTAGCGATTCGACGCTGGTTGTTCGGTGATCAACTCGGGCCGCATTTCCTCGGGCCCGACGAATCCCCGGGTGACGATGGACGTGAGGCCGTGCTCCTCGTGGTGAGCAAGTCTGCCTTCCGACGCCGTCGCTACCACCGCGCGAAGGCGCACCTCCTGCTCTCCGCCATACGGCATCGGGCCGCCGAGTTGGGTGATCGCGCTGAGCTTGTCGTCGCCGACGACTATCGCGACGCTGTCGAGACCGTCGGTGGGCGGCTCAGCGTCTGCGATCCGACATCCTGGGGTGCACGCAGGCTCGTGCGCCGTATGGGTGCCGACGTGCTGCCATCGCGTGGATTCATGTCGAGCGAAACCGAGTTCGGTGAATGGGCCGCGCATCGCGGTCGCAAGCGCTTGCTCCAGGAGGACTTCTACCGCCAATCCCGACTGCGTACCGGGATCCTCATGGACGGTGACGAACCGGTGGGCGGTCGCTGGAACTTCGACGCCGACAATCGACTTCCACCGCCGAAGGGCGCTGTCACACTCGGACTTCCCCATCCCTGGCAGCCGACAGAAGACGACATCGATGCGGCGGTGCGAGATGAACTTGCGCGGTGGGAGCGAGATGACGGCATCGAGTTCGGTGGCCGTGACGGACCTCGCCTCTTTGCGGCAACGCGGGCCGAGGCACTCAAGGCTCTCGATGACTTCGTGACGCATAGGCTTGCCGAGTTCGGCCCCTACGAGGATGCGGCACTGACCGGCGACTGGGCCATGGCTCATAGCCTGCTCTCCGCACCACTCAACCTGGGACTGCTTCATCCGCGCGAAGCGATCGGCCACGTCGTGAAGGCGCATGCCAACGGTCGGGTGTCGCTGCCCAGCGCGGAGGGATTTGTTCGCCAGGTCATGGGGTGGCGGGACTACGTGTGGCACCTCTACTGGTATTTCGGCGAGGACTACGTCTCGCGCTCGAATGCCCTGGGCGCCCACCAACCCCTGCCCACGTGGTTCGACGACCTGGACGCCGATGCGGTGCAGGCCCGATGCCTCTCGGGCGCACTGGCCGACGTACGCGACCGCGGGTGGAATCACCACATACTCCGTCTCATGGTGCTGGGCAACTGGGCCCTGCAGCGCGGATATGACCCCGCCGCGACCACGGATTGGTTCACGCGGAACTACGTCGACGCCTATCCGTGGGTGATGGCGGCCAATGTCGTGGGCATGGCGCTGTACGCCGACGGTGGTCAGATGGCCACCAAGCCATATGCGGCGGGAGGCGCCTACATCAATCGGATGACCGACTCGTGCAAGGGCTGCGTCTACAAGCCGAGCGAGCGCGTGGGCGAGCGCGGATGCCCATTCACGGCCGGCTACTGGTGGTTCCTCGATCGGGAGCGGGAGCACCTTGCCGGCAACCATCGCCTTGCCCAGCCCCTCGCATCGCTGGGCCGCCTGTCCGATCGCGAGCAGCTCGTGGAGCAGGAGGACGCGCGGGGGAGTGCGGCACCGTGAGCCCTGCAGTGGCGTGGCACCTCGAGCCCGTGTCCGATCCCACCGACGTGCGGCTGACCGCATTTCGAGACTTGACCGACGTGGATCTGCGGCGCGCGATCGAGGCAACGAACGGTTTGTTCATGGCCGAGGGACTGCTGGTGATCGAGCGCGTCGCATCGATGGGCCTGGCGATCGATGCGGTGCTGACCGCCCCCAAGTGGCTCGATCGACTGTCCAGGATCCTGCCCGACTTCTCCGGTCCGATCTTCGTCGCTGATGAGGAGGTCCTGCGGCAGGTCACCGGCTATCGCGTCCATCGAGGTGCGCTGGCCTGCGTGCAACGACCGGCTGTCCAGCCGCTGAGTCACCTCGTGAGCGCACCCGGCGACCTGCTGGTTCTTGGTGACCTCGTCGACCACACCAATGTCGGGCTCGCGATGCGGTCCGCGGCGGCCCTGGGCGTGGCGGGTGCGGTCCTGTCGCCAGCCTGCGCCGATCCGCTCTACCGCCGGGCCGTGAAGTCATCGATGGGGGCGGTGCTGGCCCTGCCGTGGACCCGAGCCGAGAACTGGCCCGACGACCTTGAGCGCCTAGGTGCCCGGTCGGTTGTCGCCCTGACGCCAGATCCGGATGCCCCGCTGATCGACGAGGTCCTCCGGCGTTCGGGCCATTCCGACGTCGCACTCGTCGTGGGCTCGGAGGGACCCGGTCTCAGCGCGGGGGAGTTCGCCCGGTGTCAGGAGCGAGCTCGCATTGCCATGGACGCGGGGATCGACTCGCTCAATGTTGCCGCCGCGGTTGCCGTCGCGTGCTATGCACTGCGCATGCGGAGGACGCCATGACAGCGGGACGCCTTGTCCTGATCCGACACGGCGAGACGGAATGGAGTCGTTCGGGACGTCACACCGGCATCACAGACATCCCGTTGACGGCCAACGGTGAAGAGCGCGCGGCCAGCCTGCGCGGGCGACTCGTTGACGTGCATCCGGCGCTGATTCTGTGCAGTCCCTTGAGCCGAGCACGCCGAACGGCGGAGTTGGCCGGCATGTGGCCGGCAGAGATCGACGATGACCTTCTCGAATGGGACTACGGAGCCTGGGAGGGCCGCACGACGGCAGACATCCGCCAGGAGCTCCACGACCCGGAGTGGACGGTATGGCAGCAGGAGATTCCCGCGGGGGCGTCGCCCGGGGAGCAGCCCGAAGACGTCGCGGTCCGGGCGCAGCGGGTCATCCGTCGATGCGCGCCCCTTCTCGGGGACGGCGCGACGTGCGTCCTGGTAGCCCACGGGCACTTCCTGAGGATTCTCACGGCGACGTGGCTCGGGCTGCCGGCGAGGGATGGGCGACTCTGGGTCCTCGACGCGGGCGCGGTATCGATGCTGGGGTTCGAGCGCACGCAGCGCGCCATCGTGACGTGGAACTGCTGAACCACGACCTACGCCCTACGATGTCCGCATGAGCCCCCTACGGATCACCTCCCTCGTGGCCGCGTCCGTCCTCCTGGCCGGGTGCGCGGCCGGAGCCTCGTCGACGTCGTCGGTCGATTCGACGGGGGCCGTGACATCGCCCGATGCCAGTGCCCCGGCCATGGCTGATCCGGCTGTGCCCGCGGGGGGCGACGCCGCCGGCATCGTGTCCGTCGGCTTGGCGGAGGCCTACACCCCGACCCCCCAGGGCTCATCGACCGACGACTACCGCTGCTTCCTCATCGACACCGGCCTGCCCGAGGACCGCTTCATCACCGGCGTTCGCTTCCTTCCCGATAACCCCGAGGTCGTCCACCACGCGATCCTGTACCGCGTCCAGCCTGGCCAGCTCAAGAGTGCTCAGGCCCGCGACGAGGAAGATCCCGGCCAGGGCTGGCAGTGCTTTGGTGGCCCCGACCTCCCGGCCGTTGCCGATGATGACAACGGCGTGCGCTCGCTCGACTCGGCCCCGTGGCTCGCAGCATGGGCACCCGGTGGTCGAGAGTCCCGCTATCCCGAGGGCACGGGCGTCTTCCTGCCCGCCGGAAGCAGCGTGATCCTGCAGGTCCACTACAACACCTTGGCCGGCACGGGACCTGACATGACGTCCGTGCAGTTGCGCACCGAACCCGGCACATCCGACCTTCGCAAACTCGAGACGATCCTGCTCCCTGCACCGGTCGAGTTGCCCTGCGCGCCCGACGAGAGCGGCCCGTTGTGCGACCGCGAGACCGCGGTCGCGGACACCATCGACCGATTCGGTGGCGAAGCGCTGCGCACTATCTGGGGCCTGCAGTTCATCTGCGGGGGAGACCTGGTCGAGCCCAAGGCGGGCGCCACCCAGTCGTGTACGCACGATGTGAGCCAAGACATGACCGTCTACGCCGCCGCAGGGCACATGCATCTGCTGGGGCGCGCCATCACGATCGTGGCCAATGCTGGAACCGATCGGGAGAAGGTCCTCCTCGATGTGGAGACCTACGATTTCGATCGCCAGGGCGGCATCCCGCTGGCAAAGCCCGTCGAGCTCAAGGCCGGTGACGCCGTCACGGTCACCTGCACCCACGACACGGGCCTACGCAAGCTCCTGCCCTCGCTCCAGGAGACTGAGCCTCGCTACATCGTGTGGGGCGATGGAACGACCGACGAAATGTGCTTGGGAATCCTCACGGCGGCCGCTAAGACTGGAGCATGACCGGCTGGTCTCGTGCGCGCATCGCTCTGGGGATTGCCGTCGTCATGGCGGCATCGGCATCCATCCTTGTCGCCCTGATCGCAGCTGGGGCCGCTGCCGGCCTGCATGCGGTTGTGGGCCAAAGCGGTGTACTCGGCCAAGACCTTGGCGTGCTCGCGGCCGATCCGCCCGGGGTCGCGGTTCTCGTCGACGGGGTCGAAGCCAGCATCTCCGCCGATGGGGTTCCCGGGTCAGCCGCTGACGCACTCGCACTCGCGGGCACGAGCACCGACGATCTCGTCGCGGCCTACGGAGACTTCGTCCTCCTGGCCACCCCCACCGAACAGGGGGACGTCTTCCTCGGCATCGCGGATCCTGGCGCGGTCGACGGCTATCTGGTGGGCGCCCCCTATGCGGTCGCCGAGCGGGGACCCGATGGCATGTGGCGCTCGGTTGACGTTCCCGGCCAAGCGACTCCGTCGCCGCCCGGAACCGCCGTGCCGTGGACGGCCGCATCGACCGGCCGACCCGCCATGCTGGACGCCAATGGACTGACCGGCCGCACCCTCGTGCTGATGCGTCCCGATGCGTCGCCCGGCGTCAGCGCCGATCTTCGACTGGAATACCGCGTGCCCCAGGCACCGCGGGCGCTGCAGTCCCTGGCCATCGTGGCCGGCGCCTGCGGCGTCGGCGGCCTGTTGCTCCTGCTGCTGGGCTGCTGGCTTGTCGTGGGTCGACGGCCTCCGGGTCGGCACGCATGACACAGCGCGAGGCAGACGAAGCCGCCTACGACCGCATCTTCACGGTGCCCAATGCGTTGAGTGTCCTGCGCCTGCTGCTCATTCCGGTCTTCCTGTGGCTGGTCCTGGTGGAGCGGGCAGATCTGTGGGGAGTGTTCGTCCTTGCCGTCTCCGGCATCACCGACTACCTCGATGGGGTGATCGCGCGACGGACGGGCCAGATCACCCGTGTCGGGCAGATCCTCGACCCACTGGTCGACCGCCTCACCATCGCGGCGACTCTGATCGGCCTCGCACTGCGCGACCTCATTCCCTGGTGGCTTGTGGGACTGCTCGTGTTGCGCGAGCTCGTGCTCCTTGCGCTCGTTCCCGCGCTGCAACGCCACGGCCTCACGGCGCTGCCCGTGCACTACCTCGGCAAGGCGGCGACGTTCGCCCTGTTCTGGGGCTTCCCCTTCGTCCTCGTGGGTGCGGGTACGGCGGCCTGGGAACAGGTCCTCGGCGCCCTGGGGTGGGCGTTCGTGATCTGGGGTACTGCGCTGTACTGGTATGCGGCGGTGCTCTACGTCGACCAGGCGCGAAGGGTGCTGCGAGCCGGGAGGTAGCCATGCGCGCGGTCGTGATGGCCGGTGGACTCGGCAGTCGCCTGCGCCCTCTCACCACCTCACTACCCAAGCCGCTGCTGCCCGTCGTGGGCCGGCCGATGCTGGCCCACATCCTGAGGTTGGCTCGTGAGCACGGCGTGACAGACGCGACCATCACCGTGCAGCACTTGGCGTCCGTCATCCGTGCGTACCTCGGCGACGGGTCGGACCTGGGTCTCTCGCTCGACTACGCCACGGAGCATCGTCCCCTCGGCACCGCGGGCGGTGTGCGCGAGGCCGCACGTGACTTCGCGGATGACTTCCTGGTGTTGTCGGGTGACGCGGTCACCGACATCGACCTGTCGGCCCTCATGGCCGTGCATCGCGACAGCGGCGCGCTCATCACGCTGTGTCTGGCACGTCGCTCGGATCCCCGGGAGTTCGGGGTGGTAGACGTCGACGATGACGGACGCGTACGGCGGTTCCTCGAGAAGCCCGCCTGGGGTGAAGTGTTCACCGATGCCGTGAGCACCGGTATCTACGCCGTCTCACCGGCCGCCGTCCGCCTGATCCCGAGCGCTGACGCCCAGGACTGGTCGGCCGACGTCCTGCCTCGCCTCCTGGCCGATGGCCGCCACGTGGGTGCGTATGTGAGCGGCGGCTACTGGGAGGACGTGGGCGATATCGCCGCCTACCGGCGCGTTCAGGTGGACGTGCTCGAACGCAAGGTCGACCTCGATATCCCCGGAGTCGAGCGGTTCCCCGGCGTCTGGGTGGGGGACGGGGTGAGCATCGATCCGGGATCCGTCATCGCGGGGCCCGCGTTCATCGGCGCCCACTCCGCGCTCGAAGAGGGCTCGAGCGTTCTCGCCCACTCGGTCATCGGTGCCAACTCGGTGATCCGTCGCGGGGCCACTATCGAACGCTCCGTGCTCCTCGATGGCGTGTACGCCGGAATCGACACGTCGATGCGTGGTTGCGTTGTCGGTCGATCGGTTGAGATCGGCAGCGGGACCAGCATCGGTGAAGGCGCCGTCATCGCGGACGAATGCTCCTTGGAGCAGGAGGTCGATGTCACCCCCGGCAGCCTCATCTATCCCGGCAAGACCATCGAGGCCGGCACAATCGTGCACGGAGCCGTCGTGTGGGATGCGCAGGGTCATCGCCACCGCGTCACGGCCGGTGGCATCTCGGGGACCGTGTCCGTGGACGTGACACCCGACACCGCGGTGCGACTGGCTTCCGCCTTGGCGAGCACCCTGCCCAAGGGCAGCGCCATCGCCGTTGGTCGCGATCACTCACGAATGGCTCGGGCCTATGCGGGGCTTCTCTCCGGCGCCTTCACGGCGGCAGGCCTCGACGTACGCGATCACCGCGTGGTGCCCACTCCTGTCCTACGTCACGACGTGGCCCGACACAGTTCCGCCGGCGTCATGGTGCGGGCCACGCCCGGACGCCCCGAGCACCTCGACATCGTCATCCTCGACGAGCTCGGCCGCGACATCGGCGAATCGGATGCGCGTCGTGTCGAGCGAATCTATGAGCGTCGCGAGTTCCGTCGTCCGTTTCCGGGTGAGGTGGGCGACCTGCTCCTACCCGAGCATGCCCTCGACGACTATGCCGCCACACTGCGCGCGAAGATCTCGTTGGAGGGTGTCTCGTCCGCCAACCTCACCGTCGTCGTCGATGCCTCAGGTGGAAGCTCATCGCTGGTGCTCCCCACCGTGCTCGCTGGCGTCGACGTCGACCTGGTGATGCTCGGGGGACGGATCGAGGTAGCGAGGGCCACTCCCTCGGAGGACGACCGCGTCACGGGGCTGCGCCTGCTTGCTGAGCGAGTCGTCGCGACCGGCGCCAGCATGGGCCTATCCATTGATTCGACCGGCGAGCGCCTGGCGATCGTCGATGAACTCGGGCAGGTACTCGATGACGACCGCGCCCTGCTGGTCGTCCTGGACCTCGTCGCTGCCGAGAGCGGACACGGCCATGTGCTCCTTCCGGTGACTGCCTCACGGGTCGCTGAGCGCGTATGCGCCTTCCACGGCATCGACGTCACTCGGGTGCCGCTGGCCCAGACGTTCCGGTCGACGCACGACGACGGCACCGAGGTCCTGCTGCGATCGGATGGCCAGGGCGGATTCTCCGTGGGGGGACTCGGCGGGCAGCGCGACGCCGTGGCGACCGCGGTGGCCCTGCTGGGCCTCGTGGCCCGCACCCAACTGACGTTGAGCGCGATCGATGCCCGCATCCCGCGCACCGTGTCAGTGCGCCATGGCGTCCCCACACCCTGGGCCGCCAAGGGGGCCGTCATGCGCGCGGTGCATGAACGGGCCGGTGGCCGCGACGTGGATCTGACCGATGGCGTGCGCGTCGTCGAAGCAGACGGGTCGTGGTGCCTCATGATTCCCGACGCCCACGAGCCCCTGACCCGCGTCTGGATCGAAGCACCCACATACGCGCGGGCCATGCAGGTCGGCGAGGAGTGGTCGAGGCTGATCGACGAGACGTCAGCGTCCGAAGGTCGACCCTGAGGGGTGTCCTTGCCCCGGACCGAGCCGCCGGATAGGTTCGGCGGCAACAGACCAGCACGAGGGAGCAGCCATGGTTCCGGAGGATGCCCGATACACGCGTGAGCACGAGTGGCTGCGCGAGACCTCGGACGGCACCATCGTGTTCGGCATCACCGACTACGCACAGGACGCCTTGGGCGACATCGTCTACGTCGACCTGCCGGCCGTGGGCACCAAGCTCACTGCCCACACGCCGTGCGGTGAGGTGGAGTCCACCAAGAGCGTGAGCGAGCTCTACTCGCCCGTCAGCGGCGAGGTCGTCACGGTCAATCCACGACTGTCTGATGCTCCCGAGACCGTGAACTCCGACCCCTACGGAGACGGATGGATGGTCGAGGTGCGTCCGAGCGAACCGCTCGCCGACATTCTCGAGGCGGCTGACTACCGCGCCCTCATCGGCGAAGGCTGATGGACGAAGCCGGCACCTGCACGCACATCGCTGATCCCGGCGATCGCTTCTGCCGTCGCTGTGGTGCCGCCCTCGATGCCCCCGTCGAGGAGACGTTTGTTCGTACGTCGGGGCCAGCCTCCACGGGCTCCCTGCCCGCGGTGGGTTCCGGGCTCATCACGGGGGTGCCCGAAGGTGAGGGCGTCCTCGTCGTCCGTCGTGGCGCGGGGGAGGGCACGACGTACCTGCTCGCCGGCGACATCGTCACGGCCGGACGTGAGCCCGAGAGCGACCTGTTCCTCGACGATGTCACGGTGAGCCGTCGCCATGCTGAACTCCGCCGCACTCCCGAGGGATGGCGCATCCGCGACACCGAGAGCCTCAATGGCACCTACGTCAATCGCCGTCGCGTCGAGGATCAACTGCTCGCGCCCGGTGACGAGGTGCAGATCGGCAAGTACCGCTTCGCCTACCTCGTCGGAGGGGACACCGGGGCATCCCGGTGACCGCGAGCGCACCACTGACCATGGGTGCCGTGGTGGAGCTCCTCGCCGAGGAGTTCCCTGACATCACCGCGTCGAAGATTCGCTACCTCGAGACCGAGGGGCTCATCCAGCCACATCGCACGCCGCGCGGGAGCCGTCGCTTCACGGAGGACGACGTCCGGCACCTGCGCCGCGTCTTGCGCCTGCAGCGCGATGAGTACCTTCCGCTGCGCGTGATCCGCGAGGGCCTCGGCTCGACTCAGGCGAATGAGGAGTCCACGGGCGATGTCTCTCCCCAGCGAATCCGCAAAGGTCGTCCCCGAGCGATGACGGTGGCCGAGATCTGCGAACGATCGGGGATCAGCCGATCGACCTGGGACGATCTGGAGCGTTACGGCCTCGTGACGACGCGCGACTCCCAGGCCCTGGAGATCTGCACCCTGGTATCCCGACTGGCGGAGTTCGGTATCGAGGCCCGACACCTGCGCGCATCCCGGGTGTCCGCCGATCGCGAGATCGGTCTGGTCGAACAGGCCCTCGCCCCCCGACGTGGTGACGCCGTGCGCGACGCCGATGACCGCGGTCAACTGCTGGCTCTGCTCATCGACCTGCATATCGCCCTGGTGCGGTCGGGACTCCCCGACTGAGGGGGTCGGGTTAGGCTCGAGCCATGAAGCCGGTGGAGGTCGTCGGAGTTCGGGTGGAGATGCCCTCCAACCAGCCGATCGTGCTCCTGCGCGAGGCCGGGTCCGAGCGATACCTGCCCATCTGGATCGGCGCCGTCGAGGCCACCGCCATCGCCTTCGCCCAGCAGGGTGTCGTGCCTCAACGTCCGCTGACGCACGATCTCATGCGCGACGTCCTCGACGCGTTGGCCTCACCACTCCAGGAGGTGCGCATCACTCGCCTCGAGGAAGGGGTGTTCTTCGCCGATCTCGTCTTCGCCAGCGGGACCGAGGTCAGCGCCCGTCCCAGCGATGCCATCGCGCTCGCCCTGCGAACCGGCTCGCCCATCTACGCCGCAGACGCCGTCCTCGAGGAAGCAGGGGTGTCTATCCCCGACGAGCAGGAGGACGAGGTGGAGAAATTCCGCGAGTTCCTCGACCAGATCTCCCCGGAGGACTTCGGTGCCGGAGGCTAGTCGGAGACGGCCCGGCGGGTCGCGTTGACCCACCCCCCGCCCAGCCCTACGGTGATATCCCCCAACGAGCAGGGCAGGTGTCCGTGAGCGCTACCACCGGTCTTCCCGGCCAGCAGGACGTGGCGACGACGCTGCCCGCAACCGTTGATCAGCCTGGGCTGTTCGACGAGGGTGATCTGCGCTCGGAGGCCACGCACCTCGGCTATCGGGGACCCGTGGCCTGCGCTGCTGCCGGCATCACCTACCGGCAGCTCGACTACTGGGCCCGCACCGGACTCGTCGAGCCCAGCATCCGGCCGGCATCCGGGTCTGGCACCCAGCGTCTCTACGGCTTCCGCGACATCCTCATCCTGCGCATCGTCAAGCGCCTGATCGACACGGGCGTCTCGCTGCCCAATATCCGCTCGGCCGTCCGTCACCTCGAGGAGCGGGGCGGCGATGACCTGGCCCGCATCACGCTCATGAGCGACGGGGCCACCATCTACGAGTGCCGCAGCGCGGACGAGGTGGTCGATCTCGTCCGCGGCGGCCAGGGAGTCTTCGGCATCGCCGTGGGCCGCGTCTGGCAAGAGGTCGAGGGTTCCCTGGCCTCCCTGCCGGGGGAGCGGTCCGACGGGCAAATCGACCTGGACCCCCACGACGAGCTGTCCCAGCGTCGCGCAGCGCGCCACGCGACCGCCTGAGCGCACGTACCCCCGCGAGGGGGTAGGCTGACGTCGCTGCTCGACCGCACACGGGAGAGCCCCGCGAAGCCATCGCGGGCGCCGAAGGAGCAACCTCCCCGGAAACTCTCAGGCACATGAACCGTGCGCGGAAGGCAACTCTGGAGAGAGGGTCGGCGACGACCCCACCGACGGTGCAAGTCCGGCTGGCCCGGGCGAAGCTCTCAGGTCGCGGTGGCCCGCGAGACCAGAGGGGGAGCGCGGTGGCGCCACCACCGTTCGCCCCGGGGCGCCCTGCCCCGTGAGCCTGAGGAGCAGCATGTCGGTGTCGCCTTTCGCCTCCCGCCATATCGGTCCGTCTGAAGCGGATCTTCGGTCCATGCTCGATGTCATCGGCTATGCCGACATGGACTCCCTCGTTGATGATGCGGTGCCTCGCGGCATTCGCTGGCCCGACGCCCTCGATCTGCCGGCGGCCATCGACGAGACCGAGGCACTCGATGAGATCGGGGAACTGGCGGCCCGCAATCAGCGTATGCGGCAGATGATCGGCCTCGGCTATGCCGACTGCGTCACGCCCTCGGTCATCGTGCGCAACGTCATCGAGAATCCGGCTTGGTACACGGCTTACACGCCCTATCAACCGGAGATCTCCCAGGGGCGCCTCGAGGCCCTGCTGGCATTCCAGACCCTGATCGAGGACCTCACCGCGCTGCCGGTCGCGTCCGCCTCACTGCTCGACGAGCCCACCGCCGTGGCTGAGGCCATGACCCTGCTGCATCGCACGTCCTCGTCGGACTCCGATGTCTTCCTCGTGGATGCCGACACCCATCCGCAGACCCTCGCCGTACTGCAGACCCGCGCCGAACCGCTCGGCATCGAGGTCCGCACGGTCGATATCGATGCGCTCGGCGACTGCTCCGACGCCTACGGCCTTCTGGTGTCCTACCCGTCGTCATCGGGGGCGCTGCGCGACATACGCCCGGTGATCGAGGCGGCGCACGCAGCGGGCCTCGGCGTGGCCGTCGCGGCTGACCTCCTCGCCCTCACCCTCGTCACGCCACCCGGCGAGATGGGGGCCGACGTCTGCGTGGGGTCGGCCCAGCGCTTCGGGGTGCCCCTCGGCTTCGGTGGCCCGCACGCGGGCTTCATGGCTGTCCGTGCGGGTCTCGAGCGTTCCCTGCCCGGTCGGCTCGTGGGTGTCAGCGTCGATGCCGACGGTTCGCCGGCCTACCGACTGGCGCTGCAGACCCGCGAGCAGCACATCCGGCGCGAGAAGGCGACGAGCAACATCTGCACCTCGCAGGTCCTCCTCGCGGTGGTGGCCGCGATGTACGCCGCTTACCACGGGCCCGACGGGCTCCGCGCCATCGCCGAACGCGTCCACGGCGGTGCCGCCACCGTGGCTACCTCACTCGAGGCTGCCGGCATCCCCGTTCGACACGCTGAGTACTTCGACACGGTGCACGCGGTCGTGCCCGGCCGAGCTTCCGCGGTTGTCGAAGCAGCCCGCGTCGCCGGCATCAATCTGCGCCTGGTCGACTCCGACACCGTTGGCATCAGCGTGGATGAGCGCACGACAGACGCCGATATCGACGTAGTGCTCACGGCCTTCGGGGCGACTCGTCAGGAATCGACGCCGTCCATTCCGGCACACCTGCGACGCACCTCACCCTTCCTGGCCCACCCGATCTTCCATGACCATCGCAGCGAGACGGAGATGATGCGCTACCTGCGTGCGCTCTCCGACAAGGATCTCGCTCTCGACCGCACCATGATCCCGCTGGGCTCGTGCACCATGAAGCTCAACGCCGCAACGGAGATGATCCCCATCACCTGGGATGGCTTCAGCGGCATTCACCCCTTCGCGCCCCTCGATCAGGCCGACGGCTACCTCGAACTCATCCGCCGCCTGGAGTCATGGTTGTGCGAGATCACCGGCTACGACGCGGTCTCGCTGCAGCCCAACGCCGGCTCACAGGGCGAATTCTCCGGGCTCCTCGCCATCCGCGGTTACCACCGGTCACGTGGCGACGAGCAGCGCGACGTGTGCATCATCCCCAGCAGCGCACATGGCACCAACGCGGCAAGTGCCGTCATGGCGGGCATGCGCGTCGTCGTCATCGGTTGCGACGATCACGGCAATGTGGACGTCGACCAACTCAAGGCAGCCATCGCCGAGCATGGCGACCAGTTGGCCGCTCTCATGATCACCTACCCGTCGACTCACGGCGTGTTCGAGGAGACCGTCCAGCAGATCTGCGCCATGGTGCACGACGCTGGCGGACAGGTCTACGTCGACGGCGCCAACCTCAATGCCCTGGTGGGCCTGGCCAAGCCCGGCAAGTTCGGCGCCGATGTCTCCCACCTCAACCTGCACAAGACCTTCTGCATCCCCCACGGGGGAGGGGGTCCCGGTGTCGGGCCGGTGGCTGTCCGCGAGCACCTGGCACCCTTCCTGCCGTCGCACCCGCTCCATCCGGAGTCCGGCCCGCTCGGACGCGGACACGCCGATGGGGGCACCGGCCCGGTGAGCGGCGCACCGTGGGGGAGTGCCGGCATCCTGCCGATTCCCTACGCCTATATCCGCATGATGGGAGCCGAGGGCCTGCGCCAGGCCACGTCCGTGGCCATCGTGTCGGCCAACTACATCGCCCGCCGTATCGGCGATGCCTTCCCCGTCCTGTACGTGGGCGATCGCGGGCTCGTGGCCCATGAGTGCATCATCGACCTGCGCGGCATCACGAAGGACACCGGCGTCACTGTCGACGATGTGGCCAAGCGCCTGATCGACTTCGGCATCCACGCGCCCACGATGTCCTTCCCCGTGGCGGGCACCTTGATGATCGAGCCGACCGAGAGCGAGGGCCTCGCCGAGATCGATCGCTTCTGTGACGCCATGCTCGCCATCCGCGCCGAGATCGATCGCGTGGCAGCAGGGGAGTGGCCCATCGAGGAGAGCCCCCTGCGCCAGGCACCGCACACGGCGCAGGCGTTGCTGGGCGATTGGCAGCTGCCTTATCCGCGATCACTGGGCGCCTACCCGTTGCCCGATGTCGCGGCTCGCAAGTACTGGCCGCCCGTCCGGCGCATCGACGGCGCCTACGGTGATCGCCACCTGGTGTGCAGCTGCCCCCGACCCGAGGAACTCGCCGCCGCGACCTGAGCACCCGCTAGCCTCGCCTCACCATGGAGATCACCGGCGGCGTCCTCGCCACGATCATCGTCGCGATCGCGGTGGCGGCCATTGCCCGGTGGCGGGGTGTCGGGATCGCGATTCCGCTCCTTGTCGTAGGGGCGATTATTGGTGCGCTTCCGTTCGGTCCTGTGGCTCCGGATGACGCCGGCGAGGTTTTCCTGCTCATCCTCGCTCCGCTGATCTTCGGCGAGGCGATGTCGACATCGTTCTTCGACTTCCGGCGTCAGCGCGGGCCGATCCTCGCCCTGGCGATCGGCCTCGTCGTCCTGTCGTCCTTCGCCGTTGGCGCCGTTGCGCAATGGATCATGCCGGGCCTGTCCTTGAGCCTCGCCTTCGCCCTCGGCGCGGTTCTATCGCCCACGGACGCCGTCGCGGTCGCGAGCGTGGCTCGGCGTGGTGCGCTGCCGCGTCGGATCGTCACGATCCTGGAGGGGGAGAGCCTCGTCAACGACGGGACCGGCCTCACCCTCCTGCGCGTCGCACTGACCGCAGCCGCCCTCGGGGCGGTCACCGTTGGCGACGTCCTGTTGATCCTGACCCTGTCGATCGTGGGCGGCCTCATCGTCGGTATCGCGATCGGCCTCATCATCGTGTGGGTCATGCGCACGGTGCGCGATGACCTCATCGCCAACTGCCTCATCCTCATCGCGCCGTTCCCCAGCTATCTCATCGCCGAGGAGATCGGCGGCTCGGGCATCCTCGCGGTCGTCGCCACCGCCCTCCTGGTCGCCAACGCGATGCTCTCCAACCGACGATTCCGCGGTCGCATGGCCTCGGTCGCCGTGTGGAGGCAGCTGACCTTCATCCTCACCGCCTTCGCCTTCTTCCTCGTGGGTCTGGAGATCCCCGCCACGCTCATCGCCCTCGCGCCTGGTGAGCTTCGCATCGTCATCCTGCTGGTCGTGGCCGTCCTCGCGGTCCTCTTCGTCTCTCGACTGCTCTTCGTCTTCGCCATGGTGGGCCTGTCACACCTGGGCAGTCGCGAGCGACTCGGCCCGCGTGAGGCGATCGTCCTGGCCTGGGCGGGCGCCCGGGGACCGGTGTCCGGCCTCGCGGCTTTCTCGATACCCGCCGCCGCGATCGCCACGGAGTTCGCTGATGAACACCGGATCTTGCTCGCCACGACGTTCTGCGTCATCGCGATCACGCTGCTGCTCTCGCCGACGCTATCGCTCGTGGCACGACTCGTCGGCGTCCACGGGGACGACGAGGGGGAGCGGGCAGCCGCTCTCAAGGCGGCGCTGGTCGCCCGAGGGCTTGAGGCACTCGACCAGGCCGTCGAGCAGGGCATCATCGACGGCCAGCCGATCGATGCCGCCGCGGAGCGCAGTGTGCGCGACACCCTCACGTCCCTGATGCCGGCATCGCAGTCCGCGTCCGAGTCGGAGTCCGCCGATCAGGTCTGGCAACTCGAGGGTCGCGTCCTGCGGGCGCAGTACGAGGAACTCCTGCGACTGCGCGATGAGGAGGGCATGCCCGACGCCATCGTGCGACCGGTCATGCATGCCCTCGACCTGCAGTCCGAGGCCCACAAGGGCCGACAGTCGCCCTAGGTGCGCCCGAGTCGCTCCTGAGCCGTGGTCAGGGTGTCGGTCTCGGCCTGCGGCATCCAATCGGCATGCACGACGTCGAACCCTGCCTGTCTCATCGCGACCACGACAGCGTCGTCATCGTCGATCACCCGGGCGACCATCGAGCCGGTGGCGAGCTCGCGCAGGACCTCCACCTTGAACTCCCGAGCCGGTCGTCGATCGCTCTCGGAGCGCATGTAGAGCGGGGCGGCGGGAAAGCCATGGGCCTCGAGCCAGGTCAGCGTCGCGGGACGGCACCGCTCGGGTCGGCCCGTCAGGTAGACCGGCGACAGGCCGTCGCCGATCGCACGTTCGATCTCCGAACGGCCCTCGGGCAAGACGCCGTCGTCGGGCGCCGACGCGAAGAACGCATCCCAATCGCGGCGGCGACCGGACAGGTGGTGCAGCCGGTGGCGCACGTCGGCGATCACGCCGTCGATGTCGACGACGACCAGGGCAGGAGGGGCAGGAACACCCTCGCTGCTCCCCATAGGATCTGACATAATGTGCATTATCGGCGTTTTGCCGATATGCCTCAGGCCCTCAGCGCCTCAGCGAGCTCGGCGAATTCCTGGGTCAGCACGGCCATGTCGGCCGGCGTGTGAGCCAAGGACACCAGCCACTGCTCGTCGAGCCCGGGAGGCGTGAGCACGCCGCGATTGACGCCCCAGAGCCAGCTGAGCTCGGCAGCGCCGAAGTCGGTGCGCTTGTAGTCGCGATAGTTGCGGACCGGCGTCGCCGACCAGGTGATGGCGCCCTTGACCCCGAATCCCACCGTGTGGGCGGGCAGCTGGTGACGGCGGATGATGTCGTCGGCAGCCTCGAGTGCGGTGTCGTTGACCTCCTCGGCCCGGGCGAGAGCCTCGCGCGTGCAGACCTCATCGACGGCGGCAGCGGCGGCCATCACGAGCGGATTGCCGTTGTAGGTGCCGAAGTGCGGCATGCGGCCGTCGATGACCACCTCCATCACCTCGCCCTTGCCACCGAACGCGGCCAGCGGAAGGCCACCGCCGATGCTCTTGGCCAAGGTGACGAGATCGGGGGTCACGCCCAGTCGCTGGGCGGCACCGCCGTAGCCGGCCGTGAGGCCGGTCTTGACCTCGTCGAAGACCAGGAGGGCGCCGTGGGCGTCGCACAGGGCGCGCACTCCGGCGAGGTAGCCAGCGTCGGGTACGACGATCGACACGTTTTCGAGCACCGGCTCCATGACGACGGCCGCGATCTCACGGCCGTGGTCGGCCAGCAACTGCGCCAGGCGCTCGAGGTTGTTGTAGGGCACCGGGTAAACCGTGCCCGCCTCGACCTCGAAGGGCACGACCGCCACCGGAGCATCCTCCGGACCTGCCTCGTCGACCGCGGGCTTCACCGAGACCGACAGGGCGTCGTAGCCACCGTGGTAGCCACCCTCGATCTTGATGATGGCCTTGCGTCCTGTGTAGGCACGGGCCGCGCGTACGGCGTACATCGTGGCCTCGGTGCCGGAGTTGGCGAAGCGGATCATGTCGAGGTCGAAGCGCTGGCAGAACCGCTCCGCCATCTCCGACGCCGTGGGCGACGGGGTGACGAACAAGGTGCCGGTCTCCATCGCCTTGGTGACGGCGGCGACGACAACGGGATTGAGATGGCCGACCAGCATCGCGCCAAAGCCCATCGACAGGTCGAGCAACCGGCGACCGTCGACGTCGGTCAGCCAGGCACCCTTGGCGGACTCGATGGCGATGGGGTACGGATCCCAGTGCTGGAAGGACGACGGGACCCCGAGCGGCAGGGTCTTGCTCGAGCGGGCGTTGAGGGAGCCGGACTTCGGCGTTCCGCCGGAGAAGCGCTCCCATTCGGCTGCCAGCAGGGCCTGGACGCGCGCCGGATCGAGCGGGACGGACTCGGCGGGTACCTGACGCCAGGTGGCCGGGTCGTGCGGCGGCCAGGTCACCGGGTTAGGGGTCGTCGTCTGGATGCTCATGGGTATCCCTCACTCCATCAGGTCGTGGATCGATCGTAGCCCTGCCGGGGAGCTGCCCCACGGCCCGTGGCCGGAGAATGACGCCATGGTCGAGGGCTTCCGCGCGTACGCCCACCGGGGCGGCTCGAAGATCGCCCCCGAGAACTCCCCCGCTGCCTTCGCATCGGCCGTGGCGCTGGGCTACGTGTGGCTCGAAACCGACCTGCGTTCCACACGCGATGGCATCGCCGTCGTCCACCATGATCCCGATCTCGACCGCACCACCGACCTGAGCGGGCCGGTGCTGGATCAGGCCTGGCGCGACGTGAGCCGGGCGCGGTTGGCCAATGGCGAGAATCCCCTGCGACTCGACGAGCTTCTCGAGGCATATCCGGATGCTCGGCTCAATCTCGACGTCAAGGAGCCTGCCGTCGTCGTTCCCACACTGGACGCCCTCCGGCGCGCCAACGCCTGGCATCGCGTGTGCCTGACGTCGTTCTCCACGCTCCGCCTGCGCGCCGTGCGGCGGTGGGTCCCGCACCCCGTGGAGACCTCGGCTGGGCCGCTCGAGGTGCTCCTCCATCGCACCACTCCCCTGCCCTTCACGCGGCTCTTGCGATCGACGCCTGATCGACTCCAGGTGCCGACACGCCTGGCCACCTCGACCTTCATTCGGCGGGCCCACGCACGCGGCCTGGCCGTCGACGCCTGGACGGTCAACGACCCCGGCGACATGAAGCGCCTGCTGGCCCTCGGCGTTGACGGGATCATGACCGACGACCCTGCCCTGCTGCGCGACGTCGTGCGGTCCCATGGGGGCTGGTGGCCTGACGTGCCTCCAGATCGAACACGTGTACGATAGGACAAGCGGAACCCCGGGAAGGTTCCCTTCGTCCTAGGCGTTGACACCGGTAGATCCGGTTCCGCGAGGGAGGTGGGCCATGTCCGAGGGCAGCCTGAGAGGTTCGCGCCTGGGTGCGACCAGTTACGAAAACGACGACCATGTCGCCCCGGCCGAGCGACTGATCGTCGCCTACGACTGCCCCCGGGGCCACGTGACCACCGTGCCGTTCTCCGCGGAGGCCGAAGAGGTTCCTGTGCTGTGGGAGTGCCGGTGCGGCGCCGAGGCGCTCCAGCGCTCGGCCGCACGCCCCGACGACAAGCCCACGCGCCATGTGCGCACCCACTGGGACATGCTGATGGAGCGTCGCACTATTGACGACCTCCAAGAGCTGCTCGACGAGCGACTCGACCTGCTGCGTCAGGGCCGGCGTCAGTCGGCCTGAGTCATCGGGCCCATTCCGCGGCGCATAGCCCGTTCGATCCGAGCGGCGATACGACCGCGCACCGGCGGCAATAGGAGCACCAGGCCGATCGCCGTGGTGAGAAATCCGGGCACCGCAATGAGCAGGCCGGCCGGCACCAACAGCGACGTCGTGGCGGGTACTGCCGGCGCCACTGGGCTGGACTCCCCCGTCGCGGTGATCTCCAAGCGCTCCCCGGTGGGCGTGCGCAGTGCAGTCATGGCGGCCGACCAGGCCTGACCCGTGGCCGAAAGCGCGTAGCGGACGATGCCGAGTCCTAGCGCCAGGAAGACCACGAGCGCCATGAACACCCACCACCATCCGATGATGGAGGCCACGAGCACCGCCAGCGCGATCTCCACGAGCGGATAGGCCAGCACCGCCACGCAGCCCCAGCGCACACGCGTGCTCATCGGCGCCGTGGCCGTCCGCTTACCTGACGCCATCGCTCCTGCGCACCCCACTGGCCCACCTTGGTGAGCGCCTCTACCACGATTCGATTGCTCATCTTCGACGTGCCGGCCTCGCGTTCGACGAAGGTGATCGGCACTTCACGAATGACCTTGCCGCGCTGCACGGCACGCCAGAGCATGTCGACCTGGAAGCAGTAGCCGTTGGACTGCACTGAGTCGAGGTCGAGATCACGCAAAGTCTGGGCTCGGAACGCGCGGTAGCCGCCGGTTGCGTCACGGGTGCGAATGCCTAGTGCCAGCCTCGTGTAGAGACTGCCACCACGTGAGAGAACTTCACGCGAACGCGGCCAATTCACCACCGCGCCTCCGGGCACCCATCGCGACCCGAGCACGAGGTCGGCGTGTTCGAGAGCATCGAGCAGGCGGGGAAGCTCCTCCGGGCGATGCGAGCCGTCAGCGTCCATCTCGACGAGGACGTCGTAGTCGCGGTCCAAGCCCCAGGCGAAGCCCGCGAGATAGGCGCGGCCGAGACCCTCCTTGCCCGGGCGGTGCAGGACATGAACATGGGCGTCACTGGCCGCCATCTCGTCAGCCAATCGACCCGTGCCGTCCGGCGAGTTGTCGTCAGCCACCAGGATGTCGGCATCCGGCACGGACGCCCGGACGCGCCCGACAATTACCGGCAGGTTTTCGGCCTCGTTGTACGTCGGGATGATGACGAGTACGCGACCGACAGACGACACGAGATTGAGCCTAGATCGCCGTCGGTCCAGACTGCGCACTCCCCCGGTGCCGAGTGAGGGCAAACCCCACGGACATGACCGCCACGAGCGTGACCAGCCACTCGGGGATTGCTCCCACGCGGTCAGCCACGGTCAACGTGTCGCGCAGCGGGATGCGCTCGACCAGAGCCCCGGTCTGTCCCTCCGCGATCTCCGAGATGACGGAGCCATCAGGACCGATGACCGCGCTGATGCCCGACGTTGCTGCCACAAGCACGGACCGTCCGTGCTCGACCGCCCGCAAGCGCGACATGGCCACCTGCTGCTCGGGTTGCCCCAGCCCCGCAAACGTCGCGTTGTTGGTCTGCACGACAATGACGCGGCCTCCGGCGGTAACCGCATCGTGGACGATGTCGTCATAGGCGACCTCGAAGCAGATGACGTCACCCACGCGCGCAGGACCGACCATCAGCACTCCCGCCTCCTGACCTGCGGTCATGTCACGGCTCAGGCGATCCAGACGACCGACGAGGGGGGCGACGATCGGGCGAAGCGGGATGTACTCGCCGAAGGGCACCGGATGCCTCTTGACGTAGAAGTCACCGGGACCGGTCTGCGGCGACCAGGCGATACCGACGTTGGCGATCCGCGTCGGATCCCCGGGTGCCTCGATGATCGCGCCGACAAGGATCGGCGCGTCGATCGCACGAGCGGATGCCGTGATGGCCGCGGCGACGTCCGCATCACGGTAGGGATCGATGTCGACGGCGTTCTCGGGCCAGATGACGAGTTCGGGTGCGGGTTCGTCTCCGGCCGCTACCGACTCGGCCAGACGCACTGTTTCGCCGATGTGGCGCTGCAACACCTCGCGACGATCATCCGAAACGGAGATTCCGGTATTGGGCACGCCCCCTTGGATGACGGCGGCGGTCACGTCAGCAGGTCCACCCTCGGCCTGTCCCGTGGTGGGACGGGGAATGAGGATGCCGGATAGTGCGATCACGATGAGGCCGCCGAGCGCGGCCGCGACCCAGCGTCGGTGGTCAACCGTGCGCAGCGTGAGCACGACCACGATGAAGGCGAGCACTGCTCCGGCCAGTGCTGTCATGAACGTCACCAGCGGGGCTCCCGCGATAGCGGCCCAGGGGGTGAGTGTCGTCGCCGTCTGCGCGAAGGCCAGCCGGCCCCACGGAAAACCCCCGATGGGCATTCGGTCGCGCAGGGCCTCCTGGGCAACCCACAGGCAGGCGATCCACAGTGGCCACCAGCGCAGGCGGGTCACCAGCGCCGATCCCCACCCGAGCAGCGCCATCCAGAACGCACAGAGCGCGACGAGCAGGATCCAGGCGTCGGACCCGACCACCGACAGCCAGCGCAGCATGATGCCGAAACACACGGCACCTTGGACGAAGCCGAGCAGGGCTCCCCAGCTCGCGCGCACCCGGTAGGTCGCCAGCGCCAGCATGGCCACCGCCACGGGTGCCAGGAGCGATGCCCCTACCGGCGGAAAGGCCAGGGCCAGCAGGATGCCCGAGCCGAGCGCCAGGAGGGCGCGTGCCCAACCGGGAAGGTTCATGGTCGTAGGACGCGCGAGGGTCACTCCCAGGCTCCCGCGTCGAAGAGGACGTCGCCGGCGCGCACCGTCCGCCAGCACGTCGGCAGGTCACGTCCCGGACTGATGTCGGGCAGTCCGGGCGTACCCGACCGAGGATCGGTGCTCCACGCTGCCACCCGTTCGTCGGGGGCATGGACGACGAGGTCGGTGGGCTGCCACACCGCGTAGGTAGCGGGTGCGCCAACGGCGAGCACACCGGGTTCGCGTCCCTCGTCTCCGGCCGCTCGTCGACCGCCGCGAGTGTGAGCCGCGAACGCTGCACGAACGCTCACCCGGTGGACCGGAGTGCGATGGAAGGCAGCGGCGCGCACCGAACCCCACGGATCCAAGGGAGTGACGGGCGAGTCCGAGCCCAGGGCCAGCGTGACGCCCGAGGTCACGAGTGCGGAGAATGGATTGAGTTCGGCGGCGCGGTCACGGCCCAGGCGTGCGACATACATGCCCGATTCGCCGCCCCACTCGGCGTCGAAGGCGCTCTGCACGCTCGCGACCATGCCCCAGTCGGCCATCGCTCGAATCTGTGCGGCGTCCGGCATCTCGACATGCTCGAGCCGATGTCGAGTGCGGATGATCGCGTCGGCGCCGACCTCGGCCACTGCCTGGGCATAGCCGGTCAGGATGATGTCGTGGCCGCCATCTCCGATGACGTGGAAACCGGCCTGAGTGCCGCGCCGAGCGGCCTCCGCGACATGGAGTGCCACCTCGTCGACATCAAGGTAGGCGCGTCCGGTGGAATCGGGGGCATCGGCATAGGGCTGGCGAAGGCACGCCGTGCGCGAGCCCAGGGAGCCATCGACGAACAGATCGCCGGCCGCACCACGCGCACCGAGCTCGCGCGCGTGATCATGTCCGTGGAGTTCGCCCCAATAGCCCACGACTTCCGGCATCCCGGGCTCCGTCGACATCGCCAGGAGCGCCTGCAGATCGGCCGGGCTGCTGATCGTCGGTCCACCCATCTCATGCACCGACGCGATTCCCAATTCGACAGCGCGTCGAAGCGTCGCCCGCTGGGCCATATCTCGCTGACTGGCGCTCACCTGCGCCAACGCCGCATCGCGCACCCGATGGTGCGCGGCCGAGGACAAAGGCCCGTCGGCATCGTAACCGGGCACATCCACCAAATCCGGATGCTGGCGCCGTAGCGCGGTGGACACGACCGCCGAGTGCACATCGACGCGACTGAGGTAGCAGGGTCGATCGCCCACCACCCGGTCGATATCGCTGCTGCCCGGAGGCCTGCGCTCCGGCCAGTCGGTTTCGTCCCAGCCGTGGCCGAGGAGGATGCCATCGCCGGCGGCGTGACGACCCAGGCGCTCGAGCATCTCGGCCAAGCTCGAGCATCCGGTGAGATCCAGGCCGGTGAGCATCAACCCGGTGGCAGTCGCGTGCACGTGGGCATCAACGAAGGCCGGGGTGACGAGGGCGCCCCGCAGATCCACGACGCCATCGGCCTCACCGCGGTAGAGATCGGCACCGGCCTCATCGCCGATCCAGGCGATATCACCGTCGACCACCAGCATCGCTGACGCAAAGGGATCGTTCGGGCTGTGGATGACTCCTCCAACGAGGAGGTGGCTGGGCATCGTCGCTACCTGGTGAGATCCCTGCCGATGACCATCCGCTGCACCTGGTTGGTGCCCTCGACGATCTGCAGCACCTTTGCCTCGCGAAAGTAGCGCTCCACGGGGAAGTCCTGTGTGTAGCCGTATCCCCCGTGCACCTGGATCGCGTCGGTCGTCACGCGCATCGCAGCGTCGGTGGCGAAGAGCTTGGCCATCGCCGCCTCGCGTGAGAACGTCCTACCGGCGTCCTTCAGGCGTGCAGCTTCCAGGTAGAGGGCACGCGCCGCCGCCACCTGCGTCGCCATATCGGCCAGCATGAACTGCAGTCCCTGGAAGTCCGCGATAGGTCGACCGAACTGTCGGCGGTCGCGGGCGTAGGACACGGCGGCATCAAGGGCGGCCTGAGCAAGGCCCACAGCACAGGCCGCGATGCCGAGCCGACCGGCATCCAGGGCCGAGAGTGCGATGGCGAAACCCGTGCCCTCCGCTCCGATGCGACGCTCCTGCGACACGCGCACCCCGTCGAGGATGACAGCCGCCGTACGGGAGGCATTCGCGCCCATCTTGCGCTCGGGGGGTGCACTGGAGAGCCCGTCAGATTCAGCGGTCACCAGCAGGCAGGTGATGCCGCGATGACCGTCATCAGAGGTGCGCGTCATCACCGAGTAGAAATCGGCGGCGCCACCATGCGTGATCCAGGCCTTCGTTCCGGTGACCACGTAGTCGTCTCCGTCGCGCTCTGCGCGCGTGATCAACGCGGCCGCATCGGATCCCGACTGGGGCTCAGACAGGCAGTAGGCACCAAGTGCCTCTCCCGACAGCATGAATGGGAGCCACTCCTGCTGCTGGGCGCGGGTGCCCGCGGTGGCCATCGGATAGGTGGCAAGACCGTGCACACTCACGCTGATGCCCACGCTCAACCACGCGCGGCTCACCTCCTCGAGGACCTGCAGGTAGACCTCATAGGGCTGCCCGCCCCCACCGAACTCCTCGGGGAAGGGCAGGGACAGCAGGCCCGCCTGGCCGAGGGTCCGAAGGACGTCGCGAGGGAAGCGTCCCGCCGCTTCGTCGTCCGCTGCCCTCGGCAGCAACTCGGCACTCGCGATCTCGCGAGTCAACCCCAGCAGGTCGTGAGCCTCAGGAGTCGGCAGTGCGCGCTCGATGACCGGCGCACTCACGGCTCGACCACCACGAGGTCGCGCGGGCGCTGGTTGAGCACCACCGGACCGTCACTGCCGCACACCACGATGTCCTCGATGCGCGCTCCAAAACGACCGGGAATGTAGTAGCCCGGCTCGACACTGAACGCCATGCCCTCTTCGAGAGGCAGATCGTTGCCCGCCACGATGTAGGGCTCCTCATGCGTTTCAAGTCCGATGCCGTGGCCGGTTCGATGGATGAAGAAGTCACCCAAGCCTGCGCCTTCGAGCCAATCCCGGGCGACGGCGTCGACGGACTCACAGGGCACCCCGGGTCGCACAGAGGCAGTAGCCGCCATCTGGGCAGCCAGGAGCTGCGCGTAGGCATCCAGGTAATCCGCGCCGGGATCCCCGAGAGCGTAGGTGCGAGTCTCATCGCTGCAGTAGCCCTCGGGGGTGGTCCCCCCGATGTCGACGACCACGGCGTCACCGTGCTCCAGGCGGCGATCGGAGACCTCGTGATGGGGGCTGGCTCCGTTAGGTCCGGACGCCACGATGACGAAGTCGGCACGCACATGGCCCTCGGCAACGATCAGCTCGGCGATGTCGCGTCCGATCTCGCGCTCGGTGCGTCCCTCGCGCAGAAGGCTCGGAACAGCGGCGTGGACGCGGTCGATGGCATCAGCGGCCCCCTGCAGGGCGCTCACTTCGGCGGGGCTCTTGCGCATGCGCATGGCATTGACGACCCGCCCAGCTGTCTGCTGCTCGACGTCAGGCATGGCCGCACGCAGGGCCAGGACCTTGGAGGCCCACATGTGATCAGCGAGGCCGACGGCGTGGACGCGGCCGAGGAGCGACGCCACCAGGGCGTAGGGGTCGTCGGTCTCCTGCCACGTGGCGATGGAGATGCCCAGTGGGCCTGCGGGGCTCGCCTTCGCGGCTGCGAGTTCCAGCGCCGGCACCACCAGCACCGGGTCTCCGGCGGAGCGAACGACCAGGCAGGTGAGGCGCTCCAGGGGAATGGCGTCGTAGCCCAAGAGGTACCTCAGGTCGGGTCCCGGCGTGATGAGCAGGGCGTCGAGCCCCACGCCGTGGGCGGCCGAGGAGGCCGCGGTGATCCGTGTCGCGTAGTCGGCGTCCAGCATGCTGCCACCGTACCCCGCGACCAGGGCAGGCGACGGGCATGCGGGACCATGGGCCGTGGCCGCGCTGCTCCTCGACAGTGCCTCGCTGTACTACCGCGCGTATTTCGCGCTTCCGGAGACGATCGTCGGTCCCGATGGCACCCCGGTGAATGCGGTGCGGGGTTTCCTCGAGACCGTTGCCGCTCTGGTCCGCGATCGTGGAGCTACCGGTATCGCCGCCTGCTGGGATGACGACTGGCGCCCTCAGTGGCGCGTCGACCTCGTCCCCTCCTACAAGACGCATCGCGTGCTCGAGGAGCCCGATGCCGACGAGGAGGGCGAGGAGGAGATACCCGACACGCTCGCCCACCAGGTCGACATCCTCCGCGAACTCTTGCCTGCTCTCGGCATTCCCGTGCTCGGTGCCGCCGGCTACGAGGCCGACGACGTCATTGCGGGTCTCGCTCACCACATTTCTGGTCCCGTCGATATTGCGTCGGGCGACCGCGATCTGGTGCAACTCGTGGATGACCGCGTGACGCTTCTCTTCACGGGTGGCACATCAGCGAGTCGGGGCGGACGCCCGTGGCAGGTCATGACGCCCGCCGACACGCAGGCGAAGTTCGGGGTGGATCCGCGGCGCTACGCCGATCTCGCCATCCTGCGCGGGGACCCCAGCGATGGTCTTCCGGGTGTCCGGGGAATCGGTGAGAAGACGGCGGCCGCCCTCGTCCAGGCTTTCGGTGACGTCGAAGGCGTGCTCGCAGCAGCCGCGGACCCGCAGTCCTCGCGTCCGATGACGCCCGCCCTTCGCCAGCGCCTCATCGAGGCCCAGGATGAGGTCCGCCGTGCGGAGAAGGTGGTTCGACTGCGCCCGGACTCACGCTGGAGCCAACCCGATCTGACCGTCCGCCCGCAGCCGGGCGCCATCGACCTCGCCGAGGCCTGGGGCGTAGGGGCGGCGGCCCGCCGACTGATCGACGTCGTTACGTGACCGCGGAGTACGCCACGATCCCGCGATCGACCAGGGCCATGGCGGATCTGGCTCGCGCTCGCATGGAATCGTCCACTTCTACTGCGTCGTGGATCTGATCCAGCAGGTCGATCACCTGACGCGCCCACCGGACGAAGTCCCCCGCGGCTAGGTCCGACTCCGTGAGGATGCTGGCGAGCCTTCCCCCTTGGACCCACCGGTGCATGGCCCAGACAAAACCGAAATCCAGCTCGCGTTGGAAGCGCGCCTCATGCTCGCGCTCGACGGCCTCGAGGTCGCTGCTCAGCGTTGCCGTCGCCTCTAGCGCCCGCCGAATCTCGCCCCCTGGCAGCCGGGGCGACTCGTCGCGCTGTCGACCTTCGTAGACGATGCCCGCGACCACGCTGGCCAAACCGGGCGGGTCCAGAGTCGACCAGAGGCCCTCGCGTAACGCCTGCGCCACCAGGAGATCGATGTCGGAATAGATGCCGCTTAGCAGGTCGCCATCGGCCGTCACGACAAGATCAGAGTCGTCTCGGCGTAGGTAGCCAAGTTCCAGGAGTACGTCGCAGACTCGGTCGAACTGCCGGGCGATGGAGTGTGTCCGGGAATCCACTCGTCGCTGTAAGGCGGCCGTCTCCCCTTGCAGCCGGTAGAAGCGCTCTGACCATCGCGCGTGCGCCTCTCGGTCCGCGCAACCGTGGCAGGGATGCCGGCGCAGTTGCGCCCGCAACCCGTTGATGAGCTCGTCGGAGCCCGGGTCACGCGGAGCCTTGCGTGGGCGGTGCCCGGCGGCTTCCTCGGCGAAGGGGCGAAGGCGCGTGGCCAGAGCCTTGCGCTCCTTGGTGGACCGGGAGTCAAGATCCTTGGCGAGCTTGATGCGACCCAGCACCGGGGGCGCCGATCCCAGATCGGGGGCGGACACACGACGGAACTGCCGATCCAGGGTGACGACACCGATGCGCGCATGCAGGGCGTCGTCAGCTGCCTCCACGACGACGACAGGACCCCATCGACGACCGGCGGGCAGGGCGATGACGTCTCCGCGTCGCAGTTCGCGCAATGCCTCTTCCAGGCCTGACTTCTGGGAGCGGCCTCGATCGCGCGTCGCCTGCTTCTCGGCCTCTCGGATCGACTGGCGGAGTTCGGCGTACTCCGAGAAGTCGCCCAGGTGGCAGGACATCGCGGTCAGGTAGCCGGCCATGGCCTCTTCATTGCGACGGATCTGGGCAGCCATGCCGACGACCGCGCGGTCAGCTTGGAACTGCGCGAAGGATGT
>NBNH01000443.1 GCA_004379115.1 Actinomycetales bacterium mxb001
GACCGTAGGTACCCCGCCGAAGGTGCCGGTAGACGGCGCATCCGAGGAGGCGGTTGTCGATCAATCGTCTGCAGTTAACGAGGAGTCTGACCTCACCTCGGGGAACGCGCCCCGACCAGATGAGGCAGAACAGCCTCAGGATGAATCCTTGCGGGAGGGGGAGCGTGATGATTCGTAGCGATTACCTCACCTTTGGTGGCAGTGAGGACGGGGACTTTGTCAATCCTGAAGAGACGCTCCAGTTTCTGCGCGATCGTGGCTTCGGAAAAAGTCAGCTGTCCGAGTCTCGTCGTGCGCTGCAGGAACGACGCCACGATACCTTCGCCTTTGAGGCCTTTGGCTCCGGCTACTGTGACTTTTGCTATGCGCAACTCATGGGTGGGGAATTTGAGGAGCTTCACGATCAACGCCAAAGGTGCACGCGCTGCTCACGCTCGGTCATTAGCAGCGAAGAAGCCTTTCGAGACGAGTTTGAGCGCGTCAGGATCAACATGGAGGCAGCATTCGGCATGGCCCTGAACGTGCCTCCAGTCGTGAAGATGGTCAATGCTAAGGAGATTGCCCGCTATACGGGCGAAAGCTTCACGCCGACTGACTTTGTGGACCCGCGTGTCCTGGGCTTCTTTGAGCGAAATGGGAAAGAACGTGCACTCTTCATTGAGAGTGGCGCCCCACGACTCGCTGCGATCACAACCATGGCGCACGAGCTGACTCACGTTTGGCAGGACTCAAACTGGAACATGTCTGACATCGAAGCCCGTTACGGCAAGCAGAACGTCCTCCCCGTCTCGGAAGGAATGGCTGTGTGGGCACAGGTGCAATACCTGTTGTTCGTTCGAGAGTTTGGATATGCGGAACGTCAGTTCGCCTATGCGTGCCTTAGGCAAGACGAGTACGGCGTAGGCTTTCGCGTGTTCGCGCAACGGTATCCCCTGAATGAAGACGGACAGCCGGGAGCTGAATCCCCATTCGGTAAGCCGCTTCCCCTCTAGAACCTAGCTTCGCGCCTGCTCGCCGATGGTGGACTCCGGGAATGCACTGCAGCCGATTCCGTCAGCATCCCGATCAAGTCCGAACGGATCTTGTTGGCCGATAACGATGACCCGAAAGCCTATGTCGTCACAATTACGATCCCACGGCATCTCTCGAACGCAGGGCGAGTATGCAGGGCTGCAGGGAATCTGACTGGCATCCACCACGACGGAATCGACGGCGGCACGAGCGATCGGGCTAAGGGTCACATCCTCATTCTGCGACGTATCACTTTGTCGTAGATTGAGTCCGACTAGCCCTCCCACCATGACTGCGGCACCGATCACACCCAGCGCCAGCCACAGTGGGATTAGAGCTCGGTAGCGGGTCGCTCGGTAGCCGATGAGCACCGCAACGCCGATGAGGACGGCTACTGCGA
>NBNH01000444.1 GCA_004379115.1 Actinomycetales bacterium mxb001
AGTTAAACCCGCATAACCATCCCTCAGCTGTCTCTTCGACAGACTGAAATACATATTGGGGCGTGGTAACGAATACCACGCCGGCAGAGGCCAGGTCATGGTATTCGTTGGCGGAGAATGTTCCATCAGCAACGAGGTCGCCTAAGCGAACCTGCTTGCTGACGGTTTCTCCGTCATTAGTCAACCCCAGCTCGGCTATTACGCCGTTGGGGATAAAAAAAGAAATCATAAAGTCACCGAAAAGAACAAAAAAACCCCACCCAAGGGGGTGAGGTTATAATTATTTATTTAGCTTCTACAGCAGCCCATTGCCGTAGAAGCACGATCACCCGAAGAGGGGACAACTCCAGCGCGTACGCTGGGATTTCTACTTCCCACTCTTCGGGTGGGTAGCCCTCTTTTACAGCCTCTACCAGCAGCTGGGCTACTTCTGCTGGTAAATCTGGGTTGAACTCAAGGGGGTCCAACCCAAACAAAAAGAACACATCTCTGGCCAGAAGTATTCTTTGCAGAGCGTGAACAGCCTCATGGGCTAAGCTGTCCACGTCTTGTTCCCGGAGCTTAATCTCCGTTGGGGTATTAACCCCTAAAGATGTAAGCTCCGGGACTACAGATACTTTTATGCCTAGCTGGTCCAGAGCTAAACATAAAAGGAGATATATATCCATCTCCATCCCTCTAAACAACAAAAAAACCCCACCCAAGGGGGTGAGGTTAAAAAGAAATAAAAAGAAGCACTAAGCATGGGAACTAGCCTAGTGCTTCTTTTTATAAGTTAAAATAGATAAACTGTGCGGGTTTTTAAGAACCACTCGATGCCTAAAGCATCGAGTAGTTCAATGTACCAATCCACACCGGAAAGGTTTCCGGTGGGGATTGAAAAGTAATATTGCGAGTAGCGGTCCGAAGACCACCCGCCTGCCTCCCGGCAGGCTTGTTTTAATATTTTTATTAATTGTGTTTCGTCCCTCTGGACGAAACACACAAGGTCTATCCTTGCTTGGGTGCGAGGGGCACCCGAAAAATAATGCGAAACAAAAAAATTGTTAAACATAATCCTAGCGGCTTAATCCACCGCATAAAACAACAAAAAAACCCCACCCAAGGGGGTGAGGTTAAAAAGAAATAAAAAGAAGCACTAAGCATGGGAAATAGCTCAGTGCTGCTTTTTAATCTTCTACAAATGGGTCAGAGTACGGCCCGTCGTCGTACTCTGGTAAGTCGATGGCGACTGCCCGCGCCCACCCCGCGCGGGTCAAAGCCGCAGCGTCGGGGTGGCGTGTAAAATAT
>NBNH01000445.1 GCA_004379115.1 Actinomycetales bacterium mxb001
GACTGCGCGCCGGTGTGGGGGAGCACCGGGACGCGGCCACCGGCCGCGGCGATGACCGCCTCGGTGACGTGGCGGCGTTCCTCGTGCGTCAACGTCGTGAACTCGCCCGTCGTGCCCAGTGGCACCAGTCCGTGGACGCCGCCGGCGATCATCCGGTCGACGTGATGACGAATGCCCGCGTCGTCGATGCGCCCGTCTGCGCTGAACGGCGTGACGAGGGCAACGAGGATTCCGGTGATGGCCACGGCGGGCTCCGATCAGGAGGCGGGGGTGAGCGCGGGGGTGCGGTGCACCTTGCGTACGAAGCGGTTGGGTGTGAAGGGCAGCAGGCGCGGCGGGTAACCCTTGCCGAGGATGACGTCGGCGAGTGCGTGCGACGTGCCCGGACCGAGCGTGACGCCGAGCATGCCGTGGCCACTCGAGACATAGGCGTTGGTCGTGCCGGGCAGTCGCCCGATGATCGGCATGCCGTCCGGGGTCATCGGGCGCATGCCAGCCTTCGCCTGCGGCGCGCTCGCCGGCGTCTGCCAGCCCTCGATGTAGCCGGCCGGTCCGCGCAGGATCGCGCCGACACGCGTGTGGTTGACGTCCTCATCGAGGCCGGCGAACTCCATCGTGCCGCTCAGGCGCAGGCGCCCGGCGTACGGCGTCATGGCGATCTTGGCGTCCGAGAGGTTGACGGCCGTGCGCAGCTCGACCGGCGCGGGGACGAGGTCGATGGAGTAGCCCTTGCCGGGTCGGATCGGGAGCGGTACGCCGAAGAGGTCGGTGACGCGACCGGTCCAGGCGCCGGCGGCGACCGCGAAGGCGTCGGCCGTGAAACGCCGATCGCCGCTGCGCACCGCGACGATGGTGTCGCCCACGCGCTCGACGCGATCGATGCGCACGTGCTCGGTGATGGTGCCGCCGAGCTCGAGGATGCGCTTGCGCAGACCGGCGGTGAAGGACGCGGCGTCGATATGGCGCTCGTGCGGGAAGAAGATGCCGCCGGCCAGGCCCTGCCGCAGGGCGGGTTCGACCTGGCGGATCGAGTCGCCTTCGAGCACCTGCGGATCGAGGCCGTAGGAGGCCTGCACATCGAGGTCGCCGACGTGGTGCTCAAGGTTCTCGTGGTTGGCGAAGGCCATGAGCAGGCCCTGCGCGTAGGAGTCGTAGACGACGCCGTCGCGCGACCAGTCGTCGAGCAGGTCATTGGTGGACTCGCACAACTGCAGGTGCGCCTGGAATCCGGATCGGAAGTCGCGCGCATTGCAGCGGCGCCACATGCCGAGCATGAAGCGCACGTGCGCGGGGTCGGCGGACGGGCGGATGTAGAGCGGGGAGTCCTTGTGCACCATCCACTTGAGCGACTTCATGATGAGGCCGGGACCGGGCACGGGTGCCGCCTCCGAAGGCACGACCCACCCGGCATTGACCGACGAGGCACCCAGACCGGACTCGCGCGCATCGAGCACCTCAACCTCGCCACCCTGGCGCGCGAGTTCGTAGGCGAGGGTGAGGCCGAGCACGCCGGCACCGATGATCACCGTGCGCATGCCGACCTCCTCGGGCTGAGTGGGCACACACTACGACCGAATGTTGATGGGGGATAACCGAGGTTCGCTATCGAATCCATCGCGTCGAGCGATCACTCGTCGATGGCGTCGGCGATGCGATGCAGGTCCTCCAGGTCGGCGAACTCGATGACCAAGCGGCCGTGGCTGCGGGCCGTGCGTACACCCTCGACGCGCACGCGGGTGTCGAGGGCATCGCCCAGTCGCTCGGCGATCTCGGTGGTCGCGGCGACCACCTCCGGTGCCGCACCGCCGCGCGGGCGCGGGGTGCGCTTCTTGCGCTCCCCGTCGTCGCCGATGAGCACGATCTCCTCGACCGTGCGCACCGACAGGCCCTCCTGCACGACGCGGTCGGCGAGCGCATCCATCGCCGCGGGATCCTCGAGTGAGAGCAACGCACGGGCGTGCCCGGCGCTGATGACACCAGCGGCCACGCGGCGCTGCACGGCGGGCGGGAGCTTGAGCAGCCGCAGGGTGTTGGCCACCTGCGGGCGCGAGCGACCGAGTCGCTGCGCGAGCTCCTCCTGCGTGCCGCCGAAGTCGGCGAGCAACTGCTGGTAAGCCGCCGCCTCTTCGAGTGGATTGAGCTGCGCTCGGTGCAGGTTTTCGAGCAGCGCATCGCGCAGCATCTCGTCGTCGGCCGCGTCGCGCACGATCGCGGGGATGCGCTCCATCCCGACTTCCTGGCAGGCGCGCCAACGACGCTCGCCCGCCACGAGTTCGTAGTGGGCTTCCTTCTTCTTGGCATCGGGCCGGCGCCGCACGACGATGGGCTGCAGCAACCCGACCTCGCGAATCGAGTGCACGAGTTCGGCGAGCGCGTCGGTATCGAACACCTGACGCGGCTGGCGCGGATTGGGAATGACGTCGGTGGGCGCGACTTCGACGTAGACGGCACCCTCGACCGGTGCCACGGTGGTGGTCGATGACGACGCCTTCTTCTTGTCGGTGGGTGCCGGGGGCGCCGCCTCGGTCGGAATGAGGGCGCCCAGACCCTTGCCCAGTCCCCTACGTGCCTCTGCCATGTCGATCCGTCCTGTGGATAACTTGTGGAAAACTACCCGGCGAGTTCCTTGGCCGCCTCGAGATACGCCAGTGCGCCTGAGGAACCGGGGTCGTAGGCCAGGATCGTCTGCCCGTACGACGGTGCTTCCGACAGGCGCACCGAGCGGGGGATGAGCGTGGGCAGGACGACGTCGCCGAAGTGGGCCCGAACCTCCTGCACGACCTGGGAGGACAGGCGGGTGCGCCCGTCGTACATCGTCAGCAGGACCGCCCCGACACGCAGCTTCGGGTTCAGGTGCTTGTTCACCAACTCGACGGTGCGCAGGAGTTGGGAGACCCCCTCCAGGGCGTAGTACTCGCACTGGATGGGCAGCAGGAGTTCCTCGGCCGCGACCAGGGCGTTGAG
>NBNH01000446.1 GCA_004379115.1 Actinomycetales bacterium mxb001
GGGCACGACGGGCGAGTTCACGACGTTGACGCACGAGGAACGCCGCCACGTCACCGAGGCGGTCATCGCCGCGGCCGGTGGCCGCGTCCCGGTGCTCCCCCACACCGGCGCGCAGTCGACCGACGAGACGATCGCGCTCAGTCGGCATGCCGAGCAGGCCGGAGCCGCCGGCGTCATGATCGTGCCGCCGTACTACGACCCGCTGCGCCTCAACGAACTGCGCGCGCATCTGGGTGCCGTCGGCGCTGCCGTCGACATCCCGATCGTCTACTACAACGTGCCGGGTGCGACCGGCCTGCGGCTGAGCCCGGAGGAGCTCGCGTCCCTCGGCGAGATCCGCAATGTCGACTACCTCAAGGACACCAGCGGCGACTTCTCCGCGGTGACCGCGCTGCTACTGAAGTACCCCGCGCAGATCACGGCCTTCAACGGCTGGGACACCCTGACGTTCGGGTCGCTCGCGACCGGCGCCACGGGCAGCGTCTGGGGCATGTCGAATCTGCTGCCCTCGCTGTCCGTCAAGCTCTACGAGGCGATGGCCGTCAAGGCCGATCTCGACCTCGGCCGTCGCATCTGGGACGTGCTGTGGCCGGTGTGCGACCTGCTCGAGTCCTACAACTACGTCGCCGCCATCAAGGGCGGACTCGACGCGATCGGCGAGAGTGCCGGGCCGGTGCGCGCGCCACTGCAGCCCCTCGATGCCGCTGCGCAGGAGCGCCTCGGCCAACTGGTGCGCCAGGCCCAGGAGTTCGAGGCCACTCTGTGACCCTGCGCCTGCAGGCAATCGAAGCTCACGCCGAGGGCGAGCCCGGACGCGTCATCGTCGGCGCTGATCACCTGGTGCCCGGCAGCACCATCGCGGAGCGTTTCGCGTACGCCGAGCGAGAACTCCACTGGCTACGTCGATTGATCCTGCACGAACCGCGCGGCTATCCCGGCCTGTGCGCGGTGCTCGCACTCGAACCCACTGATCCCGCGGCCGATGTTGCGATCATCGTCATGGAACAGGGCGCGTTCACGCCGATGTCGGGTAGCAACACGATCTGCACGGTCACGTCGCTGCTGGAGACTGGGCGCATCCCGATGGTCGAACCCGTCACGACCGTGACGCTGGAGACCGCGGTGGGCCTGGTCTCCGTCGAGGCGCGCTGTGCGGGCGGCAAGGTCCTCGACGTCACCATCCGCAATGTGCCGGCGTTCCCGGTCTACCTCGGCGTACCGCTCGACGTGCCACGCCTGGGATCGGTGCCGGTCGATATCGCCTTCGGCGGTCAGTTCTTCGTGCTGGCGACGGCGGAGAGTCTCGGCGTCGGACTGGCGGCGGGTGATGCCCAGGAACTCCTGAACGTCGGTGCGCGGCTCAAACTCGCCGCTAATCGGCAGTACCCCGTGAGCCATCCGCTCAACCCTGGCATCGACTCCATCAACCTGGTGATGATCACCGGTCCTTCGCCCGCGCCCGGGATCGACGGGCGCAACGCGATGGTGATGGCGACCGACAAGCTCTCGGACGATCCGGCGACCTGGACCGGTGCGCTCGATCGCTCCCCGTGCGGCACCGGCACCTGTGCGCGGATGGCGTGCATGCACGCGCGCGGTGAGCTGGCGATCGACCAGCCCTTCGTGCACCAGGGCATGCTCGATACGACGTTCACCGGACGGCTGATCGGCACGACGACCGTGGGCCCGTACGCCGCCGTGCGGCCCACCATCACTGGCCGAGGCTGGGTGACGGGCACGTCCGAGTGGGTGCTGCACGACTCCGATCCGTTCCGCGAGGGCTACACGATCGGCGATATCTGGCCGGCGTGATCTTTCGGTCAACCGAGTGAGACATTTTCGGCCCCGGAAGTCCCTCGAACTCGTTCCCTCGACTCGACCGCTGATTCGGATTTCTCCGGATGCCGCAAGCGCCCACCCGACGTACCGTGACCGAGTGACCGACACCGCCACGCAGGCTCCCGAGCAACAGGCGCGCCCGAGCACCCGCGTGCTCGACGCCGCTATCGGGGTGCTTGCCGCCGCGTTCGGAGTCGCCGTGGGCATGCTGCTGGCCGCGTTCATGGGCCCGCAGTTCGCGCCCATCGAGGTGGTGTCCTCCACCGCCATCGACATCCCGCCGGCCGAGGTCAAGGAGTGGGCGACCTCCACCTTCGGCACGGCAACCAAGCCCATCGTCGTTGCGGTCGTCATCGTCACGGTGATCATCGTCTCCGCCTGGGCCGGTATCCGGTCGCGTCGTCGGCCCGCGTTCGGCGCGCAGGTCATGATCATCGCCGGCGTCGTTGGCGCGGTCGCCGCACTCCTGCGTCCGGTCGACTCCGTCCTCGCACCGATCCCCGCACTGGCGGCCGGCCTCGCTGCCGCGATCGCCTTCATGCTCATGATGCGCCTGAGTTCCCGACAGGTCGTCACGATCACCGACGATGTAGCTAGCGAGCCACGGTTGGTCGTCGACCGTCGCGGAGTGCTCCTCGGCATGGGCGGGGTGGCCATCGTCGGAGCGGCCGCGTTCGCCAGCGCGCGCTGGATCACCACGCAGTCCAGCGCTGTGGCGTCACGATTGTCGACGCTGCTGCCCGCACCCGCGGAGGCACTGCCCGCGCTCCCCGCCGGGGTTCAGGCACCGGTACCCGACATGACGCCGTTCGTCACACCGAGCGCCGACTTCTATCGCATCGATACGGCCGTCATCACACCCCAGGTGGAGGCCAAGGACTGGTCGCTCACCTTTGACGGCATGGTGCGCCGTCCCTACACGATCACGTACGCCGACCTGCTCGAGATGCCCATGGTCGAGCGCGACGTCACGATCATGTGCGTCTCCAACCCCATCGGCGGCGACCTCATCGGCAACGCCCGCTGGCTTGGCACACCGCTCATGCCACTGCTCGAACGCGCGGGCGTCGAGTCGGGTGTCGACCAGTTGCTGAGTACGTCGGTCGACGGCTGGACCTGCTCGACGCCACTCGATGGGCTGGCCGAGGCCGAGCCCCTGCTGGTGATCGGGATGAACGGCGAACCGCTGCCGATCGATCATGGCTTCCCCGTGCGCATGATCGTGCCCGGGCTCTACGGCTTCATCTCCGCGACGAAGTGGGTGACGCGCATCCAGGCGACGACCTATGCCGCGGAGCCGGCGTACTGGACGGTGCGCGGCTGGGCGACA
>NBNH01000447.1 GCA_004379115.1 Actinomycetales bacterium mxb001
TACACCGAGGCACTGGGACACCTCGGTGCCCTTGACGGGCCGGTGGCCGTCGAAGGAGCTGCTCTCTTCCTGCAGGTGCCACTCGAGCACTTCCTCGACAATGGCAATCCCGAACTCCTGCAGCAGGCCATCGACGAGCGCCGCGCGTCGGGTGGCACCTGGGAAGGCGAGGTCAACCCGTGACGGGCGAGGAGCGGGTCGACATCCTGGTTCAGCGCTTGGATCCCGACCTCGACCTGCCGCGCTACGAGCATCCCGGCGATGCCGGCCTCGATCTGCGGGCGCGCATCGCCGTGACGATCAGTCCGGGCGAGCGCGTCCTTGTGCCCACCGGGATCGCGGTGGCGATACCGGCCGGCTTTGCCGGTTTCGTGCACCCGCGCAGCGGCCTGGCGGTGCGCCACGGGCTGTCGATCGTCAATACGCCGGGCACCATCGATGCCGGCTACCGGGGTGAGATCCAGGTGTGCCTGGTGAATCTCGATCCGAAGATCGAGGTGTCGCTGCAACGCGGCGACCGCATCGCTCAGCTCGTCATCCAGCGCGTGGCCACCGCGGTCATCCACGAGGCAGCCATGCTGCCTGGGTCACACCGCGGGGAGGGCGGGTTCGGTTCCACGGGAGGGTTCAGCGCTAGCGTTGACCGTCCACGACCCGGGGAGGCCCCATGATCAAGCGTCGCCGCTCCAGCGACGATGAGGCCGTCGAGGCGGAGTCCCTCGACGAGGTGGACGCCGTCAACTCAGCCGAGCCCGGTCTCAGCCCCCGTCCCCGCGGGCCATGGGACGGTGACGAGGTCGACGTGGGCGATGGTCGACTCGACCTCGGTGGCCTGCGCATTCGCGGTAACGAGACCCTGCAGATGCAGGTCCAGATGGACGAGAAGACCGGCGCGGTGTCGCTGGTGACGCTCAATGCCGCAGGAGGGGCCGTCCAGATCCAAGCCTTTGCGGCTCCCCGGTCCGCGGGCATCTGGGCCGACGTTCGCTCGCAACTCGTTGCCTCCATCAGCGGATCGGGTGGGCTTGTCGAGGAGGTTCCCGGCGAGTTCGGTCCCGAGCTTCGTGCCAAGATCCCCGGGCCTGGCGGGCAACTCCAACCCGCGCGTTTCGTCGGTGTCGACGGACCGCGATGGTTCCTGCGCGGGCTGTTCCTCGGCTCTGCGGCCGAGCGCGGCGGTAATGCCGCCCTGGACGACGCCTTCCGTGATGTCGTGGTCGTACGAGGCGACACAGCCATGGCTCCCGGAGATGCTCTTCCGCTGCGGTTGCCCGAGGGCGCCCAGGCGACGCGCGCCGACAACTGATCCGCACCTCGCGCAGGTACTCTGGAAAGCGCGCCGACGCACGGACGAGGAGTGGTCATGGGATGG
>NBNH01000448.1 GCA_004379115.1 Actinomycetales bacterium mxb001
TAATGTATGTTATATATTTATTACTATGGATATTAACGAAATAAGCAATGAAGAGCGCTTAGCTTTCGCTAGACGTACCAGAGAAATAAATCTAAGAAAGGTAAGCAACCACACTATCTCTAAGTTTTTACAGCGCTACTACTCTTTCTCTGTTGAAGTATCTAATATCCTTTCTATAGGCTGTGATGGTCGCTTTGGTATGGCTGTTATGTTAGCTAGTCGCTGCCTTGACTACAACTCCTCTGTTACCCCTGAAATCGCTTCCTACGTCTCTAAATTCCCCAGAGACTGCTGGCGCTGGGAACTTTGGTCTATTCTTAAAGCACACCGCTCCTATAAGGATATTCTTGAACTCCTTAAATCCATTCTTGACCTTAATATCTCTCCCTCTTCTCTCTGTGAATCTTTACTTGAAGATATCATTACTACAATTAGTATCACTAATACCCGCACAGAAGAACAATCTTTTGCTATCAATCTATTAACTTCCTGTCTCGCTAATAATACTAACTCTCTACGCAGTTATATTATGCAACTCGCTGGACTAGAGTTAGTTATAGAGGCCGCTGTTTATCGCAACGGTGATGAGAAAATTATGGATTATATCTCTTAACACTTAACACTCATGGAGAAATTAACAGAACTTGAAAAGGTTGTAAAACAACTACAGCCCGGCTACATTTACTTAACTCTAGGTTCTATCCAACAACTGTCTGTTATATGTAATATGCTTAACTTAACACCTCACCTGTTAATAGAACCTAACCGCCATGAACTTGTTAACTCCATTGAGTTCTTTAACTACTCCTCTAACTGCTTTATTTTAGTCCTTAAAGAACTAAAAACTAGTAGTAAAGAAAAAGTAGCAAGCGACTATACTTTACCCTCAAATCTAAAGCCTTACTGCGATACCTACACTTTTGTCCCTCTAATTGGTATCCAATCTGAAATAACTAAAGCTACTAAAAAAGCTGCACAATCTCTAGAAGGTGGTTTTTATAAGGTTCTTGATTTAAGAAATCTGGGCCTAGATCTTTTCCCTTTTACCCCTTTTAACTCTACCTCTTCTCTTACACCCTCTTTTCCTGTTGAACAAAATTTTATTTACTCCCTTCTTACTCCTTCTGGTACCCTCCGCTGGGCTTCCTTTACACACACACAACTCCGCCAGTGGTTCTCTACCCCCGGACAACCTGAACCTATCCTCCTTATCCGGGCTAAAGCTACTTCTCTTATCCCTTTTATTATGCCTTACTGCAATGCTCTTGACTTTTATTGGCATAAAAACCCCTCCTCTATCCTTTTACGTTTCGCTATCTGGGTCTTTTGCTCCACCCATATCTGGCACTCTAAACGCTTTAACGGCTTAACTGTCTCTAAAAACAATGCCGGGGAAACAATCTTTTACTGTAATCCCTCCCCTAAAGCACGCTTAGAATGGTCCAAGGATATATCACAACTTTATCCTTTAACTCCGTTACCATCTAAGCTAAAAAAAGAACAGAATACGCTAAACTAACATTAACTGTCTGTGCAGTTAATTAACTTTTTCCTCTACCTTATTTACTAACAACACAATGCAAGAAAATCAATCTATTATCTCTTCCCAACCTTATAGCCCTGATTCCTTATTCAGTTTCGATAAACAAGATGCCGCTCTATCTTATGAATCCGGTTCTAATAACACTGACAGCTTTTTCCGCTACTTCGATTTACCTCGCCAATATAAAAGCGAAAACTTTAAAGAAGACTTTAACTGGTCTTATATCCCTCACGCTTCTTCTAAAGATACTCTCCTCTCTTTATTTGAAATTAACCCCCATAAATCCTCTATACGCGGCCTTGGAGGTTATATCTTAGATTTTGGTACGTCTTTCTCTTGGCTTAGCATGATAGATAACAATAAGGCTGAACGTATTTGCTCTACTATCGGCTCTAAACGTATTAAACCAGATGGCACTGTTGTAGAAATTAATGATACTTACGCTCTACAACAAACAATGTACAATGTACACCAAAACAGAGACAACCCTACAACACCAAATAAAATCCTTCAAGACCCTAACTTACAAGTATTTGCTGTAAGGTCTAAAGATAAAGAGCGAAAAGTACGCTTATGCGCTGATTGTATCTCTGACGGTGGACATAAAAATGACACCCCAGACCCTTTTAATAAATCAGGTAGCTCTTGCACCCCTAACTACCGCCTTATATTCCTTGTAACTGATATCGCCATATTTGACCAAACTTCCCCTTCCTGGCTAGAAAACGGTCAAGAAGATATTAAATGGCTTAGTATCCCAGAAGCTAATATCAAAGTCGTAGAAGGCACTAAGGATAATCCCACTAAATACATCCTCCAAAAACCTTTTATTGTTAGCTTTAATTTCAGCGCTTTCTATGGCCGTAAATCTATTGGCTCAGGCCCTTATGAAATCGAAATTGAACCTAAACCTTATGTCCCTTACTCATCTATGTGCCTTAAAGAGTATATCCAATATCTCCAATCTCCTAGCAATTTTGGTACTACCTGTGTAGTTAACAAACTTACTAACAAAAATACTTACCCCGCTTACACTCAAATCTTTTGCTCTAAACTTCAAGAACCTGAAGGCAAAATAACCAATATCCCTGTCTTCTATCACGATAAAGACTACATTAATGGCTCCGGATTCTCACACCTCCAAATGCTAACTCTCGGTTTCTCTATCGCTGAAGAAATGAAAGGTAAAGACGGCTGTCAACCTGAACTTAACAACATACCTACTATAAGCCGTGGTACTTCTTCTCCCTCCTCTAACCAACGACTTCAGGAAGCTAAAGAATCTCTCTCTTTTACTCCCCCTTTACCTGAACCTACCTCCTCTGTTAAAAACTCTAAATCCTCCCTTAAAGCCGCTTTCTCTAAATCCCCATCCCTAGACCCTAACTCCGAAATCCCTTACTAAACCCTCACTCGGCGGCATCTATGCCGCCTCCCTTCTCTTCTTTTCTTCTCTTCTTTTCTTTTCTTCTCTTCTTTTCTTCTCTTCTTTTCTTCTCTTCTTTTCTTCTCTTCGCTTTTCTCTTTGCTTTTCTCTTTGCTTTTCTCTTTGCTTTTCTTTTCTTTTTTTTATACTAGGACATTTAGAATGCACTACAATAATTATATCTACGTTAGTTTTAAAAACTGTTTCTTAATTGGTTTACTTCAAGCTCATCGCAGCGGGGCTATACTTCTCCCAACTCCTATCTATGACCTAATACATAATAATCTGTTAATCCAAAACAATACTCCCCCTTCCCCTCCTGTTGATCTTGACTATCTTTTAACTATCTATAATCAGTATATGGCTAACACCTAACCTTATATATTCTTTTAACTATAAATCACCTAACTCTTTAATAACTCTTTAATAACTTATAACTTATAGCTTGTCCGTAATGACGTTAAACTAATGTGTGGTGTGATCTTAGTCGGCGGTATACTGCCGACTTTTCTTTTTTAATATATTCTTACTCTTAATTGTTAATTTTAATTCGTGCACTAACTGTTAGTCATTTAACTTTATGTTTCTACTATTATTATTACTGTATGCTCTTAACTCAACAATTTGGCATCTCTGACCTTGAATCCCTTCGCGATGCTACTTCTTCTATATCTCAAAATCCTAACCCCTCTACTAGCCTTAACTACCTCCTTAAAGCTGAAGTTATTACTGGTCTCCTTAACACCTTAATTATTATTATTACTCTCACTAAATTTATTCTCCCTACTGTTAAAACTCTCGATAAATTACTCAAGTCCTCTTACACCCTCCTTATTAAGTCTTATATTAAAGAAGTAAAGTATGTCGAAGATATACTAGAAAATATACTATTGCTAACAAAAGCAGATAGAGTATGTGTAGGAGTATTTCATAATGGAGATAATTGGGGAAGTTTTCACTTTTTAAAGATGTCAATAATCTACGAAGCTACAAAGCCAGGGATACAATCCTTTAAAAAAAGATTTCAAGCAGTACCCATAGAGAATCTACTAACAGAAATAAAGAATATAACTTCAACGGAGTTTAAAGTATTTACTTATAGTGAAGATTTATCCCAAGGCTGTAAACAACATATGGATGCCTCTGGTCTTTCTTCTATAGCTAGTAGGCTAATATCAAAAGGAGAAAACGAGGACAATATTATAGCCGTTATTAACTGCCATAAAGTTACTGGAAACTTTAGCGGCGCTGCCTTCTCTGAACCTGATATTGAAAGAGAGTTTAATCGCCTCTGTTGGGCCCTTACCCGTATTAATGAATCTAAAGCTTTACCCGATTAGGAACTTCTGGATTATAATATAAAGGACAGGTTTCTTCAGCTAAAGGATTTATCTTGAGACTCTTCGCCGGGCTAATTTTATCTCAACCAACCGCCAGTCAACTTTACTTCTATGCCAGACAGCATGACGTAAAAGGGTCTGGCTGGTGCCGTTTGAGTATTAAACTTACTGCCAAATACTTTAAGAAGTCAACCTCTACTATCCTTCGCTGGGCTCGCAATTGCTTCTATTTTCACGATGCTGAAGTACGTAAAGATAGACTATATCTAAGGTACAAGAGCATCCATAAAGTTAAGAAAAGCAGTAAAACCCCCTCTCATGCTTCCTTTATGGCAGATCCTAATATTATTAAGGACCTTAACTCCTTAAAAAGTATCTGCTATGAAGCCGCTATCGCTCGACAACAAGACTCTTGTTATCACATAGTCCAAAAGCTGACAGGTTCGAGTAAACAAATCTTTTTACCTTCCATGGAAAACCTACAAAGCTCTAAAAATGCTAAAGGGTGTGAGTATGTTGACCGTGAAGACCTAAAAGCCTTTGTTAAGAGACACGTTATCCCTATAGGTGCTAGCCAATCTACAGTCTCTAAAAAAGTAGGTAGGTCCACAACCACCCTCCGTAAATATATCTCTCACTTACCTAAAGTTCATATCTGGTGGCGCACTTATCATCGCTCTAAATCAGATGAAACTCCTAACTATTACTACAAAATCACAGTCACTAAAAAGCGTAAGGATGGTTCTACCCGTAAAGAAGGTAGACTCTACCGCCGTATGCCTAATTACTACTTCTGTGATGTGTACACAAAACGAGAGCAAACTAAAGAGGTTTTTGTGGTCGCTGACCCCTGCCAAGCTATAGACGAAAAGAAACGGCAAATACTTCAAATTGTAGCTCAAATGCCTAAAAAGCGCTCTAGACGGAGTTTTAACGCTGATCTCACTACCTCCTTAGCACAAGCTAACTTTATAGAACGCTTGTGGGAATTGCCCGCTGACCGCATCGTAAGCCTTATCGCAGGTACTTACATGTACGCAGCTGGCCTCCCTGACGAAAAAGAAGTTAAAGATCAGGTTATTGAAAAAATGTCTTCCTCCCCTATCACTCAAATCGTTCAACTCTTTGAAAATACCTTGGCTCTTATTAAGCCAGAAGTTGATGATAGGTTACAGGACTATATCAAACTCCTCTATCGCCGCGCTTCTAAATCCTGCTGGGTTATCCCTCCTCTCTGGGAAACTTACAGAACTCCTGGCTACTCTCTACAACATTAAGTCGTCTGCCTAAAGCAGCCCTATAGTTAGCAATAATATCA
>NBNH01000059.1 GCA_004379115.1 Actinomycetales bacterium mxb001
CTGCGGCTCTACGACCTCATCATGAACCTCGCCGCGCCCGGCCTGGCTGTCGCCGACGGCGCAACCGACCTCGCGGGCCGATTCACATCGGCGGGTGAGGCGCTCGGCGGCGTGCCGGTGATCGGCGGTGCGCTGTCATCCCCCTTCGACGGGATGGCGGGGGCGTCGGAGTCGATCGCCGCTGCGGGTCAGTCCGCTGCCGATGCTGTCGGCATACTGGCGCGCTTCCTGGCGATGGCGCTGGCTGTCTTGGGCATCGCGTCGTGGGCGATGTTCTGGGTACCGCTGCGTGTGGCCTTCATCCGTCGCGCAACGGCGGCCAAGCGCTTCCTCGACTCGTCGCAGGATCTCGACTTGTTCGCGCTGCGCGCGATGGCACGTCAGCCGCTCCATCTCTTGGCGCGGGTCAGCGATGATCCAGCAGGCGCGTGGCGTCGCGGGGATCAGCAGGTCATCAGTGAACTGGCATCGCTGGAACTGCGGTCGGAGGGATTGCGCGTACCCGCGGGACTGTCAGGCTCGACCGAGGTGCAGGGCTAGCGAGTCGAAGTAGCTCTCCATGCCGGCCTGGGCCATCGCGGCCTGCTCGGCAGGCATGTCGCCGTACTGGGCAAAGCGCACCCAGGTGCCACCGTCGCGGGCCTCCATGTCGATGACGATGTCGTGATGCGGCGCATCGTCGTCGCGAGCGATGAACTCCGCCTCGTCCTGCGAGTAGCTGAGTGAGTGGATGAGTTTGGCCATCGGGACGACCTCGGCGTAGCGGCCCCAGAAGTAGGCGATATGTCCGTAGGAGGAGGCATCAACCGCTACCGACCAGCGCCCGCCTTCAAGCGGTTCGGAGACGACAGAACCGGGGACGACACTGAGCTCTGTTGGCGCGTACCACTGCTCGAGTTCGCCGGCATCGGTCCACGCGTGCCACATGCGATCGCTGTCGACCGGGAAGACGCGTTCGACAGAGTAGGCAAGGTCGGTCATGGCATCTCTCATGTCCACGGATCAATTCGCGGTGAGCCTAGCCGGGTGAGGATCTCGTTGGCCTCTGCGGCGTGCCACAGGTCATGCGAATGCACGCGATCGATGACAAAGGCTCGCGAATGCACCCAGTGAGCGTCCCAGTCGCTGCGATCGATCACATCCGCCAGGCTGTCGATCGTCCAGCCGTCGAGAACTCGATCGACGATAGCGAAGGTGGAGTCCAATGCAGCCACCAGCTGCTCTGCGTTGAGCTCGTTGTCGAGATCCTCATCACCCGGGCACGACCATGTCGCGTTGGTGAATGGCGTCGACTCGGCACCCGGCTCACCGGCGAAGTCGCACAGCCAGAAGACTCGCTGGCACGCAAGGTGTCCGATCACTGCCCAGAGGGGCCAACGCCCCGGACCCGCCGTCCGCGCCAGATCGTCGTCGGTGAGGCCGCTGACGGCGTTGCGCATGGACGCGTTGAGGGTCGGCCAGCCAGCGAAGGCAGGGCGTATCACTTCGCCGCGAGGATCTGGCACCGCTAAAGCCCGTTGTCTTGACGGTAGACATGCACGACGGCGTTGGCGTGGCCGTGACCCATCCCCATCTCCTTGAGGTGGACTACCTGTTCCATGTGCTTTGCGTCCTTGACCGCGTCCAGTTGCCTCATCCAGTACTCGATCGGCTGTCCGTACTTCTTCTCGATCGAGGGGAAGTAGGACTTCGGACCGGTGACCTTCTCGGCCATGGCATCTCCTAGACGTTGAACCGGAACTCGACGACGTCTCCGTCCTGCATGACGTAGTCCTTGCCCTCCATGCGGACCTTGCCGCGTGACTTCGCCTCGGCCATAGACCCGGCATCGACAAGATCATCGAACGACACGACCTCCGCCTTGATGAAGCCCTTCTGGAAGTCGGTGTGGATGACTCCCGCAGCCTCCGGCGCCGTCGCGCCCTTGCGGATCGTCCAGGCGCGCGCCTCCTTCGGCCCCGCCGTGAGGTAGGTCTGCAGGCCGAGGGTGTCGAATCCCACGCGGGCGAGCGCATCGAGGCCTGACTCGTCCTGGCCGATCGATTCGAGGAGCTCGAGCGCCTCGGCGTGATCGAGGCCCACGAGCTCGGATTCGATCTTGGCGTCGAGGAAGACGACGTCGGCGGGCGCGAGGAGATCGCGCATCTTCTGCCGGAACGCCGCATCGGGAAGTTGCTCTTCGTCGGCATTGACGACGTACAGGAAGGGCTTGGCGGTGAGCAGGAAGAGCTCGCGAATGGGCGCGGCATCCATGCCCGACGCGAAGATCGTCGTGCCGGCGTTGAGGATCTCCTGTGCTTTCTCCGCGGCGGCGAGGGTCTCGGCGCGGTCCTTCTGGATGCGCGCTTCCTTCTGCAAGCGCGGGATCGCCTTCTCGAGTGTCTGCAGGTCGGCGAGGATGAGTTCGGTGTTGATGGTGGCGAGATCTTCGGCAGGGTCGACGCGTCCTTCGACGTGTACGACGTCGGGATCGCCGAATGCGCGCAGCACCTGGCAGATGGCGTCGGACTCGCGGATGTGCGCGAGGAACTGATTGCCCAGGCCCGCGCCCTCGCTGGCGCCCTTGACGATGCCCGCGATGTCGACGAACGTCACCGTGGCGGGCAGGATGCGTTCCGAGCCGAACATCTGCGCGAGCACGGGCAGTCGCGGATCCGGCACCTCCACGACACCGGTATTGGGCTCGATCGTGGCGAAGGGGTAGTTCGCCGCCAGGACGTCGTTCTCGGTGAGGGCATTGAAGAGCGTGGACTTGCCGACGTTGGGAAGTCCGACGATGCCGATGGTGAGCGCCACGCCGTGAAGGCTATCGGCGCCTATCCATCGTCAGTCCTGCTGGTCCGGCGGCGCCATCGTGGGATAGACGTCGATCTCCCACCAATGCGCCATCGGCAGCGTCTCGACTGTAGCTCTCGCCTCATCCTCGTTCTCCGCGACCACTTCGAGGAAGACGCGGCCCCGCATCGGCGAGACGTGCACCGCCTTGAGGCAGCCTTCCTCGGTGAGCGCACGGACCTGCGCGACCTCCTCGGCGATGACGGCGGTCATCAAGGGGAGGTCGGTCTCCGGCGAGAAACTCGCGACGGCGATGAATGTGGCCATGGGGTGTGGTCCTCGTCTAGGAAGGGACGTGCCGTGTCTTGTGCGAGGTAGGCGTCGCTCCTCCGCCCGGGTGCCAGGTGCCGTCAAGGTTCATGCTCCACGACTCGACCGGCGTGATCTTCATGATCCGATCGCTCTGCCCTTCGCGGTGGACGAGTTCGGCAGTGCCATAGACGCGGAGATAGCGGGGGGCCCACGGCTGCACGGAGGCAAGGTCGTCGATGACGAGCGCCACCTTGCCGTTGCCACCATCGATATTGCGCGTGCGCCGGGTGCGCTCGGGTGCGAACCCCCCGATGTAGAAGTGCGTTCCGTCGAACTCGAAGACGACGGGAACCACGTCGGGCTGCCCTTCGGCCGAGACGGTGGCGACGCGAGCGAGGGGTTGGCTGCGGATGTAGGCGACTTCCTCGTCGGTGAAGGACATGGTGATCAGCCGACCTTGCTCGAGCGCGAAGGGAGCACGGCGACGAACCAGATGATGCCCGTGGTGATGTGCATGGCGGCCAGCGCCCACCTGGTCGGCGTGTCCGTGGAGCCCAGGAGAGGGCCAGGCACGGAGATGACCGCGAAGACAATCCCCACCCACGCCATCGTGATGGTCGCCTTGTCCCACCTGCGTGCCAGCAGCCAGGTGATGACGCCACCGATGGCCATCGCGACGACGGTGGCGATCGGCACCATGAACCAGCCGACGGCCTGACCGTTGGCGATCCAGGTCGCCCCGGCCGCTGAGCCCACGGCGTACACGATGAGGTTGACGACAACCGCCACGACGATGCCGAGGACGAGGCGTTTGACGTTGAGGGGGCGGGCGGACGCCCGTGCGGCTGCGCTGGTCATTCCAGGGTCTCCTCTGTTGCATGTGCAATATGTATTGCTCGTGCAACATACCTCATCCCGTATTGCATGCGCAATACTGGGGTCATGACCGTACGCCGATCCGCCCGCAGCGCCTGGCTCGCCCGCCCCGAGGCCGACCGGGATGCCTGGAACGCCTTCCGCACAGCGGCCGGATCCGTCATCGGCCAGGTCGACGCCGACCTGCAGGCGAACCTCAAGGTCGGCTACACGGACATCGACGCCCTGCTCCACTTGGCGAGTGCCGACGAGCAGTGTCAGCGCATGGCCCCGCTCGCCCGCGCCGTATCTCGCAGTCCCAGCGCCCTCACCCGCCTCGTGGACCGGCTGGAGGGGCGCGGTTTGGTGTCTCGACGGCGTCAGTCGCCCACGGACGTGAGCGTCGAGATCACGCCTGCTGGGCTAGACCTCTTGGCGGACGCGGCACCGCTGATCCTGAGTCAGGTCGAGGAACGGTTCTGGTCGCGGCTCACTCCCGATGAGCGGGACGCATTGACGAGCATCTGCCGCAAGCTACTGGGGGGAGAGCCGCCAGTCTGTTAACTCAGGAACTGGTCGTAGTCGGCACCCTTCCGCAGACGATGCGGATGGTGAGCGCCACGATGCACGAGCCTGGGCAGCGCGGTCGCACGCAGTTGCGCGCGGTTGTCCACAGGGCGCTTCGTCGCGCCGACCGTCGATGTCAGACCCCCGATCTAGGTTCGCTGCATGGCCGACGGCTGGCGCGACATCACCGATCCCACGGGCTACCCGTGGGAGTCGATGACGCCCGGGCCGCGGCTGGCGCAGGTGCTCGCGGAGTGTGCGCCCGCGTCGCTGCCCGACGCAGCACGTGTCAGCTACCTCGCGGCCACCGAGCGACTCGCCGGCTGGGTGCACGTCGTGCAAGCGCACGCCCTGGTGGCCGTGGCCGACGCCGTGGAAGCGGCGACCAGCCCGGGGCCGGGCAAGGTCGACTCCCACCAGGCCACCTGGGTGGCCGATGAAGTGGCGGCCGCCCTGCACATCGCCCCGCGTACGGCGACCGTGCGTGTCAACGCCGGTGCTGCGGTGGTGCGCGACTGGCCGGTGCTCGGCCAGCGCATTTCCGACGGCTCGCTGACCGTCGCCCAGGCCCGTGCTGTCTACGAGAGCGTGGCTGTCCTCGCGGGGAGCCACGATGCGCAGGGCAATGACCTGTCCGATGTTGCGGTGCGCGACTGCCTGCGCTTCGCCGCGCAGTTGCCGCCGGCGCGACTCCGGGAGCGCGCTGGCCGGGTGGTGTCGTCGTTGGATCCACAGGCGGCCAGTCGGCGGCGCGAACGCGCCGAGCGCGACCTCACCGACATCTCGCTCTGGGCCGAGAACGACGGCATGGCGTGCCTCGCGGCGCGCGGACCGTCCGTCGATGCCATCGCCGTGCGCGAGTCCATCGACTCACGCGCGAAGGCGATGCGCGCGGGGGCCGCCGATGGAGATGAGCGCACGCTGGGCCAGTGGCGACATGCCGCGCTGCTCGCCGCGTTTGGCCTGCTGCCGACCGGCCGACCTGCCGCGACGCCTTCCGCTGCAGGTGACGCGACAACGGGCCACACGTCATCGACTGCCTCCTCCACCGGCCCGGGGTCGTCCGACCTGGCTCCCCGCCCGATCGACGTCCACGTGCGCGTCACCATTCCCTTGACCACCCTGCTCGATCTCACCGACATCCCGGGCGAGCTCGAGGGCTACGGCACCATCGACGCTGATCTCGCACGAGCTCTCGCCGCAGATGCCGAGTGGATTCGCTGGGTCACCGATCCCGTCGGCGACTACCTCCTCGACGAGGGTCAACGGCGCTACCCCGGTGCACGCCTCGCTCGCTTCCTTCGCTCCCGTGAGAGCCGGTGCAAGCACCCGTCCTGCGGAGTCCGCTCCGTGAACGCCGACGCCGATCACCTGCCGGCCTACGCCGAGGGTGGCCGCACGTCCGCGGCGGGCATGTCGCCGACGTGTCCGCGCCACAACCGAGGCCGGGTGGCCTCCGGTTGGCAGGTCCATGAGGAGGGGCCACGCGACCCCCATGGACCGCCGGACCCCGTGTGGACCAGCCCTCTGGGCCGCAGCTACCAGACCCAGGTGCCGCCGGCGCTGGCCCTCGACCGCATCCCGCTGCGGACGTGACCGCCGTCTCAGCGGCTTGCCCCGATGTCAGACCCCCCTGTCAGCGTGGAGCCATGACTGTCACTGATGCAGGGTCCAGCACGCTTGTTGTCGTTCTCGTGGTGCTCGCCATGGCACTCGCCCTCGCGGTCGCCGTCGGTGTGGTCGGATACGTCGCCGGTCGCCGCGGCGCCGCACTGTCCGGCCAGGGAACGGTTCCGGGCATGGGTGGAGGAGTCGGCGCGGGAGTCGGTGCGCTCGACCTCGCGCCCGTCGAGGGTGCGCTCGAGCGCCTGAGTAGGAGGCTCGACGAGGCCGAAGCCCTGCGCCGCAGCGACCAGGCCGGCCTGCGCACGCAGATCGGCGAGCAGTTGCGCCATGTCGAGGCCACCACCGAGGTGCTGCGCCGCGAGACCGGGCAATTGGCGGCCGCTCTCGGTCGGGTCGACGTGCGCGGCCGGTGGGGCGAGGCGCACCTACGCCGTCTCGTCGAGGCAGCCGGGCTGCTCGACCGGGTGCACTTCGTCGAGCAAGACGTGCGCTCGGGAGACGACGCCGGATCGCGACCCGATCTCGTCATCGACCTCGGAGCCGGTCGGCAGTTGATCGTCGATGCCAAGGTTCCCCTCGCCGCCCTGCTGGAGGCCGAGGCCAGCGATGATGCGGTGCGGCGGGCCGAGCTCTACGCGCAGCACGCCCGTGATGTCGCGCAACACGCTGATCGCCTGGGCGGCAAGGAGTACTGGCGCCGCTACGACGACGCGGTCGAATCCGTGGTGATGTTCCTGCCCGCAGAGTCGATGCTGGGTATCGCGCTGCGCGAGGATCCGTCGCTGCTCGATCGATCCTTCTCGCGCAATGTCATCGTGGCGACGCCCACAACGCTGTTGGCCCTGATGCGCACCGTCGCGCACGTGTGGCGACGCGAGGCCATCGCCGACAATGCGCGAGAGATCCACCAGATCGGACGCGAACTCCACGAGCGCTTGTCGATCTACGTCGACCACGTGCGCAAGATGGGTGCCTCGCTGGATGCGGCCGTCTCGCACTACAACCGGATGGTCGGCTCCCTAGACGGGCGGGTGCTCGTCTCGGCCCGGCGCCTGGCCGACCACGGGGTCGGCGACGGCACGGTCCCCGAGGTGACCGTCCTCGCACAGCGGGTGCGCGAGACGCTCCCGTAGCCTTGCTCGCGTGAGCGAAGGAACCGTCGGCACAGGGGCCCCCACCGGTCGACTGTTTCGCTCCCTGCGCGCCGAAGGCGATGCGGCCAACGCTGCCGTCCCCGCGCTGACCTTGGATCAAGCCGTCGGCTTGAAGTCGGTGAGCCTGGGCGATGGGACGTTCGGCGCGCCGGCGGGCGCGGCGGCCTCGGCAGGTGCGGCGGCCTCGGCAGGTGCGGCGGCCTCAGCGGGCGCGGCAGGTGCGGCAGTGTCGACAGGTGCGGCGGCCGCGCCGGTCGTGGGTCCCTCACCCGCGGAGGATGCGTTCCTTGACGACGACCCCCTGCCGGTGGGTGGTGCCGCGCTGAGCGGTGGTGCCGCGCTGAGCGGTGGTGCCGCGCTGAGCGGTGGTGCCGCGCTGAGCGGTGGTGCCGCGCTGACCGGCGGCGCCGTCCTGACCGGCGATGCGAGCGAGGCAGGGAACTCGGTCGCCACCGGCACATCAGGTGGCACGACCTATGCCGGCGGTCGCCGAGGCGCGCATGCCGCTCCCGGCATCCGCGCGTCCGGAGTGTGGCTCGTCGTCATCGGCGTCACGGTCATCGTCGCGTTTGCCGACGTTGTCGTCGTAGGAGCCATCAACTGGATCACCGGCCTCGCCCTGCTGGCGGCCAGCATCTATGGCGCATTCATGGTGCGCATGGACGACTGGCCCATCGCGGTCATCGCCCCGCCGCTGGCCATCTTCCTGGCCACCATCACGGCGGGCCAGCTCACCCTGGGGCCGATCACCGACCTGCTGGTCAGTGAGGCACTCATGATCCTGACGACCCTGGGCAACAACGTCGTATGGATCTTCGGGGCGACGCTCGCGGCCTTGGCCATCGTGCTCGTACGACGTTCCCGCTCGCGCTAGGGACAGACGGCGTGACGTCCTAGGACGTGGCGGCCTTGGCGGCGGCCTTCATGTCACGCCGCAACTCCGGGGGCAGGGCGAAGACGAGCGTCTCCTCCGCCGAGGCGACCTCCTCGACATCCCCGAAGCCGCGCTCAGCCAGCCAATCGAGCACACCGGCCACAAGAACTTCGGGTACGGAAGCCCCGGAAGTCAGGCCCACGGTCTCGGCGCCGTCGAGCCACTCATCGCGCAGTTCATCGACACCGTCGACGCGATAGGACGACCGCGCACCGGACTCCAGGCCCACCTCGACTAGGCGCACCGAGTTCGACGAGTTGCCAGAACCCACCACGATGAGGACGTCGCACGCGGGAGCAATGGTCTTGACGGCCGCTTGACGGTTTTGTGTCGCGTAGCAGATGTCGTCACTCGGTGGGCTCTGCAACGTGGGGATCCGCTCGCGCAGGCGGTCGACCGTCTGCATGGTCTCGTCGACCGACAGCGTCGTCTGCGACAGCCACACGACAGGCCGTTCCGGATCGACTGTCACGCGCTCGGCATCAGCGGGACTCTCGACCAGGGTCATGTGATCAGGCGCCTCGCCCATCGTGCCGACGACCTCTTCGTGACCCTCGTGGCCGATCAGCAGGATCTGCATGCCCTCGGACGCGAACCGCTTGGCCTCCGAGTGGACCTTGGTGACCAGAGGACACGTGGCGTCGATGGTCTTCAGGCCACGGTCGGCCGCCTCGGCATGGACCGACGGGGCCACGCCGTGAGCGGAGAACACCACCGTGGCGCCCTCCGGCACCTCGTCGAGTTCATCGACGAAGATGGCGCCGCTCTCCTCGAGGCGCGTGACGACGTACTTGTTGTGCACGATCTGCTTGCGGACGTAGACCGGGGCGCCGTAGAGCTCCAGGGCCTTCTCGACCGTGACCACAGCGCGATCGACGCCCGCGCAATATCCGCGGGGGGCAGCGAGGAGGACCTTCTTCGGCATCTCCTCATCGTATGCGGCCCCGGGTGAGTTGGCCCGCGCTGGTCGTAGCCTTCGCCTATGGGCCTGCAGACCTCACCGGAATCCCCCGCACCGGTCCGCACGGTCTCGATGCTGATCGGCGAGTGGATCGGCAGGCTCAATGCCATCTGGATCGAGGGCCAGATCGCGCAGATCAGCCGACGTCCCGGCATGCGCACCGCGTGGATCACCCTGCGCGATGTCGAAGCCGACCTCTCCCTCAGCGTCGTCGTCGACACCAACGTGCTCGACATTGTGATGCCGCCCGTCGCCGAGGGACAGCGAGTGATCGTGTACGGGCGCCCCGAGTTCTATACGACGCGCGGACAACTGCAGATCCGTGCCCGCGAGATCCGCCCCGTCGGCCGCGGCGCCCTGCTCGAGGAAATCGAGCGGGTGCGCGCCCTGCTCCAAGCCGAGGGACTCTTCGCCGCCGAACGCAAGCGACCGTTGCCATTCCTGCCGCGACGTATCGGGCTCATCAGCGGCCGAGCGAGCGCGGCGCTCACCGACGTGCTCGTCAATGCGCGCGGACGGTGGCCGAGCGTCGCGTTCGAGATACGCGAGGTAGCGGTGCAAGGCACCTCCGCCGTGACCGCCGTCGTCGATGCCCTCACCGAACTCAACGCCCTGCCCCAGGTCGACGTCATCGTCATCGCTCGCGGCGGTGGAAGCGTCGAGGACCTGCTGCCCTTCAGCAACGAACGCCTCGTGCGGGCCGTTGCCGCCTCCCGCGCTCCGGTCGTCAGCGCCATCGGACACGAGCAGGACGTTCCCCTCGTCGACCTCGCCGCCGACGTGCGTGCCTCGACGCCCACCGATGCGGCCAAACGCATCGTCCCCGACGTGGCCGAGGAGTTGCGGCTCATCGATGCGCTGCGCACGCGCGTACGTCGCACCGTGCGACGAACCCTCGATGGTGAGCGACAGCGTGTGCTCGATCGGCAGGCGCGAGGGCACGCAGCACTTCGCCGTCGCGTGGAGCGCAGCCGTGCCGATATCGAGCATTTGAGCGCGCGCCTGCGCGTCCTCTCCCCCGCCGCGACACTCGACCGTGGCTACGCCGTGGTGCGCACCCGCGACGGACGCGTCGTACGCTCACCGGCAGACGTCATGACCGGGCAGGTCATCGACATCCGCGTCGCCGAGGGGCGGCTCGACGCCACCGTCGGAGAATCCGCCACCGTCACAGCAGGTGCCACGGTCGGAGAGGGGTCACCGTGAGCAAGTCCCAGAAGCCCACCGAGGCGCTGACCTATGAGCAGGCGCGCGAGCAGTTGGCCGAGATCGTGGCGACCCTCGAGGCCGGCGACACCACGCTGGAAGAGGCCCTCGCCCTATGGGAGCGCGGCGAGCAACTGGCCGCCGCGTGCGTCGAGTGGCTCGACGGCGCCCAGCAGCGGCTCGATATCGCAGAGTCCGACGAGGCGGAGGGTGAGTCTCCTACTGACGAGGAAGAGCCGTAGGACTGAGTCGCTGGGCGAGGTCGGTGAGGACCTCCCACGTCGTCGTACCCGACACGACCGTCGTCACGCCGTTGGCGATGCGTACGAGCGAGCGCGTGCCATCGGCGCTCTCGAATCGTTGCCACTCCCCCATCGTGTCGACGGGGCGACCGTTGTCGGTCTGGAACTCCACGTAGGCAACGTTCGGGGTCGCTGACTGGCCGATCTGCGCGTATTCATCGGTGGGCGTCACGAAGCCGACGTGGAACGCCGGCTCGGGCATCGTGACCTCGGAGACCTCCCAGCGGGCGCTCGTCGGACGCCATCCATCGCCGAGGTCCGCCGGGTACAGGACGGGGTACTCCGCCTGCGCGCGTGCCTCGATGAGGACGGGAGTCGGATCGACCACGCGCACCGGATCAGGCTGCGGCCGCAAGGTCAAGAGCATGACAAGTCCGATGAGGCCCAGGACCACCACGAGCGACAGGACCATGTCGCGGACCGTCTGGCGCAGCCGGGCATTGGGGCGACCGGTCGGGCGCAGGTCCTGGGACATGACCCCATCGTCCCCCAGACCTGCCCGGAGGACATCCCGAGAGGTGCCCGATCCGTGAGAAGGTCGGCTATGGCCTCGACATCACCGCAGGTCCCCGACCGCAACCTCGCCCTCGAACTCGTCCGCGTCACCGAAGCCGCTGCCATGGCCGCCGGTCGCTGGGTCGGCCGAGGCGACAAGAACGGTGCCGACGGAGCCGCCGTCAACGCCATGCGTGCCCTCATCAGCAGCGTGTCCATGCGCGGAGTCGTCGTCATCGGCGAGGGCGAGAAGGACGACGCCCCCATGCTCTACAACAGCGAGGCCGTCGGCGATGGCACCGGGCCGACGGTCGACGTCGCGGTCGACCCCATCGACGGCACGACCCTGTGCTCGAAAGGCATGGCCAACGCCATCTCGGTGCTGGCGGTCTCGGAGCGCGGATCGATGTACGACCCCAGCGCCGTGTTCTACATGCGCAAACTGGTGACCGGACCCGAGGCGGCCGATGTCGTCGACATCACCGCACCGGTCGCCGTCAACCTCGAGCGCATCGCGCGGGCCAAGCGTCGCAGCGTCGCCGATCTCACCGTCTGCCTGCTCGACCGCCCCCGCCACGACGACCTGGTGGCCGAAGTTCGCGAGGCAGGTGCCCGCATCAAGTTCATCAGCGACGGCGACGTCGCCGGCGCCATCATGGCCATGCGCGAGGGCACCGGCGTCGACCTGCTCCTCGGCATCGGCGGTACCCCCGAGGGCATCATCACCGCCTGCGCGGTGAAGTGCCTGGGCGGCACGATCCAGGGCATCCTGTGGCCCCGCGACGAGGTTGAGCGCGAGAAGGCCATCGCCGCCGGGCACGACCTCGAGCGCGTGCTCACCACCGACGACCTCGTCACCGGCGACAACGTCTTCTTCTGCGCCACCGGCATCACCGACGGCGAGCTCATGCGCGGTGTGCGCTACCGGCCACAGGGTGCCGTCACCCACTCCATCGTCATGCGCAGCAAGAGCGGAACCATCCGCGAGGTCGTCAGCGAGCACCGCCTCGACAAGCTGGGTGGCTACGCCATGGTCGATTTCAACGAGGCGCGCTAGTTCAACGAGGCGCGATAGCCGCGTCGACCTCATCGCGCGTGGGCGGATTCGCGCCCTCTCGCGAGCAAGTGATGGCGGCGGCCGCCACGGCGCGCTCCAAGATCGCGCCGATCGCGGCGTCATCCAGGGTGGCGATGCGTCCGCCCGCGCCGAGAACACCGGCGTCACCCAGCCCCACCAGCAGCGCCGCCGTCACGGTGTCACCCGCACCCACCGTGTCCGCCACGGTGACCCGGCGCCCGGCGACGTCCGCGACCTGCCGACCACCACGCCAGGCAGCCACGCCATCAGGCCCGCGCGTGAGCACCACCAGCGCTGGGCCAGCCGTGCTCCATCGCGCGCAGACATCACCGGCCGACTCGCCGGGGTAGAGGAACGCGATGTCCTCATCGCTGACCTTCACGACGTGTGACAGCGCCACGAAACTCTCCACGCGCGCACGCATCTCCTCGCGCGGAACCGTGCCCGGTCGCGCATTGGGGTCGTAACTCAAGGTGAGGTCACCGGCATCGTGCGCCGCACGCCAGGCAGCGAGGACGTCATCGACCCCCGGGCCCAGCCAACTCACCAGCGATCCCGTGTGCCAGGCAACCGCACCTGCGTCGCGCGCGGCACCCAGTGCCTCGGCAAGGTCCGCGGCATTCCAGAGCAGGTCCGGCGAACCCTGGTAGTAGAAGTAGTACTCGACAGAACCATCATCGCGGCGCGTGCACACCGCGAGCATGCTCGGCCCACTGCGTCGCAGGAGCGCGGCCGTCGACAGCCCGTTGTCGAGGATCGCCCGATCGAGCAGGCCCGCCAAGCCGTCGTCGCCCACGCGCCCGAGGAGCACCGGCTCACCGCCGAGTCGACGGATGCCGAGCGCGACATTGGCGGGCGATCCACCGGCCACCGCGCGGTAGGACTGCGGGTCATCCCCCGGCACGAAGTCGACGATCCGCTCGCCGAGGACGGCGATACAGGCCCCACTCACGCCGCCGACCGTACCCGAGGCCGAGAGCCGGGGCCGTGGAACGGTCACCGCCTAGGCTGGTCCTATGGCCGACTTCGCATACGCGGACATGCTGCCGATCGGACCGGACACCACGCCCTACCGCCTGGTGACCACCGAGGGCATCCGCACGGTCGATGCGGGCGGACGCAGCTTCCTCGAGGTCGAGCCCGAAGTGCTGCGACTGCTGACCTTCGAAGCCATCCGCGACATCCAGCACCTGCTGCGACCCGGGCACCTGCGCCAGCTCCGCGCGATCATCGACGATCCCGAGGCAAGCCCCAACGACCGCTTCGTCGCACTCGACCTGCTGAAGAACGCCAATGTGTCGGCTGGAGGTGTCCTGCCCATGTGCCAGGACACCGGCACCGCCATCGTCATGGGCAAGCGCGGCCAGCAGGTGCTCACCCACGGCCCCGACGAGGAGCACATCACCCGCGGCATCTTCGACGCCTACCAGCAGCTCAACCTGCGCTACTCGCAGATGGCGCCCCTGTCGATGTGGGAGGAGCGCAACACCGGCAACAACCTCCCGGCACAGATCGAGATCTACGCCGACACCAAACCCGGACATGAACGCGAATACGAACTCCTCTACATCGCCAAGGGCGGCGGCTCGGCCAACAAGAGCTTCCTGTTCCAGGAGACCAAGGCTCTGCTCAACCCGAAGAGTTTCCGCGAGTTCCTCGACACGCGCCTGCGCTCCCTAGGCACCGCCGCGTGCCCGCCCTACCACCTCGCCATCGTGGTGGGCGGCACCAGCGCCGAATACGCGCTCAAGGTCGCGAAGTACGCCAGCGCTCGCTACCTCGACTCGCTGCCCGTGCACGGGTCGACGTCCGGCCATGCCTTCCGCGACCTCGAGATGGAGGCCGAGGTCCTGCGTCTGACCCAGGGATTCGGTATCGGCGCGCAGTTCGGCGGCAAGTACTTCTGCCACGACGTACGCGTCATCCGCCTACCGCGTCACGGAGCCTCGCTACCCGTGGCCATCGCGGTGTCGTGCTCGGCCGACCGCCAGGCTCTCGCCCGCATCACCCCCGAGGGAGCGTTCCTCGAAGAGCTCGAGCGGGATCCGGCCCACTACCTGCCCGATATCGAGGAGGGCGACGACACCGAGGCTGTGCGCATCGACCTGGCGCAGCCGATGGACGACATCCGTCGCCAACTCTCCGCCCTGCCCGTCAAGACCCGCGTCTCGCTCACCGGACCGCTCGTTGTCGCGCGCGACCTCGCGCACGCGCGCATCAAGGAGATGCTCGACCGCGGCGAGCCGATGCCGCAGTACCTGCGCGATCACGCCGTCTACTACGCCGGACCTGCCAAGACTCCCGAGGGCTACGCATCCGGATCCTTTGGTCCGACCACGGCCGGGCGCATGGACTCGTACGTCGACCAGTTCCAGAAGGCGGGCGGCTCGCACGTCATGCTCGCCAAGGGCAATCGCAGTCCGGCCGTGACGTCAGCGTGCCGTGACAACGGCGGGTTCTACCTCGGCTCCATCGGGGGGCCGGCCGCCATCTTGGCCCAGGACAACATCCGCTCGGTCGAGGTCATCGACTTCCCGGAACTCGGCATGGAAGCGGTGTGGAAGATCGACGTGGTCGACTTCCCGGCGTTCGTCGTCGTCGACGACAAGGGCAACGACTTCTTCGAGGACACCCTGCGCCCGATCGCGCTCACGATCCCGACCGGGCCACCCGCGCCGTAGTGGGGACTAGTACCAGCCGTTGGACTGCCAGAACGACCATGCCTTGGTCGGCGAGCCGTAGCGCTGCTTGATGTAGGCGGCACCCACCTTGATCTGGATCTCGGGCGACGCCATGTACTCCTTGATGGAGTAACCCTGGTCGGCGATGAAGCCGCCATTGACCTGACCCAGGCCGTACCACGGGCCATTGGGGTGCGGATTGATCACCGAGTAGCGCCAGTTGCTCTCGCGCCACCACATGTCCTTGAGGGCGCGGAACTCCGGGTAGCGCCAGTCGTGCTTGTCGCGGATGTAGGCGCGGGCGACCTGCTGGCTGTATTCGGGGGTGCCGAATGCAGCCGTCGGTGTTGACGTGCGATCGCCCTTGTCGTCGCCCTTGCCACCCCTGTCGCCCTTGTCGCGCTCGAGCGGTGTGTAGTTCCATCGACTCGGGTTGGGCCATCCGCTCTCGGCGTTGCGCGCGGGGTTGCAGTACCAGCTGCCGCCGGCCCAGTGGCTCGCGCCAGCGCCTCGATTGAACGTCGTCCAGAAGGCCATGTCCTGGAAGAAGCGCGGCCAGGTGTAGATGAGGGTGCCCTCGAGCGAGTCGATGACTCGCTTGCCGGCGTCGCCGTACACCTCGACCATCTCGGCCCGCATGGCCCGAAGCGCACCGGCGGCCAGGCTGTCGCTGAACTGGTAGGCACCGCGCCACGGACCGGACGGCTCGTCGTAGTTGCCGCCGCTCTCGCGCTGGATGACGCAGATGCGGTACTGCTCGCGGCTCTTGTCGTAGTACTTGCCCGTGTAGGTGCTCAGGCGGTAGCCCTTCATGTCCTGACCGGCCTCGGTCAGCCAGGGGGCGTCGCCGAGATCCGGCGGGTCGGGCACCTTGGGCAGGCGCTCATTGGGCGGGGGCGTATCGCTGGTCGGTGCCGTATCGCTGGTCGGTGCCGTATCGCTGGTCGGTGCCGTATCGCTGGTCGGTGCCGTGTCGCTGGTCGTTGCCGTTGGCGCTGCGCTCGCCGGCTCGGCGGATGCGGAGGTCGCCGGCAGGAGCAGGGCGGTGGAGGCCAGGGTGGCCGCGGCGGTGGCCGCGGTGGCAGCGAGCAGTCGACGCACGAGTTATCCCATCGTCTGGCCGCCGATCCCGGGCCGGTGGCCGTGGCACCCCTGTTCTCCTGCGAGCCAGCCGCGCGTCCGGGAGGAACGGCCGGTCGAGGACTCCGGTCGGAGTCGGCGCCGATCGCTCGGCGCAGGGATCTTGCGCCCTCGACCTTGCCAAGATCCGGGCCATATGTCACGCCGAGATAACGACGCGCCTGTGGATAACTATCGGGCAAATCGCCCAATTAATCGGCGTGTCGTCCCATTCGTGGGGGACAAACCGTGATCCACGTCACACGGGAAGATCTTCGAGCATCTCCGTGACGAGGGCCGCGATGGGCGAGCGCTCCGAGCGGGTGAGGGTCACATGCGCGAAGAGCGGGTGGCCCTTGAGCTTCTCCACCACGGCGACCACGCCGTCATGGCGGCCCACCCGCAGGTTGTCGCGCTGGGCCACGTCGTGGGTGAGCACGACGCGGGAGTCCTTGCCGATCCGGGACAGGACCGTCAGCAGGACATTGCGCTCCAGCGACTGGGCCTCGTCGACGATGACGAAGGCGTCGTGGAGGGACCGGCCGCGGATGTGGGTGAGCGGCAGGACCTCGAGCATCCCCCGGTCGAGGACCTCCTCGAGCACCTCGGTCGTCGTCACTGCCCCCAGGGTGTCGAATACCGCCTGGGCCCAGGGCGACATCTTCTCGTTCTCGGTGCCGGGCAGGTAGCCCAGATCCTGGCCGCCCACGGCGTAGAGGGGTCGGAACACGATGACCTTGCGGTGCAGCCGCCGCTCGAGGACCGCCTCGAGTCCGGCGCACAGCGCGAGAGCGCTCTTGCCGGTGCCGGCACGTCCGCCCAGGGAGATGATCCCGATGTCGGGGTCGAGCAGCAGGTCGAGGGCCACGCGCTGCTCGGCACTGCGGCCGTGCAGGCCGAAGGCCTCCCTATCGCCGCGGACCAGCCGCACGCGCTTCTCGGGGGTCACCCGACCCAGGGCGCTCCCGCGCTCGGAGACGAGGACGAGGCCCGTGTGGCAGGGCAGGTCACGCGCCGCGTCGATGTCGATGAGCGTGGACTCGTAGAGCGCATCGATGCTGTCGGCGGGAACGTCGAGCTCGGTCATGCCGGTCCAGCCGGACTCGACGACGAGCTCGGCGAGGTACTCCTCGGCGGTCAGGCCCACGGCGGAGGCCTTGACGCGCATGGGCAGGTCCTTGCTGACGAGGACGACGTCGTGTCCTTCGGCCGCGAGGTTGCGGGCGACCGCGAGGATCCGGGAGTCGTTGTCGGCGAGCGAGAAGCCGCTGGGGAGCACTGACGTGTCCGTGTGGTTGAGTTCGACTCGCAGCGTGCCACCGCTGTCGCCGATGGACAGCGGTTCATCGAGCCGTCCATGACTCACGCGCAGGTCATCGAGCAGTCGCAGCGCGGCCCGGGCGAAGTAGCCGAGCTCGGGATGGGTGCGTTTGGCCTCGAGCTCGGTGACGACGACGACCGGGATCACCACTTCGTGCTCGTCGAACCGCAGCATGGCGTGCGGATCGGAGAGCAGGACGCTGGTGTCGAGGACGTATGTGCGAGTGGAGGGGCGGTTGTGGTCGTCACGCGGGGCGGCTGTGCGGGTTCGAGTGCGCGCTGCGGGCACGGGGCTCCTCGTGCGGGGCCCGGCGCGGACCACCGCGAATCGGGGGGCCGACCGGGTGCCGACCCGATGCGGCGAGATTAGGGGGCGGGTTGGCGTACGCCTCGGACAACACGCCGAACGGATGATGAACGAGGGACGGGAGTTACGCCCCGTAGCGGCGCTGGCGAGCGGCGTAGGCGCGCATCGCCCGCAGGAAATCCACGTGCCGGAAGTCGGGCCAGTAGGCCTCGCAGAAGTAGAACTCCGAGTGCGCGCTCTGCCACAGCAGGAACCCCGAGAGGCGCTGCTCCCCCGACGTGCGGATCACGAGGTCGGGGTCGGGCTGACCCTTGGTGTAGAGGTGCTCGGCGATGTGCTCGGCATCGAGCATCTGCGCGATGTCCTCGAGCGAGGTGCCCTGCGTCGCGTGCTCCTGCAGGAGGGCGCGTACGGCGTCGACGACCTCGCGCCGACCGCCATAGCCGACCGCGACGTTGACCAGGATGCCGTCGACGTCGGCGGTGCTCTCCTCCGCCTCCTTGAGCAGTCGTGCCGTGCGGTCGGGAAGCAGGTCGAGGGCGCCGACAGGGTGAATACGCCAACGACGAGTCTCGGCCAGACCGGTGACGGTCTCCTCGATGATCGATTGGAGTGCTCGCAGCTCGGTGTCAGGGCGATTGAGGTTGTCGGTGGACAGCAGCCACAGGGTGACGACCTCGACGTCGGCGTCCTCGCACCAGCCGAGGAACTCCACGATCTTGGCGGCCCCGGCGCGATGGCCGGCCTCGGAGCCGCTGCCCTGGCTCGTGGCCCAGCGACGATTGCCGTCGAGGATCACGCCCACGTGGCGGGGGCGACGTTCGGGCGGGATCTGGCGGCGCAGGCGGCGCTCGTAGACGCCGTAGACGACATCGCTCAGGCCCACGCCCGACAGGCTAGCGCCCGAGCCGCCTCCTCAGGTGATGTCAGCGGGGCATCGCAGGTGAAATGACGGCAGATGTACACGGCGGGGGCGCCGTTGATCAGGGAGCGATCGCGCAAGACCGGCACGGACGACCCCGGTGGGCCCACCGCGACGGCCGCTCCGGGCGCGGTCGAGAGCAGGGCGAGACGGTGGAGATCCCCGGTGCGGGGGTCGCCGGATTCACCGATCACGGCGATCTCGCGCGGGCCGTCGACCAGGCCCTCCGCCGCCGCCAGGCCCCAGCCCACCGCGCGCGGCGCGCGCTCGGCGAACTCGGTCACCACACCGAGCGCCTGCTCAGCGGCCTCGCGATGCTCGGCGATCCCGGTGAGCGACGCGTAGGTGAGCAGTGCCTGGGCGGCGGCGAGCCACCCTGACGGCGCCGCGTTGTCCGAAGGATCGCGCGGACGACGCACCAGTTGCTCGGCGTCGTCGGCCGTGTCGAAGAAGCCACCGTGACCGTCGCGGAAATGCGCGAGCACCACATCGAGCAGCACCCCGGCGAAAGCCAGCCACTCGTCCTCGCCGGTCACCGAATAGAGCGCGAGGAATCCCTC
>NBNH01000449.1 GCA_004379115.1 Actinomycetales bacterium mxb001
CGCGTCGATGGCCACCTCGCTGCCAGCGGCGACCGGAGTCGACGGGCCGCTCAAGGTTGGCGCGACCCATGGGGTCACCACGAATAGTCCACCGAGCTGTTCAAAGTTCGTAGTGGTGTTGAAGTAGGAGAACCCAAGGCCCTGCTGCGATCCGCCGACCGCAGGGCCGGTCGTCCCCGTGATGGTGAAGGTGCCCGTAGCGTTCGGGCCCAGGAAGTAGGACGGGGTCGGTGACATCCCGTAGGGCACAAGAGGCAGATTGGATGTGGCAACGGCGCCTAGGTTCTGGAAGTAGCACTGGCCATTGCTGGCGGTGTTCGTCACGGTCACGACAGCGCCCACGGTCGTGTTCAAGGTCACGGAAGGCCCGAACATCGAGGAACCCTTGCCCGCGCAGTTGATGGACACCTGCTGGTCGGCCGCCGATGCCGATCCCGGAATACCCGCGAGCCCAACCAGTGGCACCACGGCCAGGATGGCCACCATCACACCGCGCACGCGCATGCTTCTTCCCCTTCGTTGTTGGGGCCCGGAGCGGGTCTCGTTCGGGTTGTTCGATCTTGTCACGAAGCGACCGGGAAGGTCGATTTAGCCTGCCAGCCTGAAGGCGTCTGAGTCGACCGCAAGTATGGTGGGCGTGGACACTGGTGCTCTATCTCACAGAAATTCGGTTCGAAGATGCATCAGACCGCGGGTCGCTAGCTCAACGGTAGAGCTGCGGACTTTTAATCCGTAGGTTCCGGGTTCGAGTCCCGGGCGACCCACTGCCCTACGAGACCGGTGTCTCGTCTCGCACGCCAAGAGCCTTCGCCACGGGTGAAGCGGTGAGGCCGTAGACCGTCACCGTGACGGCGATGATGATGAACGCGGCGGGCAGCAGCTCCTCGGCCCCGGGCACATTGGTTGCCACCAGGGTGGCGCTGACGCTCGATGCCGTAGCGGCAGCGACGATGCCGCGGGGATCCATCCACGCGACGAACACGCGCTGATTGCGGCTGAGCCCGGCGCCGCTCGTACACAGGGTGGCAACGGTGGGGCGTGCGATGAGGATGAGGAGCAGCGCCATCGCAATCGCTGGCAGCGCCACCTGCGCCACCTCGGGCGAGGGTACGAGAGCGGCGATGCTGATGAAGAGGATGCCGAGCCCGAACGCGACGATGGTGTCGAAGAACGGCATCGCAAGATCGAGCGAGGTGTTCAGTCGCTTGGCGATCGGCCGAGCTGCCACTCCCATGAGCAGCGCCGTAAGCAGCCCGCTCTCCTCGGCCAGGAAGTCAGCGAAGGCGGCGGAGGCGATGACGGTGCCCAGGAGCACCTGCGTGCTGACCGTCGCGTTGCCGCGGACGGCCCTGCACGCCAGGACGGCGATCACCATGCCCACCACGGCCACCCCGATGGCGACCGCGAAGCTCATGACCAGTGACACGACGGCGTCGAGTGGGCTGTCCTGCGTGCTCAGCCTGACCACCTGGAAGACGACGATGGCGAAGATGCCCCCGATGGGGTCGAGCATCGTGCCTTCCCACATGAGGATGCCGCGCACGCGCGGCTCTGGGCGCGCGAAGTTGAGAATGGGAGTGACCACCGTGGGTCCCGACACGATGAGGATCGCACCGAGCAGGAATGCGAGTGGCCAATCCAGGCCCAGTACGTAGTGCGCAAGGAGTGACCCAGCCAGCCAGGTCAGCGGAGCGCCGATCCAGACGAGCCGGCGCACGACGGAGCGGTCGGTGTGCTGCAACTTGATGGTGCTGAGTTCGAGGCCGCCCTGGAAGAGGATGACCGCGACCATCAGGTCAACAGCGATGGGAAAGGCCCCGCCCAAGATCGCGTCCATGCGGAACTGAGGGGCGAGCAACCCGAGGAGGAATCCCGCCGGCAGCAGGAGGAGCAGGGACGGAACCCTCAGCTTGGGCGCAAGGGCAGCGCACAGGGTGGCCAGCCCGACCACGAGCACGACAGCCAGCAGGATCTGCTGCGGCGACAGCGTCGTCATGGCGTCACTCGCCCTCCTGCCGGGATGTCAGTGCAGGTCTGCACGCCTATCCGGCCATTGTCATTGCTTGCCGGCACGTCACGGTCACACTAGCCTTCGTCAGGGCGAGTAGGGAGGAAGACATGGGCAACGATCCCGACCTCGATCGATTGCTCGCAGGGCTCGGTCGCTCATCGGGACGCCTTCGCATCTTCGCCGTCATCACCGCGCTCATCTGCCTGGGCCTCGCCGCGCTGCCCCTCCTCGACTCGTCGCTGTGGGCGTCAGGAATCGGTTGGCAGATCGGACTCATCCTCTTCGAGGCCTTCATGATTGGCGTTGCCGGGCTGATGCTCTACGGAGCCTTCTTCAAGGTCAAGCGGCAAGCTCATCAACTGCGGCGCATCCTGCAGACCGAGCCGGAGCGCATCGTGTCTTTGCGGCCCATGATCGCGAAGTCTGTGCCGGTTGCGCATTGGGAACCTGATGACGGCACGGCGACCATCGGGCTGCACATCTTCATTGAGGACAACTCAGGTGCCTCATGGGTTCTTCCCGCTACGCGCACTGAACTCGACTCAATGCTGGCTGACCTCTCGGCTCGCTGTCCGGCAGCCAGGGTCGGCGGGGCCTGACGGACGGGGTCCGTTGTGGGTGTGGGTGCCTAGCCGAGGCGCGGCCGGTGTCCGCTAGGACACGGATCGGGCTACAGACACTTCTGGGGGCCCGAAAGTCTCCCTAACGCGTTCCGTTGTCGGTGTGGGTGCCTAGTCGAGGCCGAGAGCGCCCGAGACGCTCACGCGCAGGGCTGACATATCGGCACGGCCCGCCTCCTTGGCCGCGTCAAGGTCGCCATCGGCGGGCATGACAATCTGCAGGTAGCACTTCAGCTTCGGCTCTGTCCCGCTCGGGCGGATGACGACGCGTGCGCCGTCGAGTACGTAGAGGAGCCCGTCGGTAGCGGGGAGCCCGTACGCACCCTCCTCGAGGTCCACCACCTCCTGCACGTTGCGTCCGCCAAGTTCGCGGGGCGGTGCAAAACGCAGACGCGCCATCGCGTCGGCGATAAGCGAGACATCGCCAACGCGCACGGATACCTGCGAGGTCAGGTAGAGGCCGAATCGACGTGCGAGGTCATCGAGAACGTCCTGGATGCCACGGCCCTCGGCCTTCAGGTGGGCCGCCATCTCCATCAGCACCAGCGCCGCCGTAATCCCGTCCTTGTCTGTGACGTAAGCAGGGTCGACGCAATAGCCGAGCGCCTCCTCGTAGCCGTAAGCAAGGCCGGGCACCCGCGCTATCCACTTGAAGCCCGTGAGAGTGGCGGCATAGTCAAGACCGGCGTCGAGCGCGATGGCCTTGAGTAGCGTGCCGGACACGATCGACTGCGCGAACGTTCCGACCATGGGTCCGCCGCTTCGTCTCATCCGCTCGACGGTCCACCAGCCGAGCAGCCAGCCCACTTCGTCGCCCGTCAGCATGCGGTAGGTGCCATTGGCAGGGATGCCCGCCGCGCATCGATCCGCATCGGGGTCGTTGGCGATGATGATGTCGGCGCCCTGCGCCTTGGCCTCGGCAATCGCCAGGTCCATGGCGCCGGGTTCTTCCGGATTGGGGAAGGCTACGGTCGGGAAGCGAGCGTCGGGCTCGAACTGCGCAGCCACCCGGTGCGGATCGGGGAAGCCGGATCCGCGCGCCGCGCGTACGAAGACATCGCCCCCAACTCCGTGCATGGCCGTGTAGACGGTCGTGATGTCGCGCGGACCGGGAGGCAGTAGGTGTTCTGCGCTGGAGATGTAGGCGTCGAGCACACCGTCGTCGAGCGTGACGTAGTCGTCGGAGCGCGGAATATCGGCCACTGCCCCCACGCGTGAGATGCAGGCAGAGATCTCGGCATCGGCGGGCGACACGATCTGGCAGCCATCACCCAGGTAGACCTTGTAGCCGTTGTCCTCCGGCGGGTTGTGGGATGCCGTGACCATGACCGCGGCACTCGTGCCCAGGAAGTGGATCGCGAAGGCGGTGACGGGCGTTGGCAGGGGACGCGGCAGCACCATCGCGGAGATACCCGCGCCCGCCATGATCTGCGCGGTGTCGTGCGCGAAGACGTCGGAGTTACGACGAGCGTCGTACCCGATGACGATCGAGTGGCCGCCGTGCTCGACCAGGTAGGCCGCGAGCCCCGCGGCAGCGCGCGCCACCACGACGCGGTTCATGCGGTTGCTGCCGGGCCCGAGTCGGCCGCGAAGTCCGGCCGTGCCGAATTCCAAGGTGCCGTCGAACGCGTCCGCGATCTCCTCAAGGGCACTGGAGTCGCCGGAGCGGGCGCGAGCGATCAGGGCGGTGAGTTCGGCCGCGGTGAGTGGATCGATGTCGTCAGCCGCCCAGCGCTCGGCGGAGACCAGCAGGTTGTCGGCCATCTCCGTCAAGCCCTGTGTGGCGGAACGAGGACCCGAAGATAGTTGAAGAGCACGTCGCCGGAGTTCTCGCTGAATCGGTGCAGTTGCTCATGGGTGGAGGTGACCTGATCGCCCTCGAGCCGGTTGAGAAGGACGGCGCAGATCATCGCGAACGAGGGGAATCCCCAGTGGTTGAGGTAGGCGGCGATCAGCGCGCCC
>NBNH01000450.1 GCA_004379115.1 Actinomycetales bacterium mxb001
GTGAGTGACGGGACTCGAACCCGCGACGTCCTGGACCACAACCAGGTGCTCTACCAGCTGAGCTACACCCACCGCGACCCCTCGCGGAGGCGCCTGGAGAGTCTAGCCGTGCCCCGTGTGGCGCGTTTCCTCGGCGGTCGTCACGGATCCGTGCACCGGCGTCCTTTGGTCGCTGTCGAATGGAAGTGCCTAGGTTAGGCGAGATGAGCACCTTCGTCCTTGTCCCCGGCGCCTTCCACGGCGCGTGGGTCTGGACTCCCGTGGCCGAGGAATTGCAGCGTCGCGGCCACCGCGCATTCCCGATCACTCTGTCGGGCCTAGCCGAACGCAAGGACCTCTTGAGTCCCGACATCGGTGTCGACACCCATATCGCCGATGTCGTCAACACGGTGACGTCTCACGACCTCACGAATGTCACGCTCGTCCTGCACTCCTACTCCGGAGTGTTGGCCGGTCCCGTCGTCGAACAGGTCGAGGGCCGTATCACTCGCCTGGTGCTGGCTGCTGGCTTCCTTGCGCGTCCGGGGGAGAGCAACTTCTCCGTGGAGCCGCCAGCGTCGGTGGAGGCGTTCACACGTCTGGCGGACGACGACGGCGACGGCTGGCGCATTCCCGTGCAGCGAGCCTTCCTCGAGCGCTGGGGGATCACCGACCCCGAGCTGGCTGCCTACGTCTGGCCGCGACTCACCGACTTTCCCCTGCGCTGCTCGACCGATTCGGTGTCCTTTGACGCTCGAGTGCTCGCTGCGCTGCCCCGCACCTACATCGAGCACACGGCACCGCCACTGCCTGCCCTGGCGGTGTCGATCGCCCGTGCGAACGATGAGGGATGGCGCATGAAATCGATCGAGGCAGGTCACGACTTCATGCTGGAGAAGCCGCTGGAAACGGCAGACCTGTTGGAGTCGTGACGGCGCGATCAGCCGTGGTCGACGACGTGCCCGGCAGCCGTAGCGCGCGCTGACTCAGTGTCGGGGCCGGGGAGCGGGACGAAGACGGCGTCGCGGTAGTAGCGAAGCTCGGCAATCGACTCGCGGATGTCGCCGAGAGCGCGGTGATTGCCACGCTTCTCGGGGCTGGCGAAGTACGCGCGGGGATACCAGCGGCGGGCCAGCTCCTTGATGGAGGACACGTCGATGACGCGGTAGTGCAGATGAGCATCGAGTGCGGGCATGTCGCGGGCCAGGAAGCCGCGATCGACGTAGACGCTCGAGCCCGCGAGCGGAGCCTTGCGGGAATCCGGCACGTGCTGCCGCACGTAGTCGAGCACCTTCTCCTCGGCCTCCGCCAAGGTGACCCCATTGGGAATCTCCTCCAGGAGCCCAGACGTCGTATGC
>NBNH01000451.1 GCA_004379115.1 Actinomycetales bacterium mxb001
GTGAGTGACGGGACTCGAACCCGCGACGTCCTGGACCACAACCAGGTGCTCTACCAGCTGAGCTACACCCACCGCGACCCCTCGCGGAGGCGCCTGGAGAGTCTAGCCGTGCCCCGTATGGCGCGTTTCCTCGGCGGTCGTCACGGATCGGTGCACCGGCGTCCTTTGGTCGCGGTCGAATAGAAGTGCTTAGGTTAGTCGAGATGAGCACCTTCGTCCTTGTCCCCGGCGCCTTCCACGGCGCGTGGGTCTGGACTCCGGTAGCCGAGGAATTGCAGAGCCGAGGCCACCGCGCATTCCCGATCACTCTGTCGGGCCTAGCCGAACGCAAGGACCTCTTGAGCCCCGATGTCGGCGTTGACACTCACGTTCGCGATGTCGTCGACATGGTGACGTCCCACGACCTCACGGATGTCACGCTCGTCCTGCACTCCTACTCCGGAGTGCTGGCCGGTCCTGTCGTCGAACAGGCCGAGGGCCGTATCACTCGCTTGGTGCTGGCCGCTGGCTTCATTGCGCATCCGGGCGAGAGCAACTTCTCCGTGGAGCCTCCTGCCTCAGTCGAGGCCTTCACGCGGCTGGCGGACGACGACGGCGATGGCTGGCGCATCCCCGTGCAGCGAGCCTTCCTCGAGCGCTGGGGGATCACCGACCCGGAGTTGGCCGCCTACGTCTGGCCGCGGCTGACCGACTTCCCGCTGCGGTGTTCGACCGATCCCGTGTCTTTCGACGCTCGAGTGCTCGCTGCGCTGCCCCGCACCTACATCGAGCACACCGCACCGGCGCTGCCTGCCCTGGCGGTCTCGATCGCACGCGCGAGAGACGAGGGGTGGCACATGCGATCCATTGAGGCAGGCCACGACTTCATGCTGGAGAAGCCGCAGGAAACGGCAGATCTTCTGGAGTCGTGACGGCGCGATCAGCCATGGTCGACGATGTGCCCTGCAGCCGTGGCGCGCGCTGACTCAGTGTCGGGCCCGGGGAGCGGGACGAAGACGGCGTCGCGGTAGTAGCGAAGCTCAGCGATCGACTCGCGAATGTCGCCGAGAGCACGGTGATTGCCGCGCTTCTCGGGGCTGGCGAAGTACGCGCGGGGATACCAGCGGCGGGCCAGCTCCTTGATGGAGGAAACGTCGATGACGCGGTAGTGCAGATGGGCATCGAGCGCAGGCATGTCTCGGGCTAGGAAGCCTCGATCGACGTAGACGCTCGAGCCCGCAAGCGGAGCCTTGCGGGAATCCGGCACGTGCTGCCGCACGTAGTCGAGCACCTTCTCCTCGGCCTCCGCCAAGGTGACCCCATTGGGAATCTCCTCCAGGAGCCCAGACGTCGTATGC
>NBNH01000452.1 GCA_004379115.1 Actinomycetales bacterium mxb001
GACCATCGCCGACAGTTGGCAAAAGCGGGGGCTTGGGCGAAAACTGATGCAAGTGCTGATCGATTGCGCGCGCGGCAAGGGTTTCTCGGCCGTGGTTGGTGAAGTATTGTCAGACAACAGCAAAATGCTCAATCTGATGAGCTCGCTGGGCTTCAAGATTCTGGCCAATCCGGAAGACACCTCAATCAAGCGGGTCGTAAAACCGCTCACCCACTAGGCACCCTCGCCTTTGCGCGATTAGTAGGGTAGCCGACGCACGCCTGCGGCGGTGACGGGTGCGTTGCCCGCCGCTTTGAAGGATGGGGTCTGCTGCTCGCGCGTAAACACCACATTGATTAGAAACTCGTTTTCCTCGCTCAACGCCTGGCGATTGACGGTCAGGTACTCTCGGAACGGCACCCCAACAGGCTCGACAATATAGAAGTCACGCTTCGTGCCCATCTCTTTGCTTTTGTAGCTGTAGTCTGAAGCACGAAAAGCGACCATGTGATAGGCGCCGCGTTGAATCTGGCGCGTACTCGTCACATTATCGTTGGTACGCTCCACCAGATTGAGCTGTATCGAGCGCAACTGACGGACGGCGTCTCCCGCCAACCAGGTCTGATAACAACGGAGCGACTCGTACTGTGGGTCATTTTTAAAGCAGATCAGACCCTCGCCGTTAACGAGTTCGGTACCGCGCGGCGTCTGATTTCTAAAGGGTGATGGCGACAACCCCAGCGGCACGGCAATTGGCGCAGCAATCAATGACATGAGTGACTTGCCAATATCAGACCATTTGGCACGCTCGAAATCGACACGCTGCCCCTGAATGTTGAGGAAGGATTCCAGATCCGAATACCACTTTTCACTGGGCGCCACGTCAGAGACCTGCAAGACGATCTGCGCGTTGCGCTTGGCGTCGGTACTCACATGTAGGCGGTCCATACGGGCGCTGAACATACCGGGTCGCTGAACCAGTGCGCCAAGCGTCTCTCTGGCCTCTTCCTGTTTCTCGACAAAGCGACCGACCTCACCCAGATTCAGGGCACGCGCGTTGGGACCCAACGCCACATTTTTCTTATCAAGATAGACATCGGCGCTAATCTTGACACGGCAAGGTGTGTCACCCTGACTTTCCAGCACCGTGTACTGACGTACCACGCCACCGCTGTATTCGTTAA
>NBNH01000453.1 GCA_004379115.1 Actinomycetales bacterium mxb001
GTTGAAGGGATAGCTGAACGGCGTCCACGACAGCATGGTCTCCGGTGTCATGGGCACCGCGCCGGCTGGACGCGAATCGAAAGCCGGCACGGCAACGGCCGGAGTGACCAGCAGGTCATAGCGGGTCATGAACTCGCGCATCAACGTGCCGAGAGCGTTTCGCTTCAACGTCAGCAGCTGCACGTCCTGCGCAGTGAAGGCTGCACCCTGCTCGGCTTGCGAGGCGAAGTCGGGGTCGGTGACGGCTCGACCCTCGGGTGTCAGCGAGTCGTACACGGTCTTGGACGACACGAACCACAGGCCCGTGGAGATGTCGAGTGGGTCGTCGAAGCCCGGATCGACCTGATCGACTGTCGCGCCGAGCGCTTCCAATTCACGCACCGCCGCAGCGACGAGACTGGCGACCTCGGGATCAACCGTGGCGTAGCCGAGGTCGGGCGAGTAGGCGATGCGTAGGCCGCTGATGCCCCGATCAAGGTCAGCGCGGTAGTCGACGCCGTCGTAGGGAAGCGACAGCCAGTCGCGCGGATCAGGTTGCGCGAGCACGTTCATGAACAGTGCGCAGTCGGCCACGCTCATCGTGTGCGGACCCAGGTGCGCAACCGTGCCGAATGGCGACAGTGGGTACGCCGGCACGCGACCAAAGCTCGGCTTCAGCCCGACATTGCCGCAGAAGGCGGCGGGGATGCGCACGCTGCCGGCCCCGTCGGTGCCCACGCTGAGGGGCCCCAGGCCCGCGGCCACCGCGGCGGCCGTGCCACCGGACGAGCCACCGGGTGTCTTCGAGGGATCCCAGGGGTTGCGTGTTTCGCCGGTCAGGGGCGAATTTGTCTCGGCCTTACACCCGAACTCGGGTGTCGTGGTTTTGCCGAACATGACTCCGCCTGACTCACGGACGCGTGCGACACATGGCGCATCGACGTCCCACGGCTGATTCGGATCGATGGCGCGACTGCCGCGCAGTGTTGGCCAGCCCTTCGTCAGCAGGATGTCCTTGATGGACACCGGCACGCCCTCAAGAGCACCGACGGGTGCTCCGCTCGCGCGGTGATCGTTCCAACGCTGCTCGCTTTCGCGTGCAGCCGCCATGCCACGCTCGGCATCGACGAGGATGAACGCGTTCAGTGTGGGCTCGAGTCGCTCGAGTCGGTCGATTACCTGCTGCAGGGCTTCGACTGGCGACGCCTGGCCCGAGCGATACAACTCGATAAGCTCGGTGGCGGTGCGCTCGGTCAGTTCCATGCGCGAAGTCTGGCAGGGCGATGCGGTTGCCGTCAGGCAGGTGGCGCGATGACGACCTCGATACCGCGGGCACGAAGTTCGGACACGGTGGCGGCATCCGCACCGGAGTCGGTGACGACGATGGACGCCGCCTCGACGCCCCCGATGCGGCCGGGCAGCACGCGCCCGAACTTGCTGGAGTCGGCGACCACGATGACGCGTCCGGCACGCTCGAGGAGCACAGCATTCGTGCGCGCCTCCACTGAGTCGTGCGTGGTGAGCCCGCCGTCCAAGTCGAGGCCGTCAACTCCGATGTAGGCGGTCCCGATCGTCGCCTGGGCCAGCGCGGCCTCGGCCCACGGTCCGACGAGCTCCGTGCTCTGCGACCGGGCGACGCCCCCCGAAACCACTACGCGGATGCGCGGCTTCTCGGCCATCTCCGCCGCGATGTTGAGTGCGTTGGTGACGACTACGAGATCCAGGCGCGTTGACAGCACCCGGGCAATCTCACTGGTCGTGGATCCACCG
>NBNH01000454.1 GCA_004379115.1 Actinomycetales bacterium mxb001
GGAGACCTCGAGGCGGTCGCGCACCTTGCCGGCAACCTGCACGACGCAGGTCACCGAGTCCTGCACGAGCAGCGCCGGATCCACCTCAGGCCATCCGGCGAGCGCGACCGACGGTGCGTGGCCGAGCAGCCGCCACATGTCCTCGGCCGTGTAAGGCGCGGCGAGGCTCAGCAGGATCGCGACGGCCTCGGCCGCCTCGCGCACGGCCGGGTCGGCCGGGCCGCAGCCGGAATCGATGGCCTTGCGGGTGGCATTGACCAACTCCATCGTCTTGGCGACGGCGACATTGAAGCGGTAGCTCTCCACCGCGAGCGCTGCATCGTGCAGCGTGCGGTGGGTCACCTTGCGCAGGTCGATGTCACCGGTGGAGAAGTCGACACCGGGCTCGCTCGTGACGTCCTGGGCCACACGCCAGGCGCGGGCGAGGAACTTCTTGGCGCCCGCGGGCGAGACGTCGGACCAGTCGATGTCGTCCTCGGGCGGCCCGGCAAAGACCATGGTGAGGCGCACCGCGTCGACTCCGTGCACCTTGAGCTCGTCCGACAGCTTCACCAGATTGCCACGCGACTTGCTCATCGCCGAGCCGTCCATGACGACCATGCCCTGGTTGAGCAGTCGCGTGAAGGGCTCAGTGAAGTCGACCATGCCCATGTCGTAGAGCACCTTGGTGAAGAAGCGGCTATAGAGCAGGTGCAAGATCGCGTGCGTCACGCCGCCGACGTACTGGTCGACCGGCATCCACTTGCGCGCCGCCTCCACGTCGAAGGGGCCGTCCTCCTTGTGCGGGTCGAGGTAGCGCAGGTAGTACCAGGAGGAGTCGACGAACGTGTCCATCGTGTCGGGATCACGCTGAGCATCGGGGCGCCCGCAGCGCGGGCATGCCGTGGTCGCCCACTCGGTGGCCGCACCCAGGGGCGAGGTGCCCTTGGGCTTGAGGTCAAGACCCTTCGCGGGCGGCAGGATGACCGGGAGGTCATCCATCGGCACCGGAACCTCACCGCAATCGACGCAGTGCACGATCGGGATCGGCGTGCCCCAGTAGCGCTGCCGCGAGATGAGCCAGTCACGCAGCCGGAAGTTCACCGACGCGGTGCCGGTGCCGCGCTCGTCGAGGATCTCGATGATCTTCGCGATGGCATCGGCCTTGTCGAGGCCATCGAGCGGGCCGGAGTTGACGTGTGGACCATCGTCGGCGGTCGCGATGCCGGTCTCGACCGGGTCCTCCCCCGCTTCGACCACCACACGCACGGGCAGGTCGAACTGCCGGGCGAAGTCAAGGTCGCGCTGATCGTGAGCCGGCACGGCCATGATCGCGCCGGTGCCGTAGTCGGCGAGCACGTAGTCGGATGCCCAGACCGGGATGCGCTCGCCGTTGACCGGGTTGATCGCGTAGCGGTGCAGGAAGACGCCGGTCTTGTCACGGTCGGTCGCGAGGCGATCCATTTCGGAGGACTGCTTGACCTTCTCCAGGTACGCCGCGAACTCGGCCTCGGCCTCCGTTCCGGCGGCCAACTCGGCCGCAAGATCGGAGTCGACGGCGACCACGAAGAAGGTGGCGCCG
>NBNH01000455.1 GCA_004379115.1 Actinomycetales bacterium mxb001
GTGCCGGTGCCGCCCTCCCAGGGCAGCAGGCCATGCTCGTCTTCGGGAACCAGCTGCAGTGCGCGCACCGGCAGGCCCTCACGCGCATAGAGCAGGTGAGCAAGCCACAGGTGCTGCGGATCGTCGACCTCGAGCAGCCCGTAGCCCGCACCGTCGATCTGCACCAGGCACGGCTGGAAACGGGTGCCGAGGGCGACCTCATGGGCCAGCCGGGACAGCAAGCGGCGCGCATCGGCATAGGAGGTGCCGACCACGATGATCTCGGGATGGCCGTGGTGGCGGGTGAAGCCGACGGAGTAGTCGGTGGCGACGTGCTCATCGTCGAGGATCACGCACCCCTCGGCTGCCGCCCAGCCGCGACGGTCGATGTCGCGGCGGATGCGGGCCAGGGAGCGACGCTCGTCGGCGGTGACGGGCAGGGAGGGCAGGCGTCCGGTCATGCGCCGACGCTAGGCCGGGGGTCTGACAGGCAGAATGGCCTCGTGGACACCCCCGAGCAGGTCACCCCCTACGAGCGCTTCGGGGGCCACGACTTCTTCGCCGCCCTCGTGCGGGACTTCTACGTGGGCGTGGCGGCCGACCCGGTCCTGCGGCCGATGTATCCCGAGCAGGACCTCGGCCCGGCGGAGGAGCGCCTGCGACTGTTCCTCGAGCAGTACTGGGGCGGGCCCACGACCTACTCCGACGAGCGGGGACACCCTCGACTCCGTATGCGGCATGCCCCCTACGCGATCGACTACACGGCCATGCAGCACTGGCTCGACTGCATGCGCTCTGCGCTGGATGCTCGCCAACTGCCACCGGAGGACGACGCCGAGATGTGGACCTACCTCTCGCAGGCCGCCTTCGCGATGGTCAACACCGGCTTCGAGTAGGCGAAGAACTACTTCACGACGGTGAGGCTCGGTCGATTGACCGGCGGCACCGTGCGGACGAACACCTGGCCGCGCACGGTCGTCAGGCGCTTCCAGCCGGTACACGTGCTCGCGGACAGGCGCGACGCGTCGTCGGAGAGGAAGCCGAGCCGCCGGGCTGCGTGGAGGGCGCGCAGCGGCAGACCACCGAAGCCGGGGCGGTCCCAGATCTCCTGGGCGAGCCGCTGGAGTTCGGGGCTGCCCGGCGAGGAGTCGCTCACACCCGCAGCGCGCCGACGAAACTCGGCGACGGCCGTGTCCACCAGCGGAACGATGTCGCCGGAAACCCCAGGGATGGGCAGTTGCCAGCTGTCAGCAGGCGGGAGCACCGCGAGTGCGGCATCGCCGACGACAACCGGCGGCACCGTCAGACGACCGTCATCTTTCACGCTGGCCCGCAGGTCAGCGGCGTAGGTCGTCGAGTCGAGTTCGACCTCGACCGGCTCAGCGAGCGGGAGCGCGACGAAGGCGATGACCTCCATGGGCGGGGCGCTGTAGACGCCGAGTGCACGAGCCCGCGCAACGATGCGCACCGGCGTACGCGCATCCCAGGTGGCGAGACGATCAAGATGCGCGATGAGGAGCCGGCCCTCATGGGGCGGCAACTGCAATGAGGTAGGAGCTGCCTGCTCGCTCACGCGTCAGGCTCCTCGAGGGCCTTGGCCAGGAGGGCGCGCACGTCATCGGGAATGGGAGCCGCCGACCCGTCACTGCCGAGGTGCACCAGCACCGTCGTCGCCTTGGCCGCGACCCGACCCTCGGGATCGATCACCTCGCAGCCGATGACATAGGACGAGCGCCCGATGCGCTCGATCCAGGTGTCGACCGGCAGCGGCTCCGGCCGCAGGCTGAGCGGGAGCAGGTAGTCGATCTCGTTGCGGACCACGACGTGGTTCATGGTGAGCAGCCTCTCCCCCAGCAGGCGCGACAGCAACTTGAGACGCACCTCCTGGAGATAGGTCACATAGGCCACGTTGTTGACGTGCCCCAGGAGATCGAGATCGGCGAAGCGCTGCTCGACCGTGAACCGCAGGCGGGCCATCTCAGTCGCGGGTCAACTTGCGATAGGTCGCGCGATGGGGCCGAGCGGCCTCGGCTCCGAGTCGATCGACCTTGTTCTTCTCGTAGGACTCGAAGTTGCCCTCGAACCAGAACCACTGCGAGTCACCCTCGTAGGCGAGGATGTGCGTGGCGATGCGATCGAGGAACCACCGGTCGTGCGAGGTGATGACCGCGCATCCCGGGAACTCCAGCAGCGCGTTCTCGAGCGAGCTGAGGGTCTCGACGTCGAGGTCGTTGGTCGGCTCGTCGAGCAGCAGCAGATTGCCGCCCATCTTGAGGGTGAG
>NBNH01000456.1 GCA_004379115.1 Actinomycetales bacterium mxb001
CCCGCATCGGGCTCGGTGAGCACCATCGTGGCGCCCCACTCCTTGTCGACGATCAACTGACCCCAGCGCTTCTGGTCGTCGTTGCCGATCTTGTCGAGGATGGTCGCGAAGCCAGGACCGGACATGTAGAGGAACGTGCCGGGATTGGAGCCGAGGAACATCTCAGCCGCGGCCCACCGAAGCGACGGCGATGAGCCAGCGCCACCCATGTGCTCGGGCAGGTCAAGTCGCCACCACTCGGAGTCCATGAGCGCGCGGAAGGACTTCTTGAAGTCCTCGGGCATCGTGACCGTGCAGGTGGCCGGGTCGTAGACGGGCGGGTTGCGGTCGGAGCTCAGGTAGCTCTCGGCGAGGACGTCGACCGACAGTCGCTCGATCTCGCCCAGGGCGTCCTTGGCCGTCTCGGCATCGACGGTGAAGGGCCCGGTGCCCAGGCGGTCGGCGGCTCCGAAGACCTCGAAGAGGTTGAACTCGATGTCACGGAGATTGGCGCGGTAGTGCGACATGACGGCTCCTCGCTCGCAGCGGCTACTCACGGGTGTTACCCGCGGGTAGCCTCATGATGCTACCGACCGGTAGCCAATGCAAGGGGACGCACGAACTTCCTCAGGGCCCTTCACGAGTAGCGTGGCGCCGTGGCCGCACCCTGGGCTGACTCCGTCACCCCCGTCCCCCCTCCCGCGGCGGCCGTCCCCCACACGTCCACCCTTCTCTACGCCGGAGTCGTGACGGGTGCCTGGTCGGGGCTGCTGAGCCTGGCCGTCTACGGGATCGGCCGTCTGCTCGGCGTCCCCTTCGAGGTCTTCCGGCCCGGCAGCGACACCCTCGAAGTGGTGCCGTGGCTCCTCGTCCTGCTCGTCCCACTCGTGGCCGCGCTCGGCGGAGCGCTGCTCGCGGCCATCGCCCTCGGTCGTCGCCACGCGCGACGCATCGTCTTCTGGGCCGGCACGGGCCTGGCACTGCTGTCCTGCGTTAACCCACTGGTGCAGCCGTCCGAAGTCCTGTGGTCCACGCGCATCTGGCTGCTCATTCCTCACGTCATCACGTGGTTTCTCGTTGTCCCCCAACTGGCCCGAATCGTTGGCGATTCCGAGCCGGGGATGTACGCCGTTCGCGATTGACGGCGCTACCGTTGACGCATGCCCGACACCATGGAACGCCCAAGCCAGGTCACCATCGTCGTCGTTCTCATCTGGATCGGCTTTGCGCTCACGGTGGCCGGAGCCATCGGGACGATCCTGCTGGGGACGGGTATCGCTGCGAGTGAGCAGTCGGTCATCGTCGAGGAACTCAAGCGACTCGACCTGCCCGAGGGCTGGGCCACCACGGTCGGCCCAATCATCATCGTCACGGGCGCGCTGCTGTTCGTGATCGCGATCATCGAGGCGATCTTCGCCATCGCCATCAGTCGGGGCAGCAACATCGCCCGCATTCTGCTGACGATCCTCATCGCCATCCGACTGGTCGGCGGGGTGTTCTTCCTCATCTCGAGCTGGGGCAGTCAGACCTTCGGGCTCGGGGTGTTCATGGACATGGCCCTGGGCATCATCGTGCTCCTGCTGCTCTACAGCAGCGCGTCCAACGAGTACTTCACCGACCGCGTCGCGCGCGCTTAGTCAACCCAGCCGAGGCGCTGGCGCAGAGCAGGACGCTTCTCCTCGAAGCGCGACGCCTGCTTCTCGAGGCCCGCGATGTAGTCGACGAGCTCCTGGCGCGCGATCTCGCCGTCCGGGCCCAAGTCGTTGCGCTCCAAGACCCGCCAGTAGCGCAGGACGGGCATGAGCACCTCGTCGACATGCTGGCGGATGTCATAGATGCCGGCGACCGCGATCTCCATCGCCTTGCGCGTGAAGCCCTCGATGCCATAGCCGGGCATCGCAAAGTCCTTGACCGTGTCGGTGACCGCGCGCATGGCCTGATCGGGCGCGAGATCGAACGCGGCGGCAAAGACGTTGCGGTAGAAGACCATGTGCAGGTTCTCATCGAGCGCGATGCGCTGGAAGAGCTGCTCAGCCAAGGGATCGCCCGTGGCGGCTCCGGTGTTGCGGTGCGAGACGCGGGTGGCCAACTCCTGGAACGACACGTAGGCGACGCCGTGCAGCAGACCTGGATGGATGGCCTGGAAGCCCTCGGTCATGTGCACCATGCGCGCTTCTTCAAGGGCCACGGGATCGACCGCACGCGTCACGACGAGGTAGTCGCGAATGGCGACGGCATGGCGGTTTTCCTCTGCCGTCCAGCGGCCAACCCACGTGCCCCAGGCACCGTCGTGGCCGAAGATGCCGGCGATCTCGCGGTGGTAACTGGGCAGGTTGTCCTCGGTCAGCAGGTTGACGATGAGGCTCGAACGCGCGGCATCGCTGTAGCGCTGCTGCTCCGGTGACCAGTCCTCGCCGCCCAGGAACGCGAAATTGCGGCCCTCGCTCCAGGGCACATAGTCGTGCGGCATCCACGGCTTCGCCATGGTCAGGTGACGTTCCAACTCGGTCGTGACGACCGGCTCGAGGTCGATGAGGAGCCGGACGTTGGGGGAGTCAGCGAGTGCGGTCACGGCTCCAGGGTCCCACGCCGACCCGGGGTCGGCGATCGGGTCCTCGGATTCATTCGGTCCTGAGAGGGGCAATGCTGAGAGACCGGTATCGGTCAGGATGGGCGGATGTCCGTGCATGAGGCGGGGGTGCGCATCGGCCTCGCCGGTTGGAGTGAGGCCGTCTCTCGTTACCGCCGCCACTTCCCCTCCGAGGGGACGGGGCTCGCGCGCTACGCGGGCACCTTCGATTTCGTCGAGGTCAACGTGACCTTCTATCGAGCCGTCCGGGAGGCCACGCTCGTCGGCTGGAGTGAGCAGACGCCTCCCGACTTTCGCTTCAGCATCAAGATCAATCGGGCGGTCACGCACGCTGCCCGGCTCTCGCCGAATGCCCGGCTTGACGACGCTCTTCTGCCGGTGCGGACGCTTGGCGACAAGGTGGCCGCGCTGCTGGTGCAACTGCCTCCCACCCTCGACTTCGACGCCGAACGTGCCGAGGCCTTCCTGGTGCGATTGCGCAATGCCTATGCCGGAATGGTCGCGTGGGAACCACGCCACCCTGGCTGGGATGACGCGCGAGCCACTGACCTGCTCGCTGCCCACGGCGTGACGCGAGTGCTCACCGAGATCCCCGGTCCGGATACTCCCCACTCGAGCACCGGCTGCTATGTGCGACTGCACGGAACGCCGCGGCGCTATCGCAGTTCCTACTCCGACGCCGACCTGTCGGCTCTGGCGACTTGGCTAGCCGAGTGCTCGGGACCGGCGTACGTGGTCTTCGACAACACGGCCGGGCCGGCGGGAGTTGCCAACGCCATGACCCTGCAATCAGTCGTGAGCGGGTGACGGGATCCGTCGCTTCGCGACGGCTCCCGCGAGCGCTCGCTGCGCGAGCGGGTGACGGGAATCGAACCCGCGCTGTCAGCTTGGGAAGCTGATGTTCTGCCATTGAACTACACCCGCGAGGGAGGTCGCCCTCCGCGAGGAACGAGTATGCCACCGCCGCCGAGCAGCACGACTACCCACTGGGTTGCCGATCGGGTACGACGGTCACCTGCGCCGCGTGCAGGGACATGAGGAGCCAAGCGTGCGTCCAGATAGTCGCGACCACGCGATCCGAGACGGTACGAGCGCCGAGGTCAAGTCCCGCTGCTTCACGTGAGATGGCTGGGAGCGTTGGCGGATCACCCGGCCGTTGCTGAGGCATCTGGCCGTCAACCTCGTCGGCCACTCCACTCCATGCTGTCGTCACCACGGCGAGATCCTTCTCCAGACAGCCCCCCAAGGCGGGAGCGATGTCGGCGAGGGCAGGTCCATCGCTCGCCCAATCAGCTAGCAGATGACCAGCCACGGTGGGTGTGCGCAGTTCATCGATCACGCATTGCCAGCCGTAAGCAAAGGCTGCCCCACCGGCGTTCGAGGATGACAGAGAAAGGTCCACCACTTCCTGCGACCGGAGGATGGCCCCCGTGGTTTCGCTGAGGACGCTCCGATCGAGCCGATCGGCACCGTTGACCATCGCTCCCACGGCCTCGGTGAGCAGTCGATTGGAGGCGCGAATGGCCGCGGAGACGTTGGACGTCATACCGCGCAGGACTCCTCGAGGCCATAGGAGTAGCGCGATCACGACGCTGACGATGGCGCCAATGGTGATGTCCTGCACGCGCTGTGCGGCTGTTGCCAAGTCAGGTGGCCATGACAGCACGCTGAAGCCGATGATCACAAACATGGAGAAGGCCGCTTGCCCAACGACAAAGTTGATTGCCCCCTGCGCCCACACGGCGACGAAGGTGGCGATGATCAAGCCGATCCAGAGCCACGCAAGGTGGTTCATGTCGAGTACGAGGATGAGGTAGCCGAGCGCAGCACCGATGAAGGTGCCCGCGACCGCTTGCCCTGCCATTTTGAGCGTCGTCAGGCCGTCGAAGCGAAGGATGGCCGTGACGCCGAGGACGACCCAGAAGCCGTGGGCAAGACCGGTGATGTAGACGACGAGGACGGCTAGCGACAGCCCGATACCTGTGCGCAGGGCAAGACGTCCCCATGGCGAACCGAGCGAGGCTTGGGCCCGCAGCTCGACTCGTCCTTCCGAGACCGGTGGCTCGGGGATGACATGCGGGCTTTGTGGATAGTCCTCGGCAGGTGCACCGAGTACCCGGCGAGTCAGGATGATGATGCGAAGAGCCGAGATCGCCGTAGCCCGATCGGGGAACATCGAGTAGACAGTCTCTGCTCGGTCGCTGACGGTGCCAACCTTCTCGTCTGCTACCACTTCGGTGGCTTCGTTCCATTGTTCCTGCCACCCCTCGGCGACAGCCATGCCGTTCGGCGGAGGCGCGTCAGGCTGCGACAGCGCATGGGCGGCCTCGCGCAGCCCGACGGCTGCACGGTGAGACAACGCCCGTGTCTGGGGGCGATCGCACGCAGGCGCGGCATAGATGCGTGATCGGGCGAAAGCTGCGAGCAGGGCCTGGACTTGTCCGACGAGCACGATGAGGGAACGATCTCGCGCATTGAAGCCGGACGCGCGGAAAGGGTTGCCGAGGTAGGACTTCTGCAGATCCTCCTGTGCTCTCTGCAAAGCATCGATGTCCAACGCAAGCCCCTGCGCGCGCGCTTCCGCGGCGTCGGCGACGGTGAGGAGTGCCCGTGCGCACGCCTGGCGGACCGGAGCAGTGTTGCGGCGGGGCAGGACGAACAGGGAAACGGGGATGGCGACGGCCACAGCGATGCCCCAACCGGCGAGCAATGTCCACGCCTTGTCGAGGGATACACCCACGGTCGTGGCCGCGACGTACACGACCGTCATGGCTGGCGCACCACTGGCGACCGATCCATGCAAAACGGCTGAGAAGGCGAGTGCAGTTCCCGTGATGAGCGTGACGAGCACGGCGCTCACCAGCGTGAGGCCGGCGAGTGCCCCAATGCAGATGAGGACCGCACCGACTGCTGCAGCCCCCAGCAGGGAGGTTAATCGCCGTCTGGTGGATCCCCCGAAATCACAGGTGGCAATGAGACCGAGGGATCCGAACGCGGCGATGAGTCCGCCCGGCGTGTTGGGCACGAGCAGTAGAGCGAGACCTGTTGCTAAGGGGACCCCGATGGCCGCGCGGATGCCGCGGCGCAGGGCAATATGGCCCGGATCATGGATTCGCAGTGCCACGCCGCGACCCTAGCGACGGCCCTAGGGTTCTGCCGTGGCCCGAGCAGAACAAGCCCCCGACGACGGGCGCGAGATCCTGCCGGATCTGCGCCTGTCGGAGGTCCTGCAGCAGCGGCCCGAGCCCTTCCGCTCACCCTGGCAGGTGGCGCGCCTGGCGATTGCCGTCACGGTGTCGTGGGCGATCGGCTATTGGATCTCGCCGTCGTCGTTCGGCATTTTCGCTCCACTGACGACATTGATGGTGGTCGCCACATCACCCTGGAGCACGTGGGGTCTGTCGATCCAGCGCATCGTCAGTAGCGCGATCGGTGTCTTCCTCGCCACCCTCTGGGTCACCTGGGTCGGGGTCACGTGGTGGTCCGTCCTCATCGCGATGGTTGTGGCACTGGTGCTGGCGAGTCGTCTTCCGCTGTCGCTGGGTGGCCAGTTCCAGATCCCTACGTCGGTGCTTTTCGTCTTCGCTCTCGGAGCAGTCACGTGGGAGCAGGCTGCCTGGCGCGTGATCGACGTCATCATCGGCGGAGCGGTTGGCATCCTCGCCATCTACCTACCCCCGCCGAAGCCCAAGCCTGAGAAGTTCGAAGCCAGCCTGCAGTCCTACCGCGACCACATCCTCGAGCTGCTGGAGGCGATGGCCGCTGAGATCCGGGAGCAGCACGATCCGCTCGGACCTGACGTCGTCCATCACTTCGTGCAGGACAGTCGCTCGTTGCGCGGAGATGCCGACATTGCTCGACAGTCGCTGGTGGCGCTGGCTGAGAGCATCGCGTTCAACCCGCGTGGCCGCGGGTACCAACCCCTCCTGGCAGAAGACGCACTGCGTCTGCGCCGGGTGGCCAGCATTGGGGTGCACGTGCGCGGTATCGCGGGCGTCGTCAACAAGGACTACGACCGGCAGTGGATCTCGCCGGCCCTGGGGGAGGACACGCTCGCTGATCTCCTCGAGGAACTGGCGGCACTGGGTCGCGTGGCACTCGGCTCACCAGGAATGCCGGTCGGCACGGAGTCGCCCGACCAGGTCAGCGAACGGGCCCACGCCCTCGATACGCGCCTGCGTGACTTGGCGGACCAGATCGTTCACGCGAGCGCCGGGGAGGTACTCGAATCGGTCTCCCTGCTCGGTCGCCTGGAATACGTCGCCGACCAGATGGAGGGGTTCGATCGCCAGCCTGGTGAGAGTGACGACAGGTTCGAAGACGACTAGGAGGGCGGCCCGATAGCCTCGGCCCGTGCTTCTCTCCGACCGCGACCTCAGGGCCGAACTCGATGCCGGCCGCGTGGGCCTCGATCCCTACGACCCGGCCATGATCCAGCCGTCCAGCGTGGATGTGCGCCTGGATCGCTACTTCCGCGTCTTCGAGAACCATCGCTATCCGCACATCGATCCGGCGGAGGAGCAGCCCGACCTCACCGAACTCGTCGAGACACGACCCAACGAGGCGTTCATCCTGCATCCCGGGGAGTTCGTTCTCGCGTCGACGTACGAGGTGGTCACGCTTCCCGATGACATCGCGGGACGACTCGAGGGCAAGTCCTCGCTCGGTCGTCTCGGCCTGCTGACGCACTCGACCGCGGGATTCATCGATCCGGGCTTCTCGGGCCACGTCACGCTGGAGTTGTCGAACGTCGCGACACTGCCTATCAAGTTGTGGCCGGGAATGAAGATCGGGCAGCTGTGCCTCTTCCGGCTGTCGTCACCTGCCGAGCACCCATACGGGTCCTCCGTCTACGGATCCCGCTACCAGGGACAGCGCGGGCCGACACCGAGCCGATCCTTCGCGAACTTCCACCGAACGGAACTCGGCGAGTAGGTGGCGGGCGGCAGCTAGCCCTGCTGCTTGACGCCCGACAGCAGCAGCGACGCCAGGTCGACGACCTCGAAGCCTTCAGCCTGGCCCTGCTGCTGGAACGACGTCACCGCGTCGTTGAGCATCACGCTGCAGAAGGGACACGCGACGGCCACCTTGGCCGCACCCGTGGCGACGGCCTCCTCGGCACGGTTGACGTTGACCCGCGTGCCGAGCTTCTCCTCCATCCACATGCGAGCGCCACCGGCACCGCAGCAGAACGACTGCGCGCCATGACGCGGCATCTCGACGAGTTCGACGCCCGGCACCGACTCCACGAGCTCGCGCGGGGGAACGTAGACGTTGTTGTGGCGACCCAAGTAGCACGGATCGTGGTAGGTGACCTTCTCCTTGATGCCCGACTCCGGGGGCGTGACGGGCGTCAGCCGACCCTCGCGGACCAAGGTGGCGAGCAACTGCGAGTGGTGCACGACCTCGTAGTTGCCACCGACCTGCGGATATTCGCGGCCGAGGGTGTTGAGGCAGTGCGGGCAGGTAACCACGATCTTCTTGGCCTTGATCTCGTTGAGCACCTCGACGTTTTGCTGCGCCTGCATCTGGAAGAGGAACTCGTTGCCGGCGCGACGTGCGGGATCGCCGTTGCAGGTCTCGCCCTCGCCGAGCACCATGAAGCTGACGCCGGCCAGGGTGAGGAGTTCGGCGACCGCCTTGGTCGTCTTCTTGGCGCGGTCCTCGAAGGCACCGGCGCACCCGACCCAGAACAGGTAGTCGACGTCGTCGGGGATGGTGTCTTCGCCGTCCATGCCGAAGACGCGAACGTCGAAGTCGACCTCCTCGATCCAGGCATTGCGCATGGAGGCGTTCATGCCCCACGGATTGCCCTTGGACTCGACGTTCTTGAACAGGCCGTTGAGCTCGGCAGGGAAGTTGGTGTCGATCATCACCTGGTAGCGGCGCATGTCGATGAAGTGATCGATGTGCTCGATGTCGACGGGGCACTGGTAGACGCAGGCGCCGCATGTCGTGCATGACCAGAGGGCATCCTCGTCGATGACCGGACCGTTTTGGTCACGGTGTCCGGCGGCGTCGTAGCCGTCGGTCGACTGATGCTCGACACCGTCGCGCGAACCGACGAGCGGACGCTCGACCGCGGCCTTGACGGACTCGGGCATGCGAGCCAGGACGGCCTCGTCGACCTCGCCCATCGGCGGGTTGGCGCCGTCGTTGGCCTTCTGCGCGGCCATCACGTAGGGAGCCTTGGCGAACGACGCCTCGCGCAGGTTCATGATCATGAGCTTGGGGCTCAGTGGCTTGCCGGTGTTCCAGGCCGGGCACTGCGACTGGCAGCGGCCGCACTCGGTGCACGTGGCGAAGTCGAGGGTGTCCTTCCAGGTGAAGTCCTCGGTGCGGCCCACGCCGAAGGTCGCGTCATCGGCCGGGTCCTCGAAGTCGATGGGCTTGCCGCCGGAGTACATCGGCAGGAGTGGCCCAAGGCCGTTGGGCAGACGCGAGAAGGCAACGTTGATGGGCGCGAGGCCGATGTGCAGGTGCTTCGAGTAGAGCACGATCAGCAGGAAGCCGAGGATCACCGCGATGTGGAGGATGACGCCGAGGAACTCCAGCACCTCGAGGGTGCTGTCACCGAGAGGCTCCATGAGCGACGCGATCCAGTTGGAGAAGAACGCGCCGGGCAACTCGCCGTAGAGTGCGAGCTTGGCACCGCGGTAGAGCTCCAGCGTCCAGAGCACGTTGAAGATCATCAGCAGGACGATCCAGGCAGCGCCCACGTGCGATCCGAAGAAGCGTGAGGCGCGACCCTCCTTGCGGGGGTTATTGACCAGTCGGATGATCGCGAAGATCACGATGCCGACGAAGACCAGCAGCACGAAGAGGTCTTCGAGGAAGAGCACGACCGGCCACTTGCCGATGATGGGGAACCAGAAGTTCTCGATGTAGACCTCGCCGAGGGCTTCCACCACGGTGATGCCCAGGACGAGGAAGCCCCAGAAGGCGAAGACGTGCGCGACGCCCGGCACGAACCACTGCAGCAACTTCTTCTGGCCGAGCACCTGGGTGCCCTCGAGTTCGGCGCGCTTGCCCACGTGGCTGGTCCGCCCCACGGCCGGCTGGCCGGAGCGGATCATGCCCTGCAGGAAGAGGATGCGTCGGGCGGCGAAGAAGGCCGCCACCACGATGATGGCCGTCCCGAGCACGATGCGGACGACGTCGAGGGTCTCCATGGCGGCAGGCTACTACCGGCGAGTAGCCCCCGTCTGGCCGTGAGGGCCCTGCCGATGAATGGGTCGCTCCGCCGACGTTGCAGGAACCCACAGTTCTTCGGTCGCCTGACCGCCTCGGCGCCTAGCCTGTGGCTTCCCGCCCCCGGCCGTTGGAGACCCCATGTGCACCAACTTCAAGTACCCCACCGCCACTGACGGCACCGCGTGCGTCGGCCGGACGATGGAGTTCCCCAACGAGATCCCGTGGCAGCTCGCCGTCGCCGCGAGTGACATGAAGGGTGAGTGCACGCTCGTCCCCAACGGCAAGACCTGGCAGGCGAAGTACGGCGTCGTCGGAATGTCGGCCTTCAATAATCCCCAGTGGTACGCCGATGGCATGAACACCGAGGGACTGTCGGCTCACCTGCTGTACATGCCCGATCACGCGACGTACTACGCGCCCAAGGGTGACGGCTCCGACATCGGCATCCTCGACCTCATCGCGTTCGTGCTGGGCACGTGCTCGACGGTGACGGAGGCGAAGGCGGCTGCGCTGTCGGTCAACGTCGTCGACGTGAACCCCAAGCAGCTCCCGATCAAGCTCCCGATCCACCTGATCCTGCACGACAAGGACTCATGCGCTGTCGTGGAGTTCCACCCCGAAGGGCCGCGCGCCACCGATAACCCGGTCCAGGTCGCGACGAACTCGCCCTACATCGAGTGGCACCTCACCAATGTGTGCAACTACCTCAGCCTGAGCCCGGACAATCCGGCCGCCATCACCATCGGGGGCGTGAAGTTCGCCCCCTTCGCCCAGGGCCAGGGCTTCCGTGGCATTCCCGGCGACGGCACCTCGCCCTCGCGATTCATCCGCGTGCTCACCGATGTGCGATTCGCCCCCACGCCCGCCAATCAGCAGGACGCGGAGCTGCAGTCCATTCGCGTGCTCCACGGGTTCGACATCTCGACCGGCAGCATCATGGAGCCGGCAGCGACCGGGGGCCTCACGCAGGAACTCACCATGTGGTCGACCGTGTGCAACCTGACCGGCAACCGGTACCTCTACAACACCTACGACGACCCGCAGTGGTTCGTCATCGACCTGGCGAGCACGGACTTCAGCAACTCCCGGTCGGTGGCCTTCTCGAAGTCGGGTGGCCCGATGACGATCACCATCTGACCCAGCGCCCCCGCCCCTGAGGGCCATCGGACCCTCAAGGGGGCCTCGGAGCCTCAATATGAGTCGATTTGACTCATATCTCCTGACCCGGCATACTAGAAGACCGCGCCGATAACGGCGCCCTCGATTGTCAGCAGATATCCGCGCCAGGCGCGCACACAGAGAGAAGGAAGAACTGATGGCCCGAGCAGTCGGCATCGACCTGGGCACGACCAACTCCGTCGTGTCCACGCTTGAAGGTGGCGATCCCACCGTCATTACCAATGCGGAAGGCGCCCGGACCACCCCGTCCGTCGTGGCCTTCGCCAAGAACGGCGAGGTGCTCGTCGGCGAGGTCGCCAAGCGCCAGGCCGTCACCAACGTCGACCGCACGATCCGGTCCGTGAAGCGCCACATGGGCACCAACTGGACCGTCGACATCGACGGCAAGGCCTACACCCCTCAGGAGATCAGCGCGCGCGTGCTCATGAAGCTCAAGCGCGACGCTGAGGCCTACCTCGGCGACACCGTCACCGATGCGGTCATCACGGTCCCGGCCTACTTCAATGACGCCCAGCGCCAGGCCACCAAGGAGGCGGGCGAGATCGCCGGCCTCAACGTCCTGCGCATCATCAACGAGCCCACCTCTGCCGCCCTGGCCTACGGCCTCGACAAGGGCGACAAGGAGCAGACCATCCTCGTCTTCGACCTCGGTGGCGGCACCTTCGACGTGTCGCTGCTGGAGATCGGCGATGGCGTGGTCGAGGTCAAGGCCACGAGCGGCGACAACCTGCTCGGTGGCGACGACTGGGACGACAAGGTCGTCGACTGGATGGTCACCAACTTCAAGAACGCCCATGGCGTCGACCTGTCCAAGGACAAGATGGCCATGCAGCGCCTGCGCGAGGCGGCGGAGAAGGCGAAGATCGAGCTGTCCAGCTCGATGCAGACCTCGATCAACCTGCCGTACATCACCGCGAGCGCCGAGGGCCCGCTGCATCTGGAGGAGACCCTCTCGCGTGCGCAGTTCGAGCAGATGACCTCCGATCTCCTGGATCGCACCAAGGCCCCTTTCGAGGCCGTGATCAAGGACGCCGGCATCAAGGTCGACGACATCGACCAGGTCGTGCTCGTCGGTGGCTCCACCCGCATGCCCGCCGTGACTGAGCTCGTCAAGAAGCTCACCGGCAAGGACCCCAACAAGGGCGTCAACCCCGATGAGGTCGTGGCGATCGGTGCGGCCCTGCAGGCCGGTGTGCTCAAGGGCGATGTCAAGGACGTCCTGCTGCTCGACGTCACCCCGCTGTCCCTCGGCATCGAGACCAAGGGCGGCGTGATGACCAAGCTCATCGAGCGCAACACGACGATCCCGACCAAGCGCAGCGAGATCTTCACCACGGCCGACGACAACCAGCCGAGCGTTCTCATCCAGGTCTACCAGGGCGAGCGCGAGATGGCGGCCTACAACAAGCGCCTGGGCACCTTCGAGCTGACCGGCCTTCCGCCGGCGCCGCGCGGCGTACCGCAGGTCGAGGTCACCTTCGACATCGACGCCAACGGCATCGTGCATGTGTCGGCCAAGGACCTCGCCACGGGCAAGGAGCAGTCGATGACCATCTCCGGCGGCAGTGCGCTGCCCAAGGAGGAGATCGACCGCATGATGCGCGAGGCCGAGGCCAATGCCGAAGCCGACAAGAAGGCTCGCGAGGAGATCGAGGTCAAGAACACCGCCGAGGCGCTGGTCTACCAGACCGAGAAGTTCCTCAAGGACAACGAGGACAAGATCCCGGCTGACGCCAAGTCCAACGTCGATGGCCCTCTCGATGAACTCAAGAAGGCCATCGAGGCCAACGACATCCCGGCCATGAAGGCCGCGACCGACAAGGTCGCGCAGGCCAGCCAGACCCTCGGCGCCGCGATGTACACCATGTCGCAGCAGGCCGGCGGCGGCTCGGCAACGGCCGACGAGGCCGCTGACGTGTCCGAGGACGACGTTGTCGATGCCGAGATCGTCGACGACGAGGCCAACGAGGCGAAGTGAGCATGGACGCGGGGCACGAGCCCGAAGAAGGCGTCCGCATCACCGACAAGCGTCGTATCGATCCGGAGACCTTTGAGGTGAGGGAGCAGTCATCTGCTCCCTCACTCTCGGAGGAGGCCGTGATCGAGGCCGAGCTCACCGAGGCTGACGCCAAGGTGGCCGAGCTCACTGACGACCTGCGTCGCGTGCACGCCGAATACGCCAACTACCGCAAGCGCGTCGATCGCGATCGCGAGACGGCGCGTGATGTCACGATCGGCAACGTGCTCACCGAGCTGCTGCCCGTGCTCGACGACATCGAGCGGGCACGCCAGCACGGCGAACTCGAGGGTGCGTTCAAGTCCGTGGGTGAGTCACTCGAGGCCACGTGCCTTCGACTCGGACTCGAGACCTTCGGCGCTGCCGATGATCCCTTCGACCCGATGGTCCACGAGGCGCTGTCGAGTGAGCAGCGCGACGGACTCGAGGGTCCCGTCGTCGTGACGGTCTACCAGCCGGGTTACCGGCACGCCGGACGCGTCCTGCGCCCGGCCCGCGTCGCGGTCGCCGACTCCTGAGTCGGATAGCGACAACACAGACGAGGCAGGATGAACAAGGACTGGCTGGAGAAGGACTTCTACAAGGTCCTCGGCGTCGACAAGGGCGCGCCGGCCGACGAGATCAAGAAGAAGTACCGCAAACTCGCGCGTGAGCTGCACCCCGACAAGAACCCGGGGGATGCCAAGGCGGAGGAGCGCTTCAAGGAGGTCTCAGAGGCCTACGACGTGCTGTCTGACGACAAGAAGCGCAGCGAATACGACGAGGCCCGCACGCTCTTCGCCAGCGGCGGTGGCTTCGGTGGTGGCCGTTTCGGCGGCGGCGGCTTCGGTGGTCCCGGCGGTTTTGGCGGCGGTTCGACGTACGACTTCGGTGATGTCTTCGGTTCCGACGACGGCGGCCTGGGCGACATCCTCGGCAACATCTTCAGCCGCGGTCGCGGCGGTGGCCGCACGGCTCGCGCACCGCGACGCGGTCAGGACGTCGAGAGTGAGATCACCCTCGGATTCGACGAGGCCCTCAACGGCGTCACCGTTCCGCTTCGCCTCGCCAGCGACGCCGCGTGCGACAGCTGCCACGGCACCGGTGCGCGAGCAGGCACCGTCCCGCGCGTGTGCCCCAACTGCGAGGGCACCGGACAGACATCGCGCAATGCCGGCGGCTTCGCCTTCGCCGAGCCGTGCGCTGCCTGCCATGGTCGGGGACTCCTCGTCGACGATCCGTGCCCCACGTGCAAGGGATCCGGTCGCGGCATCAGCACGCGCACCGTCCAGGCCCGCATTCCGTCCGGCGTCAAGGACGGGGCGCGGATTCGCCTGAAGGGCAAGGGTGCTCCCGGCGAGCGCGGCGGCCCCAACGGCGATCTCTACGTCGTCGTGCATGTCACTCCGCACGCGGTGTTCGGGCGCAAGGGCGACAACCTGACCGTCACCGTGCCGGTCACCTTCACCGAAGCCGCGCTCGGTGGTCAGGTGGTCGTGCCGACACCCGGTGGTGGCACGGTCACGTTGAAGATCCCCGCGGGCACATCTAATGGGCGCACCTTCCGCGTGCGTGGCAAGGGAGTGCCCCGCAAGGACGGTACGAAGGGCGACCTGCTCGCCACCGTCGACGTGCATGTGCCCACCGCCCTCAGCGATGAGGCGCGCGAGGCGCTGCAGAAGTTCGCTGACGCCACGGCCGACGACGACCCCCGCAAGTCGCTGCTCTCCGATGCGAAGGTCTCGTGATGTTCAGCGATGACACCACCCCGGTCTACGCGATCTCGGTCGCGGCTCAGCTCGCTGGGCTGCATCCGCAGACCCTGCGCCAATACGACAAGCTCGGCCTGGTCTCGCCGCAGCGCACCAACGGCCGCAATCGGCTCTACTCCGCGCGCGACATCGCGCGACTTCAGGAGGTAGCCGACCTCTCCGCGGCCGGAGTCAGCCTCGAGGGCATTCGCCGCGTGCTGGAACTCCAGGCCGAGGTCGAGCGCCTGCGCGACGAGATCGAGACATTCACGCGCGAGAAGCGTTCGACCGCCCTCGTGCTCTGGAACCCCTCGCGCCGGCGCGGCGCCTAGAACCACAGGACGTAGAAGGAACCATGGACATCAAGTTCACGACGAAGGCACAGGACGCCCTCGGCGCATCCGTGCGCATCGCCGCCGCCCAGGGCAACGCCCAGGTCGAACCCATCCACATCCTCGACTCCCTGCTCCAGCAGGGTGAGGGCATTGCGACCGCACTGCTGGGTGCCGTCGGTGTCGACCGCGCTGCACTGACCCGCGAGGTACGCGCGGCCATCGAGGCACTGCCGAGCGCGAGTGGATCGACCGTGTCCGCACCTCAACTCAGCCAGCAGTCCTACGCCGTGCTCACCGCTGCACAGAAACTCGCGAAGGAACGCGGCGATGACTACGTGAGTACCGAGCACCTGCTCATCGGCCTGGCCGAGGAGCCCGGTGCCCGTGAACGCTTGACCCAGGCCGGTGCGACCCCCGAGGCTCTGCTGGCTGCCCTGCAACAGTTGCGAGGAGGAACGCGCGTGACGAGTCCGGAGCCCGAGGGCACCTTCCAGGCGCTGGAGAAGTACGGCGTCGACCTGACCGCGCGTGCGCGCGAAGGCAAGATCGACCCGGTCATCGGCCGAGACGAAGAGATCCGTCGCACCATCCAGGTGCTGTCGCGCCGCACCAAGAACAACCCGGTGCTCATCGGCGAGCCTGGCGTCGGCAAGACCGCCGTTGTCGAAGGACTCGCTCGGCGCATCGTCGAAGGCGACGTGCCCACCTCTCTCGAGGGCAAGACCCTCATCGCCCTCGACCTCGGCGCGATGGTCGCCGGTGCGAAGTACCGCGGCGAGTTCGAAGAGCGCCTGAAGGCCGTGCTCGATGAGATCAAGGACAGCGACGGCCAGATCATCACCTTCATCGACGAGTTGCACACCGTCGTCGGCGCCGGCGCGGGCGGCGACTCGGCGATGGACGCGGGCAACATGCTCAAGCCCATGCTGGCTCGCGGTGAACTGCGCATGATCGGTGCCACGACCCTCGACGAGTACCGCGAGTACATCGAGAAAGACCCCGCGCTCGAGCGTCGCTTCCAGCAGGTGTTCGTGGGCCAGCCCAGCGTGGAGGACACCGTCTCCATCCTGCGCGGTATCAAGGAGAAGTACGAGGCGCACCACAAGGTGGCCATCAATGACTCGGCCCTGGTCGCTGCTGCGACGCTCTCCGATCGCTACATCACCTCGCGCTTCCTCCCCGACAAGGCCATCGACCTCATGGACGAGGCGGCGGCGCGCCTGCGGATGGAGATCGACTCCTCGCCGGCCGAGATCGATCTGCTTCAGCGCCAGGTTGATCGCCTGCGCATGGAGGAGATGGCGGTTGCCCGCGAGAGCGACGATGCTTCGAAGGAGCGCGTCGAGCGCATTCGCGCGGAGATCGCCGACAAGGAGGAAGAGCTCAAGGGTCTGCGTGCCAAGTGGGACGCCGAGAAAGCCGGCCTCGATCGCATCGGCGAGCTCAAGGTCCTGATCGACGACCTACGCGCGGCCGCTGAGAAGGCGCAGCGCTCCGGTGACTTCGAGCAGGCATCCAAGTTGCTCTACGGCGAGATTCCGACGTTCGAGGAAGAACTCGAGCGCGTGACCGCCGAGACCAACGCGCGCGAGGCGTCGATGGTGCAGGAGGAGGTCACCGCCGACGACATCGCGGAGGTCATCTCGTCATGGACCGGCATTCCCGCCGGCCGCATGCTCGAGGGCGAGAGCGAGAAGTTGCTCCGCATGGAGGACTACCTCGACAAGCGGGTCGTGGGTCAGCCCGAGGCCGTGCGCGAAGTCAGCGACGCCGTACGTCGCTCCCGCGCCGGGATCGCCGACCCCAACCGACCCACCGGATCGTTCCTCTTCCTCGGCCCGACCGGCGTGGGCAAGACCGAACTCGCCAAGGCGCTCGCGGAGTTCCTCTTCGACGACGAGCGCGCCATGGTGCGCATCGACATGAGCGAGTACTCCGAGAAGCACTCGGTGGCGCGACTCGTGGGTGCTCCTCCCGGCTACGTCGGCTACGAGGAAGGCGGCCAGCTCACCGAGGCGGTGCGCCGTCGCCCGTACTCGGTCGTGTTGCTCGATGAGGTCGAGAAGGCCAACCCGGAGGTCTTCGACATCCTCCTGCAGGTGCTCGACGACGGCCGCCTCACCGATGGCCAGGGTCGCACGGTCGACTTCCGCAACGTCATCTTGATCCTCACGTCCAACATGGGCTCGCAGTTCCTCATCGATCAGACCGAGCCCTACGACGTGCGCAAGGAGCAGGTGATGTCGGTGGTGCGCCAGCACTTCCGCCCGGAGTTCCTCAATCGCCTTGATGCGATGGTGATGTTCAATCCGCTCGACAAGAAGGAGCTCGAGCGCATCGCACGCCTGCAGGTCGATCAACTCCAGCGCCGCCTGCACGATCGGCGGATCACGCTGGACATCTCTGACGAGGCCCTGCAGTGGCTCGTCAACAAGGGCTACGACCCCGCCTACGGCGCGCGGCCCTTGCGTCGGCTCGTGCAGACCGCCATCGGCGATCCCCTGGCCAAGGAGATCCTCTCGGGCGAGGTGCACGACGGCGACACGGTCGTCATCGGCACCGTCCCCGACGGGTCTCATCTGACGGTGGCGCCTCAGCGTTGATCTCCGTGTGACGTCCTTCACCCCCGGACCTTCCCCCGGGGGTGAAGTCGCTTCACCCCCCGTCTGTGGGGCAGAATCGAGCGATGCGCCGCCCGGGTCTCGTGCGAGCACTGGGGCTAGCGATTCCCTTGGTGCTGAGCCTGTCGGTGCTCGTCGCTCCTCCCGCATCCTCGCGACCAACGGACATCCCGGACATGCCCGTGCAGTGCCGCTCGCCCTACAAGACCGCCCTGCAGTGGAAGAGCGACACGT
>NBNH01000457.1 GCA_004379115.1 Actinomycetales bacterium mxb001
TCCTGGCTTCGCGACCATCCTCGACAAGATCGGCAACGACGACCAGAAGCGCTGGGGTCAGTTGATCGTCGACAAGGAGTGGGGCGCCACGATGGTGCTCACCGAGCCCGATGCGGGTTCCGATGTCGGAGCGGGTCGCACCAAGGCCTTCGCCAACGACGACGGCACGTGGCGCATCGAGGGTGTCAAGCGCTTCATCACCTCCGCCGAGCACGACATGTCCGACAACATCGTGCACCTGGTGCTGGCCCGTCCGGTCGGCATCGAAGGCGTGGGTGGCCCCGGCACCAAGGGTCTCTCGCTCTTCCTCGTCCCGAAGTACCACGTCGACCTCGAGACAGGTGAGATCGGCGCCCGCAACGGCGTCTACGCCACCAACGTCGAGAAGAAGATGGGCCTGAAGGTCTCCACCACGTGCGAGCTCACCTTCGGCGAGAAGGAGCCCGCTATCGGCTGGCTCGTCGGCGACGTGCACGACGGCATCGCGCAGATGTTCATGGTCATCGAGAACGCGCGCATGATGGTCGGCACCAAGGCCATCGCGCAGCTCTCCGCCGGCTACATGGCGGCTCTCGACTACGCCAAGACTCGCGTGCAGGGCGCAGTGCTCCCGCAGATGATGGACAAGACCGCTCCGCGCGTGACGATCATGCATCACCCCGATGTACGCCGCGGCCTCATGCTGCAGAAGTCCTACGTCGAGGGCATGCGCGCACTCGTGCACTACGCCGCCATGTGGCAGGACCTCATCATGATGGCGAAGGCCGGAGTCGAGGGCATCGATCTCGACATGGCCGAGCGCGTCAACGACCTGCTGCTGCCGATCGTGAAGGGCGTGGGCTCCGAGCGCTCCTACGAGCTGCTCGCCACGTCGCTGCAGACCTTCGGCGGCTCGGGCTACCTGCAGGACTACCCCGTCGAGCAGTACATCCGCGATGCCAAGATCGACACCCTCTACGAGGGCACCACGGCGATCCAGGGCCTCGACTTCTTCTTCCGCAAGATGGTCCGCGACCAGTTCAAGGCGATCTTCTACCTGGCCGCGCAGATCACTGAGACGGTGAAGGGCGACGCTGGCAACGGCGTCCTGGCCGCCGAGCGCGAGTTGCTCGGCAAGGCGCTCGAGGACGTCCAGGGCATGATCGCCGCACTCGGCGGCTGGGCGATGGCCTCGCAGGAGAATCCCGACGAGATCTACAAGGTGGGCCTGAACACGACGCGCCTGCTGCTCGCCTCCGGCGATCTCGTCATCGGCTGGCTGCTGCTG
>NBNH01000458.1 GCA_004379115.1 Actinomycetales bacterium mxb001
CGGCCCGACGCCAGACTCTAGTTACCAAGCAGAACTGCACTATTACTACTATCCCGTATCTATCGTTAAAGGCGTTATTGGTAGCTACAGCATTACTACTGCTGGCTCTGGCTATGTAGACGGCACCTATAACGGTATCAACCTGACTGGGGGTACTGGCCTTTACGCAACCGCTACGATTATTGTGACTGGCGGGGCTGTTACTGAGGTGATCCTTAGAAACGGTGGGTCCTTGTACCAAGCGGGTAACGTGCTATCAGCAGCAGCTTCCGATATTGGCGGCAGCGGGTCTGGTTTTACCATGACCGTAAACAGTATTAACAACCCAACCGGTACGTCGTGGTTGGGTGACAATTTTGAAACCGTCCTTTTGTATGGTGCGCTTCGTGAAGCTGTCATCTTCCAGAAGGGCGAGCAAGACATGGTCAATTACTACGAGCAGAAATACCAAGAATCCTTGGCCCTCCTCAAAGTACTTGGCGATGGTAAGGACCGTCGTAGTGCATACCGCGACGGTCAAGTTCGCGTCCCTGTGCTTTAACTTAGGAGTTTTAAAATGGCAATTACTCAAGCAATGGCTACATCGTTCAAGGTGCAAATCCTTGACGGTATCCACAACTTCGGTACCGGTGTTGTTCGCGCATCCACCGCTGCTGATACCTTCAAAATCGCTCTGTACACCTCGTCGGCTTCGCTGGATGCCTCGACTACCGCCTACACCGCTACTGGTGAAGTGTCGTCGTCGGGTACCAACTACACGACTGGCGGTCAGACGCTGACGATTTCGCAAGTTCCGACCTCGTCGGGTACTACTGCATATCTGTCGTTCTCCAACGCTTCGTGGGCCAGCGCAACGATTACCGCTGCCGGTGCCATGATTTACAACTCTTCGCAAAGCAATGCTTGCGTTGCAGTTCTGTCGTTTGGCGGCGATAAGACCTCGACTAATGGTACGTTTACCATTGTGTTCCCAACTGCAGACGCATCCAACGCCATCCTCCGTATCGCCTAATCTCTGGAGTTAGATCATGGCACTCGTATTAGCTGATCGCGTACAGGAAACTTGTACCTCACCGGGTACAGGCACTGTTACATTACTTGGGGCTGTTACAGGGTTTCGTACCTTTGCAGCGGCCATTGGTAGCTCTAAC
>NBNH01000060.1 GCA_004379115.1 Actinomycetales bacterium mxb001
GGCGAGGGCCTGACCGAGGCCGAGATCGTCAACTGGCGCGTGGCCGTCGGCGACGTCGTCGAGATCAACCAGCCGATCGTTGACATCGAGACAGCCAAGGCCGTGGTCGAGTTGCCGTGCCCGTTCAGCGGCACCGTGAGCGCACTGCTCGTGGCCGAGGGGCGTGTCGTGCCCGTGGGTACGCCGATCATGTCGGTCGAGGTTTCGTCACCGGCAGAGCCTTCGGCCGAGGGTGAGGCGCGTGAAGCGGTGCTGGTCGGCTACGGCGTCGCGCACGGCACTACCCGCAAGCGCCACCTGCGCGCGCGATCGCACGCCCCGGCAGCAGCGCCCACTCCCGTTGCGATGTCCACCGGAAGGCCGCTGGCCAAGCCACCCGTGCGATTCCTCGCCCGCGAGCTCGGCATCGACCTGGCCACCGTGGCACCCAGCGGTCCGCACGGAGATATCACGCGCGATGACGTGCAGCGCGCGGCGGCAGCGCCTGCGCTGGTCGCGTCGACGAGAGTCCTGCCCACCGTCGCGCCGCCCGTGCGTGGCGAACGCATCCCGGTGCGTGGTGTGCGTCGGGCGATGGCCGAGGCGATGGTGCGGTCGGTGTCGACAGCGCCGCATGTCACCGAGTGGCTCGATGTCGATGTCTCCGGCACCGTGCGACTCGTCGAGCAGATGCGTGAGCATCCGGCGTTTGCCGGCCTCAAGCCAACCCCACTTACGGTTGTTGCCGCAGCGATGGTCAATGCCGTCACTCGCACTCCCATCATCAACTCGTCGTGGGTCGACCTGCCTGATGGCAGCAGCGAGATCGAGGTCTACTCGCATGTCAACCTCGGCATCGCTGTGGCCAGCGACCGCGGGCTCGTGGTGCCGAATGTGCGTGATGCGGGATCGCTGTCGCTCTCGGGGCTGGCGCGTGCGATCGGCGAGCTCACCCAGCGGGCTCGTCGCGGTGAGCTCACGCCGGCTGACTCGGTGGAAGGCACGATCACGGTGACCAACGTCGGTGTCTTCGGCGTCGATGGCGGAACGCCGATCCTCGTGCCCGGTGAGGCCGCGATCCTCGCGACCGGCCGCATCATGGACCGTGCGTGGGTGAGCAACGGCGGACTGTGCGTACGCCCGGTGATGCAACTGTCGCTCACCTTCGACCACCGCATCGTCGACGGCGCCGCCGGATCGACGTTCCTGTCAGATGTCGCCACCTTCCTGGAGTCACCGACTGTCGCACTGGCCTGACGACTACCCTGGCCCGATGCGCAAGCCCCGAATCGTTGTCATCGCCCTGATGTGCATGGGCGTCGTGCTTGCGACAGCGGTGCCACCCGCATCATCGGCGCAGGTCGTGCCTGATCGCCAACTCGTCGTCTCGCTCACGCTTGACGAGCGACGCGTCGTGCCCATCGGCATCGACAATGGCGCGGACTGGGGTGACGTCATCATCGAGTCGGGCACAGCGAAGGCGTCTGGACTGACTCAGGGCACCTTTCTGCGACGAGGCATCGCCTACACCGGCCATCTCGGCGCGCAGGACACGGTGCAGATCACCTTCGCCGAGGGCAGCCTCGTCTTCCAGGCGACCGGTGACTTCTCGGGTCCGACCGAAGCGGGCCTGCTGGGCGGCACGGGCCAGTTCCGTGGCGTGCGCGGGGCGGCGGTCATCACGTCCGGCGAGGGCACCCAGCAGTGGGCGATCACGCTCCTGGGCAACACACGCGTCGATCTGTCGTCACCGGCCACGGAGACCTACGAGCGTGAGTTGGTGAGCACGGAGCGCATCATGCTGGCGAGCGCTGGTTCGACTGTCGGCAACATGACGCTGACCAAGGGCAGGCTGGTGGACGACAGTGAGTTGGTCGCCGACTACACGGCGTCATCGATCGTGGTGCAAGATCTCGCTGGCAGCCTCGAACGCCGAGCGGTGCAGGCGATGTTCGAGTTTGCCGACGGCACGCTCTTCGTCAACTCCATGATCGTGGCCGACGCGACGCAGTTGCCGACCAAGCCCACGGCCTACGTCATCTCCGGCGGCACCGGGCGGTTCACCGGAGCATCCGGCTACGCGGAGTACCAGCCGCCATCCACGTGGACGTTCACGACGTTCGCGCAGCAGGGTGCCGCGACTCCCGTGAAGCCGACGCTTCGTGGTCCGCAGGAGCAGACGCGCTACACCCGCGTGCTGACGTCGAAGACCGCGAGCGGAGGAGTGGGCGACCTGGTCCTGGCCGGCGGCTGGACGCGCACCGCGGGTGCGGACCGGGGCCACTACAACGTGTCTGCCCAGTCGGTGGCGCGAGCCGATGCTCGGCAGACGCTGCTGTCGTTCATGCAGTACTCCTGGGGAGCGTCCGATCGGCTTCTCGTGCTCGGCCTGGCCCAGACGGGAACCAGCGATGGCCCGGTCGCGCCGGTCGAGCGCGCGGTCATCGGCGGCCTCGGCGCCTACGTCGGCTACTCCGGGAGCGTGTCGCTGACACCTGTGTCGTCGGGGAAGTGGCGGACCACTTACCAACTCATGCGCTGACGTCGTAGCGTGTGCCTATGGCTACGCCCATCCCTGATGACGCTGACTTCGACCAGATCTTCACCGCCTGGCAGTCCGCGTCCGCTGACTTCAACGACCTCGTCACCCCGCTCTCGCAGCAGGAGTGGGACAC
>NBNH01000061.1 GCA_004379115.1 Actinomycetales bacterium mxb001
TGACCGTATCGTCCGTGAACAGTCCGACGCCCGCGGCTGCCGTCTTGAGCAGACCCGGCAGACCAACTAGGTAACTGGAGAAGTCAGACAGACTCTTATTGACGGGAACGTCAAGCTGCTGGCCCAAGTCGCTAACGCCGTTGGTGAGGTCTCCGAGGGCGCGGACGCCTTCACCAATGGAGGTGCCTAGGGCCTCGAGCGCGGGCTGCAGATCCCTGATGGATTGCTCGAGGTTGTCGGTGCCGTCGGCGGTGGACCCTAGCCCCGCTAGGAATCCCTTGCCAAACGATTCCTGCAGCTCGTCAAAGGCGACACTGAGGCGCTTGATTTGGCCTTCATAGGTATTGGCTGCCGCTGCCGCTTGTCCGCTGAACGTCTTGGACAGCTGCCCCATGACAGCGCCCAAGTCCTTGGACTTTATGGTCGCGTCGTCAAGCGGTACACCCAAGCGCCGCAAGGCGGTGAATTGACCGCCGGCCGCCTTTGACAGTGCCATGGTGACCGACTGCAGGTCACGGCCCGTGCCAGCGCTGATGTCAAGCGCAAGGCGCAGCATGTCCTGAGCCTTTGTCACGTCCTGCGTAGCAGTGACGAGCCGCTGGAATGCTGGGCGCAAATCCGAGTCCGCGACACCGGTAGCAAATTGCAGGTTGTCTATGAATGTTTCAACCTGCGGGACAGCAAACGCTTGGCCCACATTTGCCAGAGTCTTGGCCAATGAGGTGACGGCGCGTTCTTCCTCAATGGCAGCCTTGACGCCATCCACGCCAAGCTTGAGAGCGAACGCACCGACGGCGGCGCCTGCAGCCGCAAGCGCAGGTCCGACCATGCCGCGCATACTGGCGCCGAGCGCGGTCATCTTGCCTTGGAAGCCTTGCGCGTCACGGACCGCGGACATCATGCCGCGCCGGAAACTATTTGTGTTCGCTACGAGAGCAACGGTTAGTGTGCGGCCACCAGCCATTTATGCTCCTCGCTCAAACTTGCGCTTGATTCGGTCAACGGCACTAAGCCATTCGCGTAGTGCGTCGCCCTTGTATCGGCCCATGCTGTGCATCCAGCCGGTGCCTGCGCCGAATGCTGGCGGCAGGGTGCCCGCCGCTCCAGACTTGCCACGAGTGCCAGCGTGCGATGGGTAGCGCACCATGGTGGGGGAGGCGCCGCCGCTAAACGCTCCCCTGCGATTGCTACCGATGCTGACCGCCGGCACGCGGTCACGCTTGGCCCGCACCGTGGCGGCAATAGCCGGTCCCCACGGTCCCGCATTCATGGCGGCTGCTTTGTAGGCAGGAACCATGTAGCGGGTCGCAATTTCTTTGGAGGACGTGCGGAGCTCGTCCGACGCCTCCTTGGGCAGTCGTCGCAAGTCGCGCAGTAGTCCAGTCAGACCATAAATCTGCAGGTCTGCTGTACGCGCCACGTCAGCCCCTATTCCGTTGGTTGATGACCTGCCGCATGGCCGTGAGCATGGCCGGGTGCGTGTTCATCAGGTCATTCGGTGAAATGCCGGTAGCGACGGCTAATTCGGCTATTGCCCAGTGTTCGCTACCGGGTCCGTAGGGACCTCGGGATCACCGCCCGTGTCGTACTGCTCGACCATGGCCAGCCAACGGTCAAAGTCGCCGTCGGCCTGTCCCACGCGGTTGAGTGCGTGCCACCCCAGCCATAGGAAGTGTTCCTCCCGCTGGTCATGTGAGGCGGCACTCATCAGCGATGTGTGGAAATGCCGCTCAAACATGATCCGGTCAATGGGCAGGATTCGGGCCGTGG
>NBNH01000007.1 GCA_004379115.1 Actinomycetales bacterium mxb001
CACTCGACCGAGCATCGGGCTCAGATCGCCTGTGCATTGGAGGTCAACGGCTTCGGGGGAGTCACTCTCGACGATTACGACGTCTGGGCATTCGCCGCCGAGGAGTAGGGGCCCTGCTGACGGCAGACTCCGCCAACGGGGGGAAAGCTGTTGCTAGGTGCTGCGGTGGGCGATACAGGATTTGAACCTGTGACCTCTTCCGTGTCAAGGAAGCGCGCTAGCCCCTGCGCCAATCGCCCGCGTGTGGTGCATCCGAGGTGGAGACGGGATTTGAACCCGTGTAGAGGGATTTGCAGTCCCTTGCCTCGCCTCTCGGCCACTCCACCAGAGGTCCTGGGGTGAGGACCTTCGAGCGGACGACGGGACTCGAACCCGCGACCCTCACCTTGGCAAGGTGATGCGCTACCAACTGCGCTACGTCCGCGTAGGCGGCAAGCCGCCAAGCCCCACGACGATAGCCGACGGGGCGAATCTCGCTCAACGCGGCCCGTCGGGGCCAGGATGGGGCCATGCGAGCAGCGGCAGGGGCGGCAGCGGCCTACCTGGGTGGACTGGTGGCCACCGACTTGCTCGAGGTCGCTCAGGATCCGGGCGTCCTCGATGGTGGCGGCCGCTGGGCCGTCGCCCTGCCCTACGACGGCCCGGCCGTGCTCGCCCGATTCGGTCGGTGGGAGCCCGGATCCCCCGAGGATGTGGCCGGTCCCTGGCGCGGGCCCGGGCGCTGGCGAACGTCGTTGGACCAGAGGGACTACATCGACGCTGTCGAGTTCGTCCGCGGCCGCATTGCGGAAGGGGATGTCTACCAGGCGAATATCTGCCGTGTCATCGAGGCGGAACTTCCTGATCCGTCTGCCCATGACATCGGCGGGTTGTACGCCCTGTTAAGCCAGGGCAACCCGGCACCCTTCGCGGGCATGCTGCGCCTTCCGGACCATGACGTCCACATCGCGTGTGCATCGCCCGAACTGTTCGTGAGTCGCCGCGGTGACGTCATCGAGTCCGGACCGATCAAGGGCACCGGGCGCACGGAGTCGGACCTCACCGCGAAGGACGAGGCGGAGAACGTGATGATCGTCGACCTGGTCCGCAACGACCTCTCGCGCGTGTGCCGACCCGGCACGGTCACGGTTCCGGCGCTCCTGGCGGTCGAAGAGCATCCCGGTCTCGTGCACCTGGTGTCGACGGTGCGCGGGGAACTCACCCCGGGCAGCGGATGGCGGGACATCATCGACGCCGCATTTCCCCCCGGTTCGGTGACCGGCGCGCCGAAGATCGCCGCCCTGCGCATCATCGAGGGGCTCGAACCGGTGTCTCGTGAGTTCTACTGCGGTGCGTTCGGCTGGGTGGACGCCGATGAGGGCACGGCCGACCTTGCCGTGGCGATCCGCACGTTCTGGCGGCGCGGTGACACCGTGCGATTCGGCACCGGCGCGGGCATCACGTGGGGTTCGAACGCCGAGGCCGAGTGGGCAGAGACAGAACTCAAGGCGGCACGACTGACGTCGTTGGCCGCCCAGGAATGGGGCGTCGCGTGAGTCCTTGCGTCTGCCATGCTGCACGGAGGAGGGCGGCGTGAAGTACTGGGTTTCTGAGCGGGGTGGGCTCGTCGAACTCGACCGCGCCACCGTGTCAGTGCTCGATCACGGCTTCACCGTGGCCGATGGCGTCTTCGAGACCCTCAAGGTCGTCGACGGTGTGCCGTTCGCCCTGAGCCGACATCTGGATCGCCTTGATCGCTCGGCGCAGCGCATCGGGCTGCCTACGCCGCCACGCGACGAGCTGAGCACGGCGGTCATGGCGACCGTCGAGGCGAATGCCAGCGAGACAGGTCCGCTCGCGCGGCTGCGGATCACCTACACCGCTGGCGTGGCCCCACTGGGCAGTGACCGAGGAGACGCGAACCCCACGCTGGTGGTGGCCATGGCCACCGCTCACCCGTGGCCCGAGTCCGCCGCTGTCATCACGGTGCCCTGGCCGCGCAACGACCGCAGCCCACTCGCTGGCGTGAAGTCCACCTCGTACATGGACAACGTGATCGCTCTCGCGGAGGCGCATCGTCATGGCGCGGGGGAGGCGCTGATGCCCGACACGGAGGGTCGATTGTGCGAGGGCACCGGGTCCAATGTCTTCCTCGTGCTCGGGGGTGACCTGATCACTCCGTCGCTGGTGACCGGTTGCCTGCCGGGCGTCACCCGCGCGCTGGTCCTGGAGTGGAGCGACGCACGCGAGTGGGACGTGCCTATTGAGGCCCTGGCCGAAGCCGACGAGGTGTTCGTGACGTCGTCGACGCGCGATGTCCAGCCGGTGCACCGGTGCGATGCCACGTCCTACGCCGCCCCCGGTCCCATCACCCGTGCGGTCCAGGCCGAGTTCCGTGCGCGCGCGGCGGTGTCGCCGGATCCCTGAGGAGATGCATGGTGAGCCGCGGCGCCGATAACGTGGAGAGGTGAGCGAATCCCGCCGCGACGATGATGACGGCGAACCGGAATCCCGCCTCGAGCGCTTCGAAGAGGAGGCTGAGGAGGCCGCGGAGCGACTGGTCGAGGGCTACGAGGAGGCCATCGACCGCGTCCTTCCTCCGCACCTACGGGCGCGCGCCTGGGCTCAACGGCGGCGTTCCACGCACGTCATCTGGCAAGCCGCGGTGCTGCTGCTCGGCTTCGGGCTCGTATTCGCGGGCATCGCGATGCTCGTACTGCCCGGTCCGGGCTGGGCGACCATCATCCTGGGCCTCATCGTCCTGGCTTCGGAATACGCCTGGGCCAGACGCCTGCTGGATCCTGTGCGCCGCTGGGCGAAGAAGGCGGCCGACGCCGCCCTGGATCCGCGCACGCGCACACGCAACCTCATCATCGGCGCCATCATCGTCGCGGTCCTGGTCGCTGCCGGTACTTGGTACGTGCTGGCCTTTGGATTTACCCTCCGGCCGGTGACGGACCTGCTCCCGTGGTGAGCAACCGCTGCGGTAGTCTCGCGCGGCAGAACGAGCGTCCACGGGCGCACGGGCGATTAGCTCAGTGGTAGAGCACTCGCTTCACACGCGAGGGGTCACTGGTTCGAACCCAGTATCGCCCACCACGGATGACTAGCGGATGTCGCTGGAGTCGGCGGCCCGCTGCCCTGCCGGGTCCTTGATGAACAGGTAGAGGCTCAGGATCGCTACCCACGCGGGGAAGACGTATTCGACGTAGCGCACCCCAAAGGGGACCAGCAGCAGGAACAGGCCCGTCACCGTTCCGAGAATCGTTAGCCACGAGGGAAGCGTCTTGCGCATGCGGCCGAACGTCGACACCGACAGGCAGAAGATCGCGGCCATGCGGGCGGAATAGTCCGCGAGCAGTGCATTGACGATGGTGGCCGGGATGAGACGTTCCGGGCGCAGGAGATCGCCGCCAGCCACCCACGCGGCCACTTCAGCCGAGGCAACCGCGCCCGCAACGAAGATGAGCCCGACGAAGATGATCCCCGAGGCGATGAAGACCGTCGTGAAGAGGCGATGGTCGGCATGGCCCACGCTGTAGTTGAGGGCAGCCATGAACCAGATGAACGCGATGCCGGCAAAGGGCAGCAGGTAGAGGGCCCATCGCCCGCGATCGATCTGCGCCTGTGAGAGCGCAGCATTCGAGTCGATGAGTTGGTCGAAGGGGAAGGCGGTCCGGAACAGGACCAACACGAGGATGATGAGCGCAGAGAAGACCAGCCCGGCCACCGCGGCCGAGCGTGCCATCCGGAGGTAGGCAGCGCCGCCGTGCCCGGGGAGCCCATCGGCAGTTTCGCCCACGAGTGAGACCATAACGGTAGCCTGCGCGCACTCAGCCAGATCGTGGGAGCAGCTGGGACCACCGCCAGCGGAAGGAAGACCGTGTCCGACCTTCACGTCACCGTCGTGACCGCCGACGGTGAGCATGGCCAAGCGGTTGCTGCCGGCGCCACCGCGTTCGATGTCGTCGGAGGTGACCGCTCCGTTGTCGTAGCCCGAATCAACGGTGAATTGCGCGACCTCGCAACCCCCTTGATCGACGGCGACACCGTCGAGGCGGTCTCGGTCGAGACCCCGGAGGGGCTGGCGGTGCTGCGGCACTCGACCGCGCATGTGCTGGCCCAGGCCGTTCAAGACACGTTCCCGGAGGCCAAGCTCGGCATCGGTCCGCCCGTCAAGGACGGCTTCTACTACGACTTCTCGGTCGAGCGCCCTTTCACACCCGACGACCTCAAGGCGCTCGAGAAGCGCATGCAGGAGATCGTGAAGTCCGGACAGCGGTTCCATCGTCGCGTCGTCACCGACCACGAGGCGCGGCACGAGCTCGCGGGGGAGCCCTTCAAGCTTCGCTTGATCGGCAGCGAGGGCGGTGCCGAGGTCATGGAAGTCGGCGGCAACGAGCTCACCATCTACGACAATGTCGATGCCAAGACCGGGGCCGTCTGCTGGGGAGACCTCTGCCGTGGTCCGCACGTGCCCGACACCCGCTACATCCCGCAGAACGCCTTCCGCCTCATGCGCACGGCCGCGGCGTATTGGCTGGGCGATCAGGCCAATGAGCAACTGCAGCGGGTCTACGGCACCGCGTGGCCGAGCAAGGATCAGCTCCAGGCCTACCTGACGTTCCTGGAGGAGGCTGAGAAGCGCGACCACCGCAAGCTCGGCGCCGAACTCGACCTGTTCAGCTTCCCCGAGGAGATCGGGTCGGGTCTCGCGGTCTTCCACCCCAAGGGCGGCGTAGTGCGTCGGGTGATGGAGGACTACTCGCGGCGACGCCACGAGGAAGGCGGCTACGAGTTCGTCAACACTCCGCACATCACCAAGGCAGCGCTGTTCGAGAAGTCCGGGCACCTCGACTGGTACGCCGAGGGCATGTACCCGCCGATGCAACTCGACGCCGAGATCGATGCCGACGGCCACGTGCGGCGCCAGGGATTCGATTACTACCTCAAGCCGATGAACTGTCCCATGCACAACCTGATCTTCGACGCGCGCGGCCGCTCCTACCGCGAGTTGCCCCTGCGTCTCTTCGAGTTCGGCACCGTCTACCGCTACGAGAAGTCGGGCGTCGTGCAGGGCATGACCCGTGCGCGTGGGTTCACCCAGGACGATGCCCACATCTATTGCACGCGTGAGCAGATGGGTGAGGAACTCGACAAGCTGCTCACCTTCGTGCTCGACCTCCTGCGCGACTACGGACTCGAGGACTTCTACCTGGAGCTCTCGACGCGTGACCCGCAGAAGTCCGTGGGCTCCGACGAGGTGTGGGCCGAGGCGACGGAGGTGCTGCGCGAGGCTGCCGAGAAGCAGGGCCTGGAACTCGTCCTCGACGAGGGTGGTGCGGCGTTCTACGGTCCGAAGATCTCCGTGCAGGCCAAGGATGCGATCGGACGCACGTGGCAGATGTCGACGATCCAGCTCGACTTCAATCTCCCCGAGCGGTTCGACCTCGAATACCAGGGCCCCGACGGCACGCGGCAACGCCCGGTGATGATCCATCGTGCCCTCTTCGGGTCCATCGAGCGGTTCTTCGCCGTTCTCCTCGAGCACTACGCTGGCGCCTTCCCTCCGTGGCTCGCCCCGGTGCAGGTTGTGTGCATTCCCGTGTCGGACTCCCACGCCGACTACCTGCATGACGTGGCCTCACGTCTGCGAGCGGCCGGCATCCGCGTCGAGGTCGATGATTCGAGCGACCGGATGCAGAAGAAGATCCGTACCGCGCAGAAGTCGAAGGTTCCCTACATGCTCATCGCCGGGGACGATGATGTTGCGGCAGGGGCCGTGTCATTCCGCTACCGCGATGGCAGCCAGCGCAACGGAGTCACCGTCGACGAGGCACTCGCCGAGATCTCCGGTGCTATCGACCGGCGCATCCAGGTCGACAGCGCACCGTCCTCATGAGCGACGACGTACGCCGTGACCACGCGGGCCTGCCTGACCGCTGGGAGCGCCTATGGACGCCGCATCGACAGCCCTACCTCTCAGGGGAGAGCCGGCCTACGCACGACGGTCCAGGGGACGACTGCCCCTTCTGCCGTGCCCCGCAGATGCCGGAGGACGAGGGTCTGGTCGTGCAGCGGGGCATCCACGCCTACGTGGTCCTCAACCTCTTCCCCTACAACGCCGGGCACCTACTGGTGTGCCCCTACCGTCACGTGCCTGACTACACCGACCTCACGCCCGAAGAGGTGCTCGAGATCGGCGAACTCACTCAGCGATCGATGGAGGTCCTGCGCGCCACAACGCGCGCGCATGGCTTCAACATCGGCATCAACCAGGGCAAGGTCGGGGGTGCGGGCATCGCGGGGCACCTGCACCAGCACGTGGTGCCGCGATGGGGTGGCGACACCAACTTCCTGCCGGTGATCGGTCACACCAAGACGATGCCCCAGGTTCTCGAGGAGAGCCGGCAGATCCTCCAGGACGCGTGGGCGAGGGTGGACTGAGGTGCCGCGCTTCGATCGAGCCGATGCGCCCGACCTGCTCGCCGCGGTAGGTAGCGAGTTCTGGTCAGTCGACGGTGGCGACATCGACGCCGCGGACGTCGCCCGCTGGCTGCCTGGCAACCAAGGCGACATCCGAGCGGTCGTCTCCATCGAACCTCCCGCTGCGGGCGAGGAGCATGCCGGCATGGGCGCCTGGCATGTGAATGCTCGCCATGAGCTTCATCTGGTGCGTTCGGGCGAAGGTCTCCTGCAGGTGATCACCGATGCGGGAGTCGTGTCCGTGTGGCTCGGCGCAGGAGATGTCATGGCGATGCGCGGTGCGGAGCACCGATTTCGGGCGCTTACCCCGCAGGA
>NBNH01000062.1 GCA_004379115.1 Actinomycetales bacterium mxb001
AGCGCGGCGATGGCCATGCGCCATTCGAAGTAGATGGACAGGAAGAGAGAGACCAGGAGCAGGAAGACGACCAGGGCCTGGAGGGCCTTGGCGGTGATCTCCTGACCCCACGATGGACCTGTCGCCTGCACCGTGACGTCCGTTGCCGGCACGCCACAGGCACCACCCAGAGCGTCCGCCACCGCCAGGTTCTGCTCCTGCGACAGGGGCTCGGTCTGGACACGCATGAAGCCCGCACCGGTCTGTGTGACGATCGGCTCGCCGCCCACGACCCCCTGCGCTGCTTCGCGCGCAGACTCGACCGAGCACGTGGCGTTGGGAACGGTGAAGACCGCGCCGCCACGGAACTCGACGCCGAGGTTCAGGCCACGGAAGAAGAGGGCACCAACGGCGACGAGCAGGATGAGGGCAGAAACGATGTACCAGGTGCGGCGCCGACCGACGAAGTCGATCGAGACGTCACCGTCATAGAGGCGTGACCCTAGGGGCTTCTTCGACATCAGGCGTCCACCTTCCCCTCGCCGCGCGCTTGGGACTTCATACCGGCCGCAGCGGCAACCGCCTCGGCCGAGCGGCCGCCCAGACGTCGGGGGTCGAGACCGGTGAGCCAACTACCCCGCTGCATCCAGCGCGTGCGACCGAAGAGCACCACGGCGGGCCGGGTGAACAGGAAGGCGACGATGACGTCGACCACGGTGGTGAGACCCAGAGCGAAGGCAAACCCGCGCACATTGCCCACCGACAGGATGTAGATGACGACGGCACCCAACAGCGAGACGAAGTCAGCCGCAAGGATCGTGCGTCGCGCTCGCACCCACCCGGCATCCGTTGCCTGCCGAAGAGTTCGGCCATCGCGAATCTCATCTCGGATGCGTTCGAAGTAGATGATGAACGAGTCGGCCGTGACACCAATGGCGACGACAACACCCGCGATGCCTGCGAGGGTGAGCGTGAAACCGATCGCATTACCCAGCGCGATCATCAGGAAGTACAGCATTGCGCCGGCGATGCCCAGGCTCAGCACGGCCACAACGCCCAGTGCCCGGTAGTAGACGAGGAGGAAGAGCGTCACGAGGGCCAGGCCCAGGGCGCCCGCGATGAGGCCGGCCCGCAACTGGTCACTGCCCAGGGTCGGCGAGACGGTCGTCACCTCCGCCACATCGAGGGTCACGGGAAGTGCGCCGTACGTGAGGATGTTGGCGAGGTCCTGGGCTTCCTGGGCGGTGAAGTCGCCCTCGATCTGCGCCTGGCCACCCAGGATGGGCTCATTGAACCGGGGCGCGGAGACGACGACGCCGTCGAGGACGATGGCGAACGCGTTACAGGGGCTCGCACCGCCGGGTTGGCAATCGGGCAGGGAGTACAGCTCCTGCGAGGCCTTGGACAGCGCCGCCGCGCCCTCGGAGTCGAAGTTCAACGAGACGACCCAGCCACCGACACCCTGCTGCGGGAGTCCTGCGCTGGCTCCCGTCACGTTGGTGCCCTTGATGAACGCCGGCTGAAGGGTGTACTTGGCCAGCCCGTCCTGGTCGCAGGTGCCGAGCCACTCCACCGGATCATCCGGCGTGCCTCCGGCCTGGTTCTCGGGGAGAAGACAGTCAAGGTCAGCCACCTGCGCCTGGAACTCGGGCGTGTTGTCGGGTGCCTGGACGATCTGCGCTCCTGACCCGGGCGCGGTCGCGGTGTCGTCCGCCGCGGGCGAGGGGGCTGGCTCGGGAGTCGGCGCCGTGTCGTCGGTGACGGCCGCGGTGTCGTCGACCGGAGTGGCCACGCCGGGGGGTGCCACCGTCCAGACGGGCCGGAAGTCGAGAAGGGCCGTGCGGCCCACGAGCTCGACCAGGCGCTCCTGGCTCACGTCGGGGACCGACACCACGATGGCCGCGTTGTCACCCGAACCCTGGACCGTGACCTCCGACTCGGCCACGCCAATGCCGTCGACGCGCTGACGGATGATCGACACCGTCTGCTCAAGCTGCTGGTCGGTGATGGTCTCGCCTTCTTGCACGGCGCGAGGAATCAAGATGACCTGGGTGCCACCGCGCAGATCGAGACCAAGTCGCGGAGCATGATCCTGTCCGGGGAAGAACGCCCACACGGCAAGACCGATGAGGATGAGGGCCATGACCAGGAGTGACCGGCCGACGCGTACCTGCGCTCCGGTCCTGCTGCTCTGCTTGGTGGCCAAGGGATCCTCACTCCTCGGGCGCGCCGAAGGCGCGCGTGACGTGGCTCAGGGCTAGGCGGGGTCTCCGCTGCCCGAGGCGGGCGGCGCTTCGAGTTGGGGCGACTCTGGTTCGTCGAGCACGCGGCCGATCGCTGCCTTGACGACGCGGATCACGACTCCCGGCGCGATTTCGATGCTGGCTTCGTCCTCATCGATCTCCACCACAGTGCCGAAGATGCCCGCGGTCGTCATGATCCGTGAGCCCGGGGCCAGCGTCGACATCATCTGCTGCTGCTTCTTCTGCCGATTGCGGGCCGGCCGCATAATGAGGAGGTAGAAGACCACGCCGATGAGGAGAATGGGGAGCAGGGTCGACAGGCTCTCCACGCGTGACCTCCTTGGGACACCCGGCCTGAAGGGCCGATGGCGCCGTGGCTGATTCGACGCAGCAGCCTATCCGGAGGCTCCCGGGGGCTTCACTCGGAGCCGGGGAAGTCCAGCAGGTCCTGGGCCGGGGAGCCCGCGTAGGCCAGCCCCAGGTGCTCCCAGGCGGCCGGGGTCGCCACTCGGCCTCGCGGCGTGCGCAGGAGGAATCCGCAGCGCACCAGGAAGGGCTCTGCCACCGTCTCGACGGTCTCCGTCTCCTCGCCGACGGCCACGGCAAGGGTCGACAGGCCGACCGGCCCTCCCCCGAAGCGGCGCACGAGGGCGTCGAGGACCGCGCGATCCAGGCGGTCGAGCCCGAGGGCGTCGACCTCGTAGAGGTCGAGCGCGGAACGCGCCGTGGACAGGTCGATCGACGGATGCCCGTGAACCTCGGCCCAGTCACGGACGCGACGGAGCAAGCGGTTGGCGATGCGCGGCGTACCACGCGATCGACGCGCGATCTCGTGGATGCCTGACTCATCGACGGATACGCGCAAGAGTCGCGCGGAACGATCGAGGATGAGTTCGAGGTCGACCGGATCATAGAAGTCCAGGTGTGCCGTGAACCCGAATCGATCGCGGAGTGGACTCGGGAGCAATCCGGCTCGCGTGGTCGCCGCGACGAGAGTGAAAGGCTCGATGGTGAGCGGCACCGCGGTGGCTCCGGGTCCCTTGCCAATCACGACGTCGACCCGGAAGTCCTCCATGGCGATGTAGAGCATCTCCTCGGCGGCACGGGACGTGCGGTGCACCTCGTCCACGAAGAGGACCTCACCGGGATGGAGGCTGGACAGCACAGCCGCCAGGTCGCCGGCGTGCTGAAGCGCAGGTCCGCTGGTCACACGCAGCGGCGCGTCCATCTCATGAGCCACGATGGACGCCAGTGTTGTCTTGCCGAGACCCGGAGGGCCGGACAGCAAGAGGTGATCGGCCGGGCGCCCGCGTTGGCGCGCCGCCTCCAGGACGATGCCGAGTTGCGCGCGCACGCGTGGCTGGCCGATGAACTCATCGAGACGCTCCGGTCGCAGTGCGCCTTCGATAACCCGCTCGTCACCATCGGCATGCGCATCGACCAGACGGTCGGGGTCGTGCTCGAGGCTCATGCGCGATCCAGTGTGCGAAGTGCGGCACGGAGGAGTTCGGCGACATCGGGCGATTCACTGGCTGACGCCATCGGCGCGACGGCACTGACGGCCGCGTCAGCCTCACGCCGGGACCACCCGAGGGACTCCAGGCCCGATCGCACGGAGTCTTCCCAGTGAGCCGTGGCCACGTCGGGCGACCCGGCCACGGGGCCCAGTCGGTCTTTCAGCTCAAGGACGAGGCGTTGCGCCCCCTTTCGCCCGATCCCGGGGACACGCACGAGGACGGCGAGATCTTCCTGGCCGATCGCCTTCCGCAGGTCATCAGGCGTCAGCGTGGCGAGCAAGGCCATGGCCGTGCGGGGACCAACGCCGGAGACCAGTTGCACGGCCTCGAAGCAGTCGCGCTGGTCGGCGTCGGTGAATCCGTAGACGGTCAGGGAATCCTCGCGCACAACGAGCGTCGTGTGGAGATTGACCGGCTCTCCTGAGCGCACTGATGTGGCTGTCTGCGGCGTGCAGGTGACGGCGATACCCACACCGCCGACATCGATGACGAGGCCCGTAACGGTCACATGCGTCACTGTGCCGCGCAGAGACGCGATCATCCGGACATGCGCGCGAGAGCCGCCTCGCGCTGGCGCTCGGCCTGGCCGCGCCAGATCTCGGTAATCGCTAGCGCCAGTGCATCGGCAGCATCGGGTGGCTTGACCGGCGATGGCAGATTGAGCAAGCGGGTCACCATCGCCGTGACCTGAGCCTTGTCGGCGCGGCCGTGGCCGGTCACGGCCGCCTTCACCTCACTCGGAGTGCGTAGCGCGACGGGTAGCCCACGACGCCCTGCGGCCAGGATGGCCACCGCGCCAGCCTGTGCGGTGCCCATGACCGTGCGCACGTTGTGCTGGCTGAACACACGCTCGACGGCGAGGGACTCGGGTTCGTGGGTGGCGATGAGCCCGGCGATGGCCTCATCGAGCAGCGCCAGTCTCTGCTCGAGGGGGAGGTCGGCCCCGGTGCGTACGACCGAGACATGCAGGACGCGAAGGGCGCGACCGGGCTCGCCCTCGACCACGCCGATTCCGCAGCGGGTGAGGCCGGGGTCCACGCCCATGACGCGCACGGGTCCTCCCACGAATGGCATCGCCTGGCGATGCGAACACCTGTCCGAAGGCTACCCGGAAGGCGTGTGCTCCTCGCGGACCGCGCGCGCCTTCGGCGTGCCGTCTGCCGCCCCGGGGGTCGCGAGCGGATCCTCGCCTCCCACCGGCCCGCCGGTCACCGTGGCGAAGCCAGATCGCAGGTCGGCAACGAGTTCGTGGATGTCCGGCACGGCCCTCTCGTCGGCGGAAATCCCGATGAAAGCGGATCCGTCGTAGGTCACCATCGTGACGTTGACGGCAGCGCCAATGGTGGCGACCAGCGGATACATGCCCACGATCCGCGATCCGGCGATGTAGAGCGGGATCGGGGGGCCCGGCACGTTGCTGGTCGTGACATCGCTTGCCCGGGCCGCGTGCGCCAGTAGCGGAACCGGCACCAGCCAACTGACCTCCGCGAGCGGATCGGCCCAGCGCAGGGCCGGCTCCAAGCGCCAGCGTTCGACCTGCGCATGGGCCGAGTCCATGCGCTCCTCGACCGTCAGTCCGGCTACCGGAAGCGTGAACCTGGCGATGGTGACGGCATTGGATGCCTGACCCGAGCGATCACCGGCATCGCCTCGAAGGGATATCGGCACGTTGAACCGCAGGTCGTCGACGACCACCGAGTGGCGCACGTGGTAGCGCTCAAGCCCCAGTCCCACGGCCGCCATGAAGGCGTCATTGACGCTGTGCCCCCGTGCCTTTGCCGCACCGCGCAGGTCTGTGAACGGCAGGTCGAAGGCCGCAAAACGGTACGTCGTCCCGCGCCCGGTCATGAGGGGCGACAGCGGACCATCGGGGACAGCCGTGAAGCGGCCCACCGACGCCAAGGTCGACAGGGCCGATGACCAGGTGCGGACGGGGTCACTCATCGATCCGCGGGCCAGGTCAACCATGATCTCGGCCGCACGTTCGACAGCGCCCTTCGCCCGCCGGAAGTTGTCGGAGATGTCGGCCAGGCTCACTGCCTGCTGGGAGATGTCGGTCGCCTCGGGGGCCGGCGGCGCGTCTGGCTCGTCCGGATTGGGCTCGACGCCCAGTTCGACGAGCGACAGACCGATGAGCACCGTGGCCTGCCCGTCGGCGATCGAGTGGTGGAGCTTGAGAAGCAGCGCCGATCGCCCTCCCTCGACGCCTTCGACGAGCACCATTTCCCACAGGGCTCGATCACGGTCGAAGTCGGTCAGGCTGAGTCGGCGCGCCTCATCGAGCAGTTCCTGCCAGGTGCCACGGCCCGCCAGTCGCATGCGTCGCAGATGCAGGTCAAGGTCGAAATCAGGATCGGTGGCCAGGCGCGGAGACGCAACGCCGAACAGACCGCGAATGGGTCGTTGTCGCAGGATCGGAACCACGCGCGTGAGGCGTTCGACACGTGCCCTGAGTCGCTCCCAGGACGGCGTCGAGTCGAGTAGGCACACGCCGACGACGGTCGACCGGAGGGAGGGGTCACCCGCAGCCGTACGCCAGGTGGCGGCATCCCAGCCGGTCAGTTGCTGGCCCGTGGGCTCGGCCATGGCCCCTCCTCGATCAGGCGTCGAGCGCGGCGAGGACCTCGTCGCTCACGTCGACGTTGGTATAGACGTTTTGCACGTCGTCGCTGTCCTCGAGGGCATCGACGAGGCGGAAGACCTTGCGGGCGGTCTCCTCGTCGACCGGCACCTGCATGCTGGGGACGAACGTCGCCTCCGCCGAGTCGTAGTCGATGCCAGCCGACTGCAAGGCGGTGCGTACAGCGACCACATCTCCGGCCTCGGAGATCACCTCGAATGAGTCACCGAGGTCATTGACCTCCTCGGCACCTGCTTCGAGTACGGCGGCGAGAATCGAGTCTTCGTCGACCCCCGCGGCACTCGGGACCATGACGACGCCCTTGCGACTGAACAGATAAGAGACCGAGCCGGGATCGGCCATGCTGCCGCCGTTGCGCGTCATGGCAACCCGCACCTCGGACGCCGCTCGGTTGCGGTTGTCGCTGAGACACTCGACGAGGACAGCCACGCCATTGGGTCCGTAACCCTCGTACATGATCGTCTGGTAGTCGGCCCCGCCTGCCTCGGCTCCCGAGCCTCGCTTGATGGCCCGCTCGATGTTGTCGAGCGGGACCGAACTCTTGCGCGCCTTCTGGATGGCGTCGTAGAGGGTGGGATTACCCGCGGGGTCTCCCCCACCCTGCCGCGCAGCGACCTCGATGTTCTTGATCAGGCGGGCGAATAGCTTGCCTCGCCGGGCATCGACGACGGCCTTCTTGTGCTTCGTCGTCGCCCATTTGGAGTGGCCGCTCATGAGTACTGCCTCACTATCCCGATGAACATCTCGTGGATCCGCAGGTCCCCCGTGAGTTCCGGATGGAACGACGTGGCCAGCAGGGGCCCTTGGGCAACCGCCACGATCGTATCCGTCCCGTCCGAGGCGCCCACCCGGGCAAGGACCCGCACGGACTCGCCGACGGATTCCACCCACGGCGCCCGGATGAAGACCGCGGGAAAGGGTCCCGCCGGCACACCCTCGACCTGGATCTCCGTCTCGAACGAGTCGACCTGCCGCCCGAAGGCATTGCGCCGCACCGTGACGTCGAGGCCGCCAATGGTCTGTTGGTCGGGACGTGCGTCGAGCACGCGGTCGGCCAGCATGATCATCCCCGCGCACGAGCCGTACATGGGCATCCCCGCACGTCTCGCCTCGCGCAGCGGCTCGAGCAGTCCGTCGCGGACCGCCAGCAGCGACATGGTCGTTGACTCGCCCCCGGGGATCACCAACGCCTGTACGCCCGCAAGTGCGGACGCGCTGCCCACCGGGCACGCATCCGCACCGGATTCCTCGAGCGCTCGAACGTGCTCGCGTACGTCGCCCTGCAGGGACAGGACCCCGATGCGGGGAAGGCGCGTCACCAGCCCCGGTCTTCGAGGCGGTGATGGACCGGGATGTCAGCGACGTTGATGCCGACCATCGCCTCGCCGAGACCGCGCGAGACCTTGGCGACGACGTCGGGATTGTCGTAATGGCGAGTCGCCTGGACGATGGCCTCGGCACGCTTCACGGGGTCACCCGACTTGAAGATGCCCGAGCCGACGAAAACGCCCTCGGCGCCCAACTGCATCATCATCGCCGCGTCCGCCGGCGTGGCAATGCCGCCGGCCGTGAAGAGAACGACGGGCAACTTGCCAGCCCTGGCCACCTCGACCACGAGGTCGTAGGGGGCCTGCAACTCCTTGGCAGCGACGAACAACTCGTCTTCGGGCAGCGACGTGAGTCGACGAACCTCGTCGCGAATGCGACGCATGTGTGTCACGGCATTCGAGACATCCCCGGTGCCGGCCTCGCCCTTGGACCGGATCATCGCGGCGCCCTCGGTGATGCGACGCAACGCCTCGCCAAGGTTGGTTGCCCCGCAGACGAAGGGGACCGTGAACTGCCATTTGTCGATGTGATTGGAGTAGTCAGCCGGGGTCAGCACCTCGGACTCGTCGATGTAGTCGACCCCGAGGGACTGGAGCACCTGGGCCTCGGCGAAGTGCCCGATGCGCGCCTTGGCCATGACCGGAATCGTCACCGTCTCCACGATCCCCTGGATCATGTCGGGATCGGACATGCGCGCGACACCACCCTGCGCACGGATATCGGCGGGGACACGCTCGAGCGCCATGACGGCCACGGCACCGGCGTCCTCGGCGATCTTGGCCTGCTCGGGGGTGACGACATCCATGATGACGCCGCCCTTGAGCATCTCGGCCATGCCGCGCTTGACGCGCGTTGTTCCGGTGACGGGGCTCTCGGTGGTGGACACGGCTACCTCTCGGTGGGGAACGGCCCGCATCCAGGGCCGTGCCCACATGCTAGTGGCCCACGTGGAACTCGGCTCCCGGAGCGCCTACTTCACGGTGGGCTTGAGGGTGCGATCCATGAGGACAATCCACTCCTGACCGATGGCAAAGGGCATGGGGCTGCCGTCGCTGAGGTAGTAGCGGGTGCCCGACGCCATGTCCGGCCGCTCCCAGGTCACCGACCACATGCGTCCATCGCGCAGGACCAGGGCCGTGCCCTCCCCGATGACCTCGACGAGCGGCGTCTTGCCTCCGTAGCGGTCGCCGTAGCCCGAATCGGTCTGGACCACCGACTGGATCACGGCGGTCGCGGCACGCTGCGGGCCGCCCGTCGTGGAGCGCGACTCCTCGCCGTTGAGACCCACAATGAAGTTGCCAGCCGCCTCGTCCCAGGTGAAGGAGATGTCCGAGGAGGGCCAGGTCACCGAGACGGACTTCACGGGCTGACCGCCCGGAGGTGGCTCCTCGGAGAACACCAGCCCGATGTCCTGAGCCGTGGCGGCGTCAGGTGCGTACTCCATCAGCTTTGCCGGATCCGCCATGTGATCGACCGGCGCTGGTCGCCCCGGATCGTTGTAGAAGGCGTCCCACGCTCGACCTGCCGAAACGTCGATGATGTTGGCCTCCGCCAGCACGGGCAGCAGCTTGGACTGCGCTCCGGAATTGGAGAAGGCGACGCGCCCCAGAGGGGCCACGATGTCGATGTCGCTGATGCGAGCCGATCGAACGGGTCCGATGACGTCGGGCAACGTCGTGGAGAAGACGGCGGCCAATCGCGTGAGGCTCCATTCCACCTCCTCGACGTACACGAGGTCGGCGGCTTCGAGGCCAGCATGCGGCTGAGCGGCGCGCGTGTTGTCGATCTTCACGACCAGGACCGGCTTGCCAGCCCCGCCGGGGAGTCCGGAGAAGGGGGAGGCGCCCGGCGGGATGCCGTAGGACGGGGACGGGGTGGGCAGCGGCTGCGGGCTCGACGTCGACGGGCTCGCGCTGGGCGACGTGGGGACCGCGCTCGACGAGACCGGGCCGGCGTCTCCCCCACCGCAGGCGGCGAGGAACAGGGCAGCGCCGGCCACGAGGGCAGCGGCAGCACGAGCGGGTCTGGCGATCACCCGTCCACGGTACGTTGTCGGGCCCTAGTGAGGGGCGAGGCCCGGGGGCGGCGTGTCGTCCATCTCCACGGTTTCTGGCCACGGCGTTCTGCCCGCGAGTCGAAACCACCGTACGAAACGCTGCTTTCGCACCTGTCGGCATGCGCGGACGCCGTCATTGAGGAACCGTCGAGACAGTTGCACACGGACGCACGTTCCGCGGAGTTCCTCGAGCATCTGCGCAGCTTCCGGATCATCACGCAGTTCATCGACATCTTCACGGTCAGGCAGTGCCTCAGCGAGCACACGCGTCAGGTTGCTCTCAGCGAGACCACGCGACCCACGTTCGTCGTCCTGGGCGGCGCGAGCGGCATGGGCACTGTCGGCGAGTACCACCGTCGTCGCCGGGTCGAACACGCCGGTGGATGCCAGGTCCAACGCGAGGGCCGAGCGCCGCAGCAGTTGAAGGTCTAGGGCGGTCTCGGCGGAATCGATGCGCCGGTGCAGTCGGTCGAGCCGGCCGGCGGTCATGCTCAGGTACAGCGCGAGCAGGAGCACGAAGAGCAGACCGAGCGCTAGCCACCACCATCCGTTCACGGTGCGACTCCCCGGCCGCGACGCGCGAGACGTCCCACGATCTGCCCGCGCAGGTCCTCCTCCACCTTCTGCTGCCCGGTGATGACGCTTTCGTAGACGTGCAGCACGTCTTCGCTCACCGACGCCCAGTCGTAGCGGCGAACGCGCGCGCGCCCCATGTCACTCAACGACGATCGACGCTCGGGGTCGGCCAACAGGTCGCCCACGGCACGCGCGAGGGCCTCGTGGTCGCCGACAGGAAAGGTCACACCGCAGCGTCCGTCGTCGAGCACGCGCTCGAAGGCGTCAAGGTCGCTCGCCACCACCGGCGTGCCCGCCGCCATGGCCTCCAGCAGCACGATCCCGAAGGACTCGCCTCCGGTGTGGGGGGCGACGTAGATGTCAGCCGAGGCGAGCGCCCGGGCCTTCTCGACATCGTCGACCCGGCCGAGGCAGATGATGTGCTGTCGCAGGTCGGGCTCGACGTCGGCCAGTACCTCGTCGGGGTCACCTGGGCCCACGAGGATGAGTTGCACGCCGGGCACGCGCTCGCGCAGCAGCGGAAACGCCTCGAGGAGCACCGTCAATCCCTTTCGGCGCTCATCGAGTCGACCGAGGAAGAGCACGGTCGGGACACCCCAGTCGCGCAAGGGCGCGGCTTCAGCGAATCGATTCACCCGCACGCCATTAGGAATGAGGACGGCATCGGCTCCCACGTGGTCGACGATCGTGCGCCTGGCATTTTCACTGACGGCAATGATGGCCGACACCTTTTCCAGAACTGTCTGCGCGAGGTAGTAACCGGTCGCCAGTACACGTGATCGCTCGACCGATGAGTGCACGGTGGCAACGATGGGTCCGCGTGCCGCCCAGCACGCAAGGCCGCCAAGAGACGGTGCGAGCGGCTCGTGCACGTGCAGGACATCGAAGTTGCCGTCTCGGATCCAGCGACGCACGCGTGCGGTTGCCTTCACTCCCAGGGTCAGCCTCACGATCGAGCCGTTGTAGGGAATGGCTCGCGGTCGTCCGCCGTCGACCGCGTAGGCGGGGAGTTCGCCGGGATCGTCCACGGGCGTCAGCACGCTGACCTCGTGCCCGCGTTCGATGAGGGTTTCGGCCAGGTCGCGGATGTGCACCTGGACCCCTCCGGGGACATCCCACGCGTAGGGGCACACGATGCCGATCCTCACCGCGCGGCCTCCAGCCGTCCTGGCTCGAGGTCGGCGGCCCAAAGGCGCTGCATCATGTGCCAGTCCTGCGGGTGCGCCGCGATGCCCGCGGCGAAGGCGTCAGCCATCTCCTGGGTCATCCGGGCCACGCGCTCCTCGCGCGTGCCTCCCTCGGGCACGGTCAACGCGGGATAGATCTCACCCTCGACGCGCTCGGGCGTGTGCCAGAGAGCAACCGGCATCATCGGCGCCCCGGTCATCATCGACAGGACCGCTGGTCCTGCCGGCAACGACGCGGACTCGCCGAAGAAGTCAACGGGCACACCGGTATGCGATAGGTCACGATCGGCCAGAAGGCAGACGAGCTTGCCGTCGCGGAGTCGGCGAACCAGCGTGCGGATCACATCAGGATCCCCCAAGGGATGGACTTCCATCCCGAGCGATTCGCGGTACGACACGAACTTGTCGTAGAGGCCTTCGGGCTTCAGTCGTTCGGCCACCGTGACGAGAGTGCCGTATCTCTGGCAGGCCCAGGCACCGGCCAAATCCCAATTGCCCATGTGCGGGATCACCATCACCGCTCCACGCCCGTCCGCCATGGCGGCATCGAGTAGGTCGCGCCCGCGCACGAGATCGAAGGATTCGTTGACCCGCTCCGGACTCCAGGCCGGCAGTCGAAAGGCCTCGCACCAGTAGCGCATGTAACGGCGCACACCCTCGTGCGTCACCTCGTCCAGGTGGGGAAGCTGGTCGTCGTCCAGCACGCGTGCGAGATTGGCGCGCAGCTGCAGCACACCGCGCCCCTGCTGCTTCCAGGTGCGGTCGGCCAGGGCATTGAACAGCCTGCGGGCCGCGGGCTCGGGCATCGCCTTGACCACCGACCAGCCGGCACCGAACCCCACGTTGGAGAGGGCGTCAGAGATCGTCACGAATCGCCCTTGTCGGGGCGGACGTAGAGCTGACGACGTACGACGACCACGCGCTGGACGATCGTCACGACGCTGACGACGGCGAGGATGCCCAGGGCGACGGGCAGGACATAGGGCACTCCGAGCCCGGCGAGGAGCGCAGCGAAGAGTGTGAGGATCAGGCGTTCGGCGCGTTCGGCGATGCCGACGTTGGCGGTCGCTCCCACCGCCTCGGCTCTGGCCTTCGCGTAGGAGATGACCTGTCCGCCGACCAGGCAGGTCAGGGCAGCTGCGGTCGTCCAGGGATTGCCCGTGCTCGCCGCCCAGAGCACCAGGGCACCGAAGACGCAACCGTCGGCGATGCGATCGAGGGTCGCGTCCAGGAAGTTGCCCCACGGCCCAGCCCGGCCCGACAGTCGCGCCATGGTTCCGTCGAGCAGATCGAACAGCACGAAAGCCGCGATGATCAGGCATCCGGGGACGAAGTCTCCACGCGGAAAGAAGGCGAGCGCAGCAGTGCAGGTCCCAATGGTGCCGATGACGGTCACGGCATCCGGTGACACATGCAGGCGCAGCAGCAGTCGAGCGGGCGGCTCGAGAACGGCCGAGGAGAGCTTCCTGGCCGCGGGATTGTTGAGCACCACGTCTCCTCGTCGCCGCGTACTCCGGATGCTACGGCCTCCGGGCTCCCGCGAGGTCCGGCGGCCCGTTGGGGCATTCCCTTGCCCGGGAGGGCGGTCCAGGTGAAGGCTGGTGCCAGCAGGTCGACGGCCGAGGAGGCACCATGGCGCAGACATCGGGCAGCCGGGAGTCGAAGGCCCTGACACCGACCGGGCCGGGCGCGATCCGCAATGTGGTCGTTGTCGGCCCGAGTCACGCGGGCAAGACGACCCTGGTCGAACGCCTTGCCCTTGCCACGGGCGCCATCACGCGCGCCGGCACCGTCATCGAGGGATCCACGCTCAGCGACACCGATGATGCCGAGCACCGCCAGCAGCGGTCGGTATCCCTCAGCTTCGTGCCGCTCGATCATGCGGGTGTTCGCATCAACCTGCTCGACACCCCCGGCTACGCCGATTTCGTCGGCGAGGTGCGTGCGGGACTGCGTGCGGCTGACGCGGCACTCTTCGTCGTGTCTGCCGTCGACGGGGTGGACGCCGCCACGAGCATGCTCTGGGACGAGTGCGCGGCCGTCGGCATGCCACGCGCCGTCGTGATCACCAAGGCCGATCGCGAGCGTGCCGACGTCGAAGCCACCATCGAGCTGTGTCAGTCTCTCTTCGGCGAGGGACAGGGGGTGCTGCCCCTCTACCTGCCGCTTCACGCCGATGACGGACACGTGGCCGGGCTCATCGGACTGCTGTCGCAGAACGTGATCGACTACTCAGGTGGTGTGCGCGTCGTTCGCGACCCGGATCCCCAGCACCTGCCGCTCATCGAGGATGCGCGGACGGCTCTCCTGGAAGGGATCATCACGGAGTCCGAGGACGAGTCGCTCATGGATCGCTTCCTTGCCGGCGAGGAGGTGCCCTTCGACACCCTCGTCGCCGATCTCGAGAAGGCCGTTGCGCGCGGACACTTCTTCCCGGTCGTGATCACGGCCACGACGCCAACGGGCTTCGGGATCGACGAACTCCTCGAGGTCATCACGAAAGGTTTTCCCTCGCCGCTGGAGCATCCGCTGCCCGCGGTGACGACACCCGACGGGACCCCCCAGGCTCCGCTGGCATGCGACCCCGCAGG
>NBNH01000063.1 GCA_004379115.1 Actinomycetales bacterium mxb001
TCCATCGTGGGGTCAGGAGATCACCGCCAAGGCCCTCCAGGCCCTGGTCGTCTTCCTGCTCCTGGTCTCTCTCTTCCTGTCCATCTACTTCGAATGGCGCATGGCCATCGCCGCGCTTGTCGCGTTGATCCACGATGTGGTCATCACGGTCGGTATCTACGCCCTGACCGGCCTTGAGGTCACCCCCGCCACCGTGGTGGGCGTACTCACGATCCTCGGCTATTCGCTCTATGACACCGTCGTGGTCTTCGACAAGGTCAAAGAGAACACCCGAGGCATCACCGGCCAATCCGTGCAGACCTATGCCGAGGCCGCCAATCTCGCGGTCAACCAGACCCTGGTGCGTTCGATCAACACATCGATCGTCGCCCTCCTCCCCATCGTGGCGATCATCGTGGTCGGCGCGGGCCTGCTCGGCGCGGGCACGCTCCTCGACCTCGCCGTCGCCCTGGGCGTGGGTATGGCCGCGGGCACCTACTCGTCGATCTTCATCGCTACGCCATTCCTCGTGCAGCTCAAGGAGCGGCAGCCCGACATCAAGGCGCTCAATGCCCGCGTGAAGGCCCGGCGCAGCGGTTCGGGCAAGCGCGCCGAGGAGTCCCGAGAGGCCCCCGATGCGGGCGACGACCCGGAGTCGACCGGTCTGCGCACCGAAGCCACCATCGTGACCGGACAGCGGGCGCAGCCCAAGAGGCAGCCCCGGTCCAAGCGCGGCAAGAAGTAGTCCGCACCGGCGCTGTGCCGTCCACCAGTCGCCTCGCTCGTACACTGACGGGGAGCCAACGGGCGGGAGGTGACGAGTGGCGCAGGAGGCCGTGACGCCGCGCGACACCATCACGCCCGATGGCGCGGGTGGGCTGCGCTCCCGACTGGCGCGTCTGGCAGGCGCCCGCCCGGGCGGGCCTCCTGAGACCGAGCCCCTGATCCGCACACTGCGCCAGTACCACCCGAAGGCCGATGTCCGCATGCTGCAGCGGGCCTATGAGACCGCTGCCTATCTGCACCGAGACCAGCGGCGACGCTCGGGTGAGCCCTACATCACCCACCCCCTTGCGGTGGCCACCATCCTCGCCGAACTCGGCATGACCGTTCCGACGCTCTCGGCGGCGCTACTGCATGACACCGTCGAGGACACCGGTTACACCCTGGATGCCCTACGCGAGGACTTCGGCGACGAGGTGGCCGCCCTGGTCGACGGCGTCACCAAGCTCGACCGGGTCAAATACGGCCAGGCCTCGGCTGCCGAGACCGTGCGCAAGATGGTTGTCGCGATGGCGCGCGATATCCGGGTGCTCGTGATCAAACTTGCTGACCGCCTGCACAACATGCGCACGCTTCAGTTCATGCCGGCTGACAAGCAGGAGAAGAAGGCGCGGGAGACACTCGAGATCTACGCGCCCCTGGCTCACCGACTCGGCATGAACACCATGAAGTGGGAGTTGGAAGACCTGGCCTTCGCGACCCTGTATCCGAAGATCTACGAAGAGATCGAGCGGCTGGTCGGGCAGCGGGCTCCCGCTCGCGATCAGTACCTCACTCGCGTCATCGACGATATCGAGGCCGACGTGCGGGACTCGCGCATCAAGGCCTCGGTCACCGGT
>NBNH01000064.1 GCA_004379115.1 Actinomycetales bacterium mxb001
CTTGTAGGTCATGCCGCGCGATAGGCGCAGTGCATCGAGCAGCGCATCATCGAAGGAGTCGTAGGACCACAGGCGGGTGCCGCCCGTGGCCGGGCCCAGGGCGGTGGAGTGCAGGGCGATGATCGCGCGATAGCCGCTGGCCGGGTCCTGGCGGACGACGATCTCCTCATGCCCGAGAGCGTTGATCGCCTCGAGTGGGGACATGCTCATCGCTCCTGGGGCCCGGATGGTCCGTCCTGATGAGCATAACAAAGTTACGAATCGGGGATGGGCTCAATATCAATCTCGCGGACGATGATTCGTTCGAGCCGAGAGACGTGGGCCATGGTGTCAGCGCGGATGTCGCTCGACACGGGCCGGGAGTAGGCGGCGTTGAGCGCCTCGTCGTCATCGAACCACTGCTCGGCGACGCCGTCCCAGTCGCAAGGGGTCGTGGGGCGCCCCGCCAGATCGTCGACCTGACGGGCGAAGTTGATGACATAGCGCTTCAGGCCGGGTGCCTTGCGGGCGTGGGGCGCGTGGGAGTGAAGCCACCAGTCCTGGAATTCCTCAGTGGTGAGGTGGTCGGACTTCTTCAGGAGCCAGACGATCTTGGTCACGGGGTCCTCCGAGGTCGCGGGCGTCAGATCATATCGAATCTGATGTGCCCGGGGACTTCATCACCTGGACCAGACACAGCGTGTGCTGCCGCAGGGCCTGCTCGATCACATCGGGATGATTGCCGTCCGTGATGAGCCCGATGATGCGCTCGTGGTCGTCAACCTGCTGCTGGGCCGTCTCCGGGTGGTAGAGGAAGACCGATCCGTGCTGCGACATGTAGAGCCGTGTCCAGGACGAGGCCAGCAGATCGCGCAGATACGCATTGGGGCACCGTCCCGTGAGGGCTGCGTGGACCTCCTGGTTGGCCCTCTTCAACTGCTCGGGACCTGCGTCGCGGACTGCCTGACGCATACGCTCATTGGCTTCACGAGCTCTGACCAGGTCCCCGGGTCGGATATGGGGCAGCGCCAGCCGTGTGACATACCCGTCAAGTGCGGCAATGGCCTCGAGGGTCTCCGACCATGAGCCCTCGTCCAGTGTGCGCACCCGGGCGCCGACGTTGAGCTCGTAGTCGACGAAGCCCTCCGCCTCGAGCCGCCGCAATGCCTCCCGCACGGGGACGGGGCTGACGTTGAGTTCGCGCGCCAGGGCATCCGCAACCAGCCGCGACCCTGGCGGCAGGGTGCCGTCGACGATCCGCTTGCGCACGGCGCGGTAGACGCGCTCCTGCTTCGACGTCGTCACCGTGTCACCTATTCCTTGAGCCCCTCGGCCGCCTGCAGCCTACTGACTCCGCCCCCGGCCGCTCCGGGGCTGCGTGCTAGGCCATCAGTGCGCGCTTGAGTTCAGCGAATCCCGGGTCGCAGGCGACTCCGCCGATCGATAGATGGCCCTCCCCTTCGACCACGTGCGTCACTGCCCCGGGGACGTGCTCGCCGAGCCACTGGCCGTGGGCGATGGGGACCATGCCGTCGGAGGTGCCCTGCCATAGCAGGACGGGTCGGCGTACCGATCGGAGATCGAATCCCCACGGCCGCGTGATGGCGATGTCGTCGTCGAACCAGCCCCAGAACCCGTCGGCGAGCGACCATCGGATTTGCTCCGCGATCAGCTCGGCAATCTCCGCGGTGAGATGGGCTTGGTCAGCGGGGGGCAGCAGGCTCGGCGCCATCTCGAGGAGCTGGGCGCTCGTCACCACTCGCTGTTGGGCGGCCGCCTCGGAGATGATGGCCTGCAGCGCTTGCGGATCATCGGCAGCTGCGCTGAACTCGGCGATCCCGACCTCATCCATGCCGGCCAAGGGGTCGAGGCCATCGGCGTCGAACGGCGCGTTGCCGGCGAGGCTCATCGCGGCCACGCACCGATCGGGGAGGAGTGCGGCGCAGGCGATCGCGTGCGGGCCGCCACTCGACCAACCGACGGTGACGAAGCGCTCGTGGCCGAGATGGTCCGCGAGTGCCGCGGCGAGGGGCACCACGTCAGCGACCGAGCGCCCGGGCTCTCGCGTCGAGCCGCCGTAGCCAGGGCGCACTACGCCGGCGACGACCAAACCGTGAGCCGCGGCCGGGACGGAGATCTCCAGCGGGATGGCTCCCGCCGCAGGGGTCCCGTGGTGGTAGACGAGCAAGGCATCCCCGTCACCCTCCACGAAGAAGTCGAGTTGAGCGCCGGTCTCCAAGGTGAGGTAGTCGTGCATCGGGCCTCCTGGATGGGCCTCGGCGGACCTGGGGTTGATTCGCTTATCAAATCATATTTGATCTGATACGGTCGCGGCGTCCGACCCTGAGGAGTGGCCATGACCCTCTCTGCGTGGGAGAGCGCCCCGACCTTCGCCAAGGCCGATCTCATCGTGGTGGGGGCGGGGGCAGCCGGCTACTCGGCGGCCATCACTGCCCGGCGCCGGGGACTCTCCGTCCTCATGCTCGAGAAGCAGCCGCAGATCGGCGGCGCGCCGGGGCGGTCCGGCACCTGGATCTGGGCGCCGAATCACCGCCTCATGCGCGAGGCCGGAATCGCCGATCCGAAGGACGACGCACTGCGCTACCTCGCCCGACTTTCCTTCCCTGACCTCTACGACGCCGACGACCCTCACCTGGGCATAGATCCGGCCGACTGGGTCATGCTCGAGGCGTTCTACGACAACGCCGCGCGAGCACTCGATGAGCTGACCGAGGCCGGGGCGCTCGATCCCGTGATGCGTAGTGACGCCCCCGACTACTTCGCGGATCTGCCCGAGGACAAGGCGCCTTACGGACGCGTCGTTGTGTCTCGCGGGCGGATGCGCCCCGATCAGTTGACCGGTGCGGAGTGGGTGCAGGACCTGCACGACACCGCGGTGCGGCTCGGGGTTGATATCCGAGTGGGCTACAGGGTCACTGATGTCGTAGGTAATGCGCTCGCTGGCGTCACCGGGGTCGCGGGCGAGTCGGAGGGGACGCCGTTCCTCGCCCGTGCCCTGAAGGGGGTCGTGTTTGCGACCGGTGGATTCACCCACGCTCCCGATCTCATGCATGACTTCATGCCGTCGCCGGTGAGATACGGAGGGGCCAGCCTCGGGTCGGAGGGGGACTTCCTGCGCATCGGGCAACGACTCGGCACCCGGATGCGCAACCTCGGCGCGGCATGGCTGGCGCCCATCCCGCTGGAGCCTGTGTTGCGCGACCCCACGGCCTTCACCACCAACATCTTCGCGCTACGCGGCGACAGCATGATCCTCGTCAACAAGTACGGAAAGCGAACAGTCAATGAGAAGCTCCCGTATCACGAACTAGGGCTGAGCATGCTCCGCTGGGACCCGGCCAGTGTCGAGTTCCCCGACGTGCGGCTCTTCATGGTGTTCGACCGGGGAACCCGAGAGTTCTTCGCAGACGGCACCAGTGGCAACCCTGTGCCTCCGTTGGATGCTCCAGACGGCGACCTGGTGAGCGGGCAGACGATCCCCGAGTTGGCCGCCGCGCTCGACGCGCGCCTGCGCACTATCGACCCCGCGGGCCGCGGTGGCGTGACCTTGTCACCAGATTTCGCCGACAACCTTGCCGCGACCATCGCGCGCTTCAACGCCGCTGCCACCGCGGGGGTCGACGAGGAGTTCAGCCGGGGTTCTTCGCCCATCGAGCTCTTCCGCAACGGACCTGCGCGGCCAGGCAACGATCTCAATCCGGCGATGTTCCCCTTCTCAAGCGAGGGCCCCTACTACGCACTGATCCTCGCTCCTGGAACCCTCGACACCAAAGGGGGGCCGGCGATCGATGTGCACGGCCGTGTCCTCGACTACTCGTCCCGGCCCATCCCGGGCCTGTACGCCGCGGGCAACTGCGCCGGCTTCCCGTCAGCCAATGCGTATTGGGCCGGAGGAGCGACCGTGGGTCTAGCCGTGACCTTCGGATATCTCGCCGCCTGCCACGCGGCGGACAGCATCAATCCACGATGAGAGCTTCGCTCAGCGGCTTGCGCGTGAGGTCCGGGACCTCACAGCCCTCTGCCGGGTAGCCAATGGGGAAGAGGATGTACGGGCGCTCCGTTGCGGGTCGCCCGAGGATCTCGGTGAGGAAGGCCATCGGATTCGGCGTGTGCGTGAGGGTGGCAAGTCCCATCGAGTGCAGGGATGCAATGAAGAATCCGCACGCGATGCCCACGGACTCGTTGACGTAGTAGTTCTTGCGCAGTGACCCGTCGGGCATGGGCGTGGACTTCTGCGCGAAGACCACCACGATCCACGGCACGACGTCGAGGTAGGACTTGTCGGAGGTCGTGCCCAGCGGGGCGAGGGCCTCCCGCCACGGCGGAGGCAGTCGACCACCCTCGTAGTTCTCCCTTTCCTCGACCTCCGCCGCGATCCGGATGCGGTGCTTGGTGTCGGGGTCGCTCACCGCCACGAAGGTCCACGGTTGTTGATGGGCGCCGCTTGGCGCGGTGTTGGCGGTCGCGACGGCGATCTCGATGAGCTCCCGCGGCACGGGATCGGCGCTGAAGTCGCGCACGCTGCGCCGGGAGTCCATGAGCGCGAAAAAGTCGCGGCCCCGTGCGCCGGGATCGTCGACCCGACGTCCGGCGTAAGGAACGAATCCGGCCTGGAGCATCTCTCCTCCTGTCAGTGGGACATGCGGTGCGTCATCGGACCGAGCTTGTCGACGAAAAAGGAAAGGATTGAGTCTCCGATCCCCGGAAGGTCCTCGTGCTCGTAGTCCGGGTAGATGACGACCTGCTTGTCGGAGGTGATCTTGTTGTACGCGGCGAACTGCGTGGAGGGTGGGCAGATCATGTCCATGAGGCCCGTGTGCATCATCACGGAGGCTCGGATGCGTGGGGCGAGGTGCTGGACGTCGATATAGCCGAGCGTGAGCCACATCTGCTCCACGGACTCGTGCAGCGGGTCGAAGCGACGGAGATAGTCGCGCAACTCCGCATAGGCGTTGATGTCCAGGTCGAGGTCCCAGACCCTGCGATAGTCGGAGAGGAAGGGGAAGACCGGCACTGCGGCGCGCACGCGGGGCTCAAGGGCGGCGCACGCGAGAGTGAGTCCGCCGCCCTGGGACTCTCCGGTCACCCCCACCCGGTCGGCATCGACCTCGGGTCGCTCCATGAGTATCTGCGCGGCCTGGACCGTGTCCAGGAAGTGGCGTCGGTAGAGCAACTCTGTCGGTGCCACGTCGAGGCCGCGCACGATATGGCCCATCACGGATGTGCCCGCGACTCCGCCCGTATCCCGTGACAGACCCCCCTGCCCGCGCGAGTCCAGGGCGAGCACCGAAAACCCCTGTGCGACGTAGGGCAGGAGACGAAACCAGTCGGGGCTCTTGGCGTAGTAGCCGTGGAAGACAACTATGCCCGGGTGCGGGGTGCTGCGGTCCGTGGGCCTGAGGTACTTGGTGTGCAGTCGGGTGCCGCGGACGCCCGTGAACCACAGGTCGAAGCACTCGGCGTACGGGGCGGGATGATCGACAGTCGCGATCTCGATGTCCTCGTCACGGCGTGCCTCGCCCAGCTCCTCGAGCGCTTCATCCCAGTAGGCGTCGAGGTCAGCGGGGCACGGGTTCGTGCCGGCGTAGGCCTGCAATTCGCTGACCGGAAGGTCGAAGACGGGCATCCGCGGCTCCGCTCTCAGGCAGTCTCTTCCCCCATGACGGGGTGGTCGTCACGAAGGCTAGACGCATGAACGCGGAGCTGCCGGAGATATCGTAAAAATGTTACGTTAATCTGGGTGTCTTTGGCGGAAGCAGCCACCGGCGGGCTCACCGTCGCCTAGAGTGCCTAAGAAACTTACGCTGAAGGAGAAGCAGCGGTGGCCGTGCCGAGCACGCTTCGGGTCGACCGGGGTCCCAGCCACGGCATCCGCATGCGCCGGGTGCGCATCCCCGTGCGGGACGGCATCCACCTCAATGGGGCCATCTACCTGCCCAGGTCCGGGCCGGACCGCGTGCCCGTCTGCATGGAACTCACCCCCTACACGGTGGATCTCATGCACGACGTCGGTCAGCGCTTGGCGCGCGAGGGATTCGGCTACCTGGTGGTCGATGTCCGCGGGCGCGGGGATTCGGAGGGTGACTTCCGGCAGTTCATCCACGACGCACGCGACGGTGTCGACATCGTGGAGTGGATCACCCAGCAGCCCTGGAGCGATGGCCGCGTGATTCTCACGGGCGGCTCCTACACCGGACTCAACCAGTGGCTGATCCTCGGGGAAGGTCATCCGGCGATCGTGGCAGCGACGCCGGGCGCTGCACCCGCTGTCGGCTTCGACTTTCCACGGGGCGGAGTCCCGAATCTGCACAACGCGACGTGGGAGAGCCTCGTGTGGGGACACACGCTCAACGGCATGTCCGGTGCCGACCGGGGCCTATGGGTCCAGGAGGTTCGGGAGGCCCTGGAGTCAGGACGACCCATCACCTCCGTGGGAGAGCCGTTTGCCCTGCGTCGCGACACCGACTGGTTGCGCTTTCTCCTCTCTCCGGACATGGAGAACTTCGCCGATATGCAGCCAGCGGAGAGCGGTCTGCGAGGCAGCACCGTGCCCGTGCTGCCGATCACGGGAACTC
>NBNH01000065.1 GCA_004379115.1 Actinomycetales bacterium mxb001
TTCGTCGTGATGGATGACACGCTGTACATAGGCGGAGACTTCGACGACACGGTGGGTGGCCCGGGTTTTGGGCGGTGCAATCCCTCTGCTGGAATTGCTTGGACTCCCCAACAGGCTGCATCTCCCAACTCGTGGAGTTCTGTCGCGTGGGGGGATGACTCCACGGGTCTTCTCGGAGACGAGTTGTTTGTCGCGGTCGCCTCCGCTGGTGATGACTCCCGGATCATGACATCGCCCGATGGTGTCACGTGGACCCTGCGCCCTGTGCCTTCCAGCCCCCCCAGCCGTTCCTGGAGTTCCGTCACATGGGGGGATTCCACGCCTGCTGTCTCGGGCGATGACACTTTTGTGGCGCTCCGTCGCTTGGGGCAACGGCACCTTTGTAGCGGTGGCCCCCGGCAGTGATGACTCGCAGGTCATGCTCTCGAATGACGGCGTGACATGGCGGAGGCCATCGGGACCCGTGCCGTCCTACGGGTGGAGTTCCGTTGCGTGGGGGGGTGCGCCTGCTAATCGGTTCGTTGCGGTGGCCTCAAGTGGAGACGACACGCGAGTCATGTTTTCAACTAACGGCGAAAGTTGGACCACACCGACGACTCGCGTTCCGAAGAACAATTGGCAATCCGTCGCGTGGGGCAGAGACAAGTTTGTGGCGGTGTCCTCCAATGGAGACGATACCCAGGTCATGACCTCCGAAAACGGAAGCGTTTGGCGGTCGCGGGCAGGCTCCTTCTACGAGAATTCCTGGAAGGCGGTGACGTGGGCCGGGGACATGTTCGTTGCTGTGTCGGCCAGCGGGACGGGGAAGCAGGTCATGTATGCCCGCGATGGCGTCACGTGGTCCACGCGAACCTCCGGCACCGTGCCGAATCAGTGGCAGTCGGTGGCCCGGGGGGACGCTGGAGCGGCGGATAACGCGGAAGACGACACGATCGTTGCGGTAGGCGCGAGCGCTGACGACTCTCAAGTCATGACCTCCGTCGCGACACCCTCCCCGGGAGGACTTCGCTGCATTTCTGCGTGGAACGGGTCAACCTGGAGTCCGCTTGGCGCGGGCGTCAATGGTGGTACAACGTCCCTACGTGCGCTGAATGATGACACGCTCGTGGTCGCAGGGCTCTTTAGCTTTGTCGGCAACTACCCGTATGAGGTCTCCGGATTGGCCACCTGGGCAGGGGGAGTGTGGGATGGCCAGGGCGGGGGTGGCTTCGACCAAAACATCAAGTCGTTGCTGGCGGTGGCTCCGACCACCGTTTATGTCGGAGGCGATTTCTGGCGAGGCGGCTGCTGTGGGGGCATCACCTACACGACAACGCAGCCACTTCCCCCTGCAAACAGTCCTGAATGGAAGACAATGAGCACGGGTTTCCGTCAGCCGTCCTCTTTAACTCCGGGTCTCGTTGATGCACTGGCCTTACTGGATGACACCGTCTACGCAGGTGGCTACTTCAACGCGACGGGGGACGGTGGAGCAGCCCTCGCTAACCTCGCATCCTGGAGCGGCTCATCCTGGAATACCGTGGGCCCCGGGCTGAACAGCGATGGCACGGGCAACACGTCCGTACGCGCTCTGGCGTCCGATGACGCTCGTGGCCTCCTCTACGTCGGTGGCACCTTCGACGACACGGC
>NBNH01000066.1 GCA_004379115.1 Actinomycetales bacterium mxb001
CGCATGATCGTGCCCGGGCTCTACGGCTTCATCTCCGCGACGAAGTGGGTGACGCGCATCCAGGCGACGACCTATGCCGCGGAGCCGGCGTACTGGACGGTGCGCGGCTGGGCGACAGACGCGCCCGTGCTCACCGGTAGCCGCATCGACCTGCCCAAGGGCGATGTGATCGCGGGGGCCAATGTCATCGCGGGGATCTCGTGGGCCATGGCGGGCGATGGTGTCTCGCGCGTCGAGGTGAGCGTGGACGACGGCGAGTGGCGAGAGGCCAACCTCGCCGAGCAGCTCACCCCGCGCACGTGGCGGCAGTGGTGGATCGACTGGGACGCCGCCCCGGGCCGGCACATCATCGCCGTGCGCGCCACCAATGGCCTGGGCGAGACCCAGACCAGCGAGGAGCGCGACGTCATCCCGGCCGGGGCCACCGGCTACGACCGGCTCGTCATCGACGTCGTCTAGGCCGAAATTCACGCCAGCGCCGACTTCGGCGTCCAGACTGTCCGCATGGCGATGACTGAGCAGATGCCCGCGGCCACCGGCGAGCGAGAGGGCTACTCCCTCTCCCAGGCGGTCGCGGTCGGCATCAACACCACCAGCCCGGCGTACTCCCTCGCCTCCATCCTCGGGCCGATGGCCCTGCTGGTCGGCTTCGCGACCCCGGTCGTGCTGCTGGTGTCGTTCATCCCGATGGCGCTGACGTCCGTCGCCTTCCTCTATCTCAATCGGCGCGACCCCGACTGCGGCACGACGTTCTCGTGGGTCACCCGCGCGATGGGCCCGATGCCGGGCTTCATCGCCGGCTGGGTGATCGCCGCGACCGGAATCATCGTCATCGGCAGCCTGTCGGAGACCGCGATCACCTACGGACTGCTGATGTTCGGTCTCGACGACCTCGCCGCCAGTCGTGTCATCGTCATGGGTGGTGCGTCGGTGCTCATCGTCATCATGGTGGCGCTGGCGATCATGGGGGCAGACTCATCCATCAAGCTCCAATCGGTGCTGACCTACGTGCAGGTAGGCATCCTGCTGGCATTTGGCGTCTTCGCGTTCGTCAGTGCCTGGCGCTACGGCCTGCCGGGGCTCGGTGAGGAGTGGTTCAACCCGTTCTACTGGGGCGCCGAATCGCTGAGCGCCGCCATGCTGCTGGGCGTCTTCGCCTTCTGGGGCTGGGAGGCGGCGACCAACATGTCGGAGGAGTGCCGCAAGCCCACCGACGCCGGCAAGGCCGGGGTTGTCTCCACGATCATCCTGCTGGGCACCTACGTGCTCGTCGCCATCTCCGTCGTGCTCTACCTCGGCCAGTCCAACTTCGAGCCGGTCGGCGAATCAGGCCTGGTGCTCGTCGACATGTCGATCTCCGTCTTCGGGCCGCTGAGTTTCCTGGTGCTTCTCGCCGTGGCGTTGAGCGCGCTCGCCTCGACCCAGTCGTCGTTCATTCCCGGCTCGCGCGCGGTGCTGTCGATGGCACGTCGCGGCGCGCTGCCCGCCAAGCTCGGCCTGATGCACCCGCGGTTCAAGACGCCATGGGTGTCGCTGTCGATCCTCGCGGTGATCGCCGTCGCGTGGTACGTCACCCTCAGCCTGCTCTCCGAGAACGCGATGCTCGACTCACTGTCATCACTCGGCATCCTCGTGGCGTTCTACTACGCGCTCACCGGGTTCTCCTGCGTCATCTACTACCGCAAGCACGTGACGGCGTCGCTGAAGGGATTCCTCATGGTCGGGGCGGGTCCGATCATCGGATCCCTTGGCCTGATCCTGATGCTCGTCATCGCCGTGCGATCGCTGTGGGATCCGGCGAATTCGGCCAGCGGCACCGCGTGGCTTGGCCTGGCACCCCCCATCTCGATCGCGGTGCTCATGCTCGTCCTGGGCATCATCGCCCTGATTGTCCGGCGGATCGTGGCACCCACCTTCTTCACCTCATCCCCGCCGCAGGTCGCCAACGTCCTCGACAGCCCGTTCATGCTGGACGCCGAGAAGGACGTGCCCGAGGGCGGCATCGTGCTCGACTGCAACGACCCGCTCGAACGCGCCATGCGGGCCATCGACACGTATGTCAGTGATGACGTCGACCGCAAGACGCCCATCTACCT
>NBNH01000067.1 GCA_004379115.1 Actinomycetales bacterium mxb001
TGTCGCCCAGCCGCGCACCGTCCAGTACGCCGGCTCCGCGGCATAGGTCGTCGCCTGGATGCGCGTCACCCACTTCGTCGCGGAGATGAAGCCGTAGAGCCCGGGCACGATCATGCGTACGGGAAAGCCATGATCGATCGGCAGCGGTTCGCCGTTCATGCCGATCACCAGCAGCGGCTCGGCCTCGGCCAGCCCATCGAGCGGCGTCGAGCACGTCCAGCCATCGATCGACGTACTCAGCAACTGGTCGACACCCGACTCGATGCCCGCGCGTTCGAGCAGCGGCAGGAGCGGTGTGCCGAGCCAGCGGGCGTTGCCGATGAGGTCGCCGCCGATGGGGTTGGAGACGCACATGATCGTGACGTCGCGCTCGACCATGGGCATCTTGAGCAGGTCGGCGTAGGTGATCGTGTAGGGACGGCGCACCATGCCGTCGAAGGTGAGCGACCAGTCCTTGGCCTCCACCTGGGGCGTGATGACAGCCGTATCGATGCGATAGAAGTCGGCGCTGGGCGTGACGAACGGCGTCATGTTGGGCACCGGTGCCTGCACCCCTGCGGGTAGCGCGGGCAGTGCCTCCGCTGGTGCGGGCAGCAGCGTCGACAGCCGTGACGCCACGGCGCTGGACTGCGTGGTGATCCAGCGCGCGCTGGCGAACGCGGCCGCACCGACGATGGCCACCCCGCCCATGCCGAGGAGCACTCCACGACGATCGACGACCAACTGCGGCTCGCTGACCACATCGTCGGTGATCGTGACGACCTGTCGAGAACTCAGACGCATCATGAGCATGAAGGCGATGGCGGCGGCGAGTCCGGCGGCCAGTGCGGGGATCGGTGCGAGAACGGAGTCGACCGGACGCAGGAGTGCCGCGATGGCACCGACGACGCCGGCGACGATCATGACCTGCGCGCCGAACGCGGGCCGACGACGCGACCGGATACCGGCCCAGGCAGAGACGACGACCACCGTGACGATGACGACCGCGACGACGATGGGCTTGGTTGCCGTGCCGAACGTGGAGGTCGCCCATTCCTTGACCTCGGCCGGCGGGATGTCGATGGCGGTGGAGGACACGACCTCGATGGGCGCGAACTGCGGGCCCATGAAGGCGGCCAGCAGAGTCCCGACGGCGACGCCGAAAGCCGCTGCCAGAACCCCCATGCCAGCGTCAAGCACGCGGGTGCTCGACGGTGCCTGGCGCTCGGCAGCCTGCGTCGCGGTGTCGCTCACCGGGTCACGGTACGTCGGGTCCGCAGCGATGGCATCCGCAGACGAGCCGGATCAGCGATCGAATTCCACGTAGTCGCCCAGCGTCAGGACCCCCGTGCACGACCCCGTCGTCGTACCCAGACGTAACTTGGTGGCGCTCGGCATGGTGATGAGCACCTTGGTCTCCTGCCGACCGTCGTCGTAGCAGTACACCTTGCCGTCCGGCTTGACCTGGCTGAAATCGCGGTTGACGAATCCCGATGCCTGCGGCATAAACCGCCAAGTACCCGATGGGATGCCCTTGCTGACACCAGCGGCACCCATGGAGACGACCTGGTACTGCGGTTCGATGTTGTCGTTCACGAGTGCGAGTTGATCGTCTTCCCTGCCCGTGAACCATCCCGTCACCTGATAGAGCCAGGCTCCCTTCGCACTCCCCGCGACATCCTGCGCGATCTGACCGCAGCGTGGCTCGACCGTGCGTTTGATGGAAAGGTCGCTATTGCCCAGGAAGCCGTAGAGAGTCTTCTTCAACTTGACGGGGTAGTAGTCCAGGAAGCAGACCGCACGCGCGATCTCGGGCAGCCAGCGTGACTGGTTGGCGAACTTCGCATCTGGCCGGCGCATATCGACGAGCTTGAAGTCCAGGTTGCCGTTGTAGCCGCCTGCCTCCCCGATCAGCTCGCCCGCCGTGAGCGCAATCTTGAGGTTGTTGTAGGCGCAGGAGCGGAAGCTGCGGTCCGGCCACTGCGTCGGAATCGAGTATTCGACGCAGGGCTCTGAGGGCTTCAACCCCTTGATGACGCTACTGATCTTGGCGCTGATGCCCGAGACGTGACCGAACCTGCCCTTGACCTGGTTGCACAGCCCGAACCAGTAGTCGTACTCGTTGCGGACCGTGCCGTCCGCGAAGATCGTGTCGAAGGTATTGAGTTGGACGATCCACATCCGGCCGGGGGCATAGAGGTTCTTTGAATTGCCCGGCGCAACCTCCGGCGGCTGACCTGGGATGACGGGCAGATACGTCGTTCCCGCGATCGACACGTAGATATGCGTGGTCGGCAGGGTATGAGAGGGCGGCATGAGGTTACCGAGAGGAGAGATGCCGCCATGATCACCGGTCTTCAAGGGGAACTGCGTGAGCAGTTGATTCGCCTTGGCACCCTTGGGGCAGTTGGGCAGCTCCTGCAGAGTGTCCATCTCGCCCTGGCGCGGGAGTGCTGCCGAGGAACTGGACGCCGAAGTGAGTGTCTCCGGAGCCACGCTGGCCGACGCCGTTGGAAGAGCTGTGGCCGCGAATACGAGCGCCATGAGGGGGATGAGAGCGCGCTTCACGCGGCGATTGTGCGCTTCGAACAGCTCAGGAAGCAACCGTTCGGGCGATTTCTCCCCCTTACTTCAGAACGACGGGCCAGCCGAAGGTCGTGTGCACGCCAGAGGAGTAGAGCGCACGTTGGGTCGGCTCGCCGGGCACGCGCAGTCCCGCGCGCTGCACGAGGTCCTGGTGCAACTCATCGACGTACGCCGCGCGCAGGGGCCAGGGCTTGTGCTCGTTGGGGGTCCAGATGGTGCGGCCAGCCAACGACGAGTGCAGCCCCCAGCGCGCGGTGTAGAACACCTCGAGGTCCGTGGGCTCGACCGGCTCGCCGACGTCGACGGTCAGGCGCAGGTAGCCGCCGCCTCGGGGATAGCGGCGATCCGACCGCCACCACCACCGGGGTCCGCGCTCCTTCACGTGCATCCGCGCCCAGGTGTAGGGCAATCGATAGCCCCAGCGCGCCGACATTGCCGTGAACCAGCGCGTCGCCTCCAGGCTGCGGAACACGACCCCGTGCCGGCCTTCGTCGTCGATCGAATACAGCCGCACATTGCACTCGAGGAACGTGCCGAGATACGGAGTGGCCAGCCCGCGGCCAGGCCCGGCATCGACCATGCGGAAAGGGACTAAGCCGACGTACGTCGCGCCATCGAAGACGTCCGGACGGGTGCCGCGCGGCAGGAGGGGGGCGACGTCGGCGGGGTCGACCGCCCAGTGCAAGAAGAAGACCGAGCGCCAGTCTTGGTCAAACAGCGGCGGTCCGGTCAATGGTGGCGCGAAAGGACTCACGCCACTGCCCGCCATGCGTTCACGATACGTCGGGCTTAAGGGATGACGCCGTCCGCGGTGGAGTCGGCCGTGATGACGGTCCCACCCGACGTAAGCGTCAAGAAGCCGTCGGCGACCTGCCACGTGGGGTTGCCCGCGAGTACGTCGGCGATCAGCTGGTCCTGCTCCATGAGCGGGGTCTCGCATGCCATCTCCGTCGCGATGACCGGCCCGACCGTGAGCGTGGTGGGCGAGTACTCGACCGAGGCGCCCATGTCGTTGCACGGGGTATCGACAGACACGGAGTCGGCGGTGAAGGAGATGGTGACCGGCCCGAGCACCTGGCGCTCGGGGTCGCCGACGGCAATGCTCGTGACGACGTACGACGCATCGATGAGCACCTCGGGGTCGCCACCCGCACTGCCACCGCAGGCGCTGATCGCCAAGGCCGCGGCTACGCCGACCAGCACCGCACGCATGCCGTCAGCCTAAGCCGACCCAAAGATCAGGCGGGCCAGATGTCGCCGATCGTGTAGCCCTCGCGGAACGGATCGGTGTCGTCGAGGACCCACTCCGATGTGCCCGTCACCCAGCCGCGCCCGGTGATGGTCGGCAGCACCGCCGCATAGTCACCCACTGTGGTCTCACCGACCAGCCGTCCGGTGAACGTCGTATCGAGCATGCCCTGGTGCACGAACGGCTCATTGATCGCCAACTCGCCGCGCGCATGCATGCACGCCATCCGCGCACAGGTGCCGGTGCCGCACGGGGAGCGATCGAGCGCACCGGTCCAGGTCGCCGGATTGTCCGAGAGCTTGTCGGTGGCCATCACCATGGCGTTGCGCCCGTCGATGCCGGGCGCGGGTGAGGGCCCGGTGATCATCACCAGGTTGATGGAGTCGATGCCAGGGTTGAGCGGATGGCTCACGGGGTACTGCCGATTCGCGGCGAGTTTGAGCCGCGCACCGATGCTCAGCAAGTCCTGCGCATCACCGGCTGCCAGGCCGACGCCGAGACTCTCCGCCGTCGCCAGCACGAAGAACTGACCGCCGAAGGCGATATCGACCGGCACCGAGCCGAGTTGCGGCACATCCAGTGGTACGCCGAGGTAGACCGGGAACGCCGGCACGTTGCGGATCGTGACGTCGAGGACCTTGCCGCCCGCACAGCGCGCCTCGACGGTGACCAGGCCCACCGCGGTCTCCAGCGTCACGGTCGTGACGGGTTCGACCATCGGGATGCGCCCGGTCTCCAGCAGCGACGTGACCGTGCAGATCGTGTTGCTCCCCGACATCGGCGTGAACGCGCCCTGTTCCATGACGATGATCGCGACATCGGCCGCGGGATCAGTGGGCTCGAGTGCGAGCACCGCGCACAGGCCGGGATAGCCGCGCGGCTCGTGCAGGATCAGCCGACGCAGCCAGTGGAGTTCTCGCTCGGCGTACGCGAAACGCTCCGCGATGGTGCTGCCGGGCACCAGGTGATCGGCGCCGACAATGACGCGTCCGGGCTCGCCCTCGGCGTGGGCCTCGATCGCCTGCAGGCGCAGGGTCACAGAGTGGCCTCGAACTCCTGGGCCTGGCGTACCAACTGTCCGAGGCGCTCCTGCGCAGCGGCATCCAGTGGCTGCAACGGCGCGCGCACCGACCCGGCACTCTCGCCGATCGCGTCAAGTCCACCCTTGATGGCGGCGACGTAGTTGTAGGACTCGAGCAGGTCGCACACCGGCCACAGCACGTCCCAGATGCGACGGCCCAGGTCGAGATCGGCCTTGACGGCCATCGCCTCGTAGAGCTTGACCGACAGCGACGGCAGCAGATTCGACATGCCCCAGACGCTGCCCGTGGCGCCGGTCGCGAGCGACCCGAACGTCAGGGTGTCCCAGCCATTGAACGCCGTGATCTGCGCGGGGTACTTCAGCAGCAGCGCGGTCACCGCGGAGAAGTCGCCGCTCGTGTCCTTGAGGTAGTCGACGTTGCGGATCTCGCCGAGCGACGCCAACTCCTCCGGGCTCAGCCGCAGGCCGGTCGCACCCGGCACGTTGTAGTAGACGATCGGGATGTCGATGGCAGCGCCGACAGCACCCAGATGCGCGCGCAGTTCGTTGAGGCGCAGCGGGTCGTAGTACGGCGGCACGATCATGACGCCGGCCGCTCCAGCCTGCTCGGCATGCCGACTGAGCGCGATCGTCTCGTCGGTGGACTGCGCGCCGGTGTGGGGGAGCACCGGGACGCGGCCACCGGCCGCGGCGATGACCGCCTCGGTGACGTGGCGGCGTTCCTCGTGCGTCAACGTCGTGAACTCGCCCGTCGTGCCC
>NBNH01000068.1 GCA_004379115.1 Actinomycetales bacterium mxb001
GCACGAGGTCTTCGACGCCCTTCAATTCCGGGTCCTGCGCGATCGCCTCTTCGACAGCCTCGACACGGCGGCGCCGGTCGCGCCGGCCGCCGAGCCGGCACCGATCGACGAGGTGGCTCGGGGCGCCTGGGCGTCCTGGCTCGCCCAACACGCCTCAGACGAGGCGGGCCTGGCCTTCGACGGGCGCTGGGGAGCAGGAACAGGCGAGATCCACGCCCTGGCAGTGGCCTCACCTGACGGGGCACTGGCCGCCGCGCGCCTGGGCGATCTCGAGGCCCCGGACCGGGCGGCCGTGGCCGCATGGCTGGTCGATCCGGCCAGGGGCAAGGTCCTGCATGACGCCAAGGGGCCGCTGCTGGCCCTCTGGGCCCAGGGGCTGGACCTGCGGGGTATCCACGACGACACGGCCCTGGCCGCCTACGTGGTGCAGCCCGGACAGCGCAGTCCCGACCTTGCCGACCTCTGCCAGCGCTACCTCGGGCGGGCCCTCGAACCGGCCACGGATGGCCAACTGGCCCTCGACGGCCCGGGGGAGGACGCCGTCGCCCGTCAGGCCGTCGCTGTGCGGGAAGTGTCGGCGGTGCTGTCTGCGGAGGTGGCACGCCGGGGTGCCGGGGACCTCCTACGAGACGTCGAGCTCCCGTTGGAGCGCGTTCTCGCGGGCATGGAGCGCGTGGGTATCGCCGTCGATGTCGAGGCCTTACGAGTCCTCTCGGCTGAGTTCGGCGACGCGGCCCGCAGTGCGGAGGCTGAGGCTCACCGCATCGTCGGGCGGCCGTTCAATCTGGGATCGCCCAAGCAGCTTCAGGAGGTGCTGTTCGGCGAGCGTGGACTACCCAAGACGAAGCGCATCAAGACGGGCTATACGACGGACGCAGAAGCCCTTCAGTCGTTGTACGCGCGGACCGAGGATCCCGTGCTCGAGTGCATTCTCGAGTGGCGCGACTGGAGTCGCCTTCGCCAGACGGTCGACGGCCTGATTCCGCTGGTGGCTGACGACGGGCGCATCCACACGACGTTCCAGCAGACCACCACGGCCACGGGCCGCCTCTCGAGCACCGACCCCAACCTGCAGAACATCCCCATTCGCACGGAGGCAGGGCGGCGTATCCGCGAGTGTTTCGTCGTAGGCAACGGCTATCAGACCCTGCTCACGGCGGACTACAGCCAGATCGAGATGCGCATCATGGCTCATTTGTCTGAGGATGCCGGGCTTATCGCGGCGTTCGAAGAGGGCGAGGACCTCCACACGACAGTGGCGTCACGCGTGTTTGGCGTGACACCGGCGGATGTCGACGCCGAGATGCGCCGCCGCATCAAGGCGATGTCCTACGGGTTGGCCTACGGCCTTTCCGCCTTCGGACTTGCGCAGCAGCTCGGCATCGAGCCCGATGAGGCGCGTGTCCTGATGGACGACTACTTCGCTCGCTTCGGTGGGATCCGCGACTACCTTCAAGGTGTCGTGGTTGATGCCCGCGACAGCGGATTCACTGAGACCATCATGGGCCGCCGCCGCTACCTGCCCGACCTGACGAGTGACAATCGCCAGCGGCGGGAGATGGCGGAGCGGATGGCTCTCAATGCCCCTATCCAGGGATCGGCCGCGGACATCATCAAGGTCGCGATGCTCAGGGTCGATCGGAGCCTGCGGGAAAACGGCTTGAGTTCGCGCCTGCTCCTGCAGGTCCATGACGAACTCGTGGTCGAGGTCGCCGATGGGGAGCTGGACGCCGTGAGCGCGATCGTGTCCGAGGGGATGTCCGGCGCCGCCGACCTGCGAGTGCCCCTCGACGTCTCCATCGGCGTAGGGCCCACCTGGGAGGCAGCCGGCCACTAGCTCGTGACTCAGGTTAGGCACGTGGTGCCCGAAGTCGTGGCAGACTCGCGCCATGATGCGTCCTCTCGCCCTTGCCGCTGCTGCGTCGCTCCTGTTGGCCGCCTGCTCGAGCGCCGCGGCCACGCCGACCACCCGAGACCAGTCGACCGACGTCCCCTTCACCGGGTGCGATCAGGTGGCCTGCACGGGGAGCATCAACGGTGCCGCCTACGAGATCCTCATGCCCGAGACGTGGAACGGCACCCTGCTCCTGTACTCACATGGCTATCGCCCCGCCCAGCCGTTCCCGCCCAATTTCGATCCGGTGAACACCTCGGCGACGCCCGTGCCGGGCTGGGACGGCGGCGAACGAGAGTTGGGTGAAGCGCTCCTCGCGCAGGGCTATGCACTCGCTGGCTCGTCGTACAGCAGCAATGGCTGGGCAGTCGAGGACGGCGTGCGTGCGGGCAAGGAGATCTACGATTTCTTCGCCGGCAACGTCGGCACCCCCAATCGCGTCTACGTGTGGGGCGATTCGCTCGGCGGCTTGGTGACGCAGGAACTCGCCGAGAACGCCGAATGGGTCGATGGCGCAGCGCCCCTGTGCGGCGTCATGGCGGGCCTTGTGCCCAACATGGGCATCGCTCTCGACACGGTGTACTCCGTGCAGCAGCTCTTGTATCCCGACATGAAGATCGATGACTACGCCTCCTACGAGGAGGCCGTGCAGGCCTGGGAAGGCGCGGCATCGCGTCTCATCGAATCCGCGCGAGATCAAGACACGGATGCGATCGCCAAGATCCTCACCATCGCCGCTGTCGTGGACGCTCCGGATCAGACCTATCGCTTCGATGGTTCCGACATCGTGAGCAAGGTGTCGGGCACCGTCGAGGCACTGCTCACGGCGGTGGGCTACGGAACCGTTGGGCGCCAGGAGATCGATGAGCGCTTCGGCGGCAACGTCGCAGGCAACGAAACTTCCGAGTACGCGTCGCGCATCAGCGAGGCCGAGGCCGAGGCGATCGACGCCATCGGAGGCGAGGGAGCGGCCGCGCGCAATGCGGCCATCCTCGATGCGGGGCCGCGCGTGGCGGCCGATCCGGCCGCACAGGCGGCAGCGTTGGAGCGCGGCGGAGATCCGAGCGGAGCCGTCCTGGTGCCGACGATCACGATGCACACCAAGGCGGACCCGTTGGTCATCGTGCAAAACCAGACGTTCTTCCGCGATCGCTACAACGCCCAGGTGGCTGCGGGCAATGCGAAGTCCGAACTGGTCCAGACCTTCACCGTGGCCCCGGGTACCTACAGCCAGGAGACCGGCGCGCCCTACGGAGCCGGCCACTGCAACTTCACGCCCGAGTCGCGCATCGCCGTGATCTCCCTGCTGGACAACTGGGTGAAGAACGGCGTGTATCCGGGGACCGCGGCCATTCAGGAGGCCATGGGTCCGCTCAGTGGCTACAGCGCGAACTACTCGCCGGGGCCCTGGCCCAACCCACTCGCGGTCGTCACGGAGTAGGGGCCGACCGGCGACGAGCGCCGCGCAATTCGGCACCGGCAACCCCGACGCCCACCAGCGTGAGGAGTGCGCCCGCCAGCAGGGCGCTGCTCGCGAGGCCGGCGACCGTTCGTGGCATCACGATGACGGCCAGGAGCACCAGCGCGATCGCGGCGCCCCACACGGCGAACACGGCGCGCCGGTCATCGACGGCGAGCCGGGTCAGCAGTAGCGCCTGTGCGAGAGCGAAGAGCGCACCGATGGCGGCGAACATCCAGGCGATGGGGATCAGGTCGTCGTACGCCGCACCGCCGACGAAATTCACGACAAGTGACGGAGCGATGGCGGTCACGGCGAGCACCGCGGCACCCATGCCTCCCACGGCGGCGAGTGCGATGACCGTGGCCTGAGCGCGCCGTTGATCCGCGAAGCGGGGGAAGAGAACCACCCCGACGAACTGCGGTAGCCAGAAGGCCACCTTGGCGATGATGGCGCCGACGCCGTATTCACCTGCCTCGAAGGGGGTGAGCAGAGCTCTGGCCAGCAGGACATCGATGTTGGTGAGGACGAAGAGGGCGAGCAGGGCGTGCGTTGCGTGCGCTGACTCCGAGAAGAACTTCTCGACCCGAAGGGACGGTGCGTGGGCGAGGGGAGCGACAACCCAGCGACCGACGATGGCTCCCACGAAGGTCCCGGCCGTGAGACCGAGCATCGTGCCCACCACGGACTGCGACAGGAGGGCTCCGGTCACCCCGCCGATGCCTCTGCCCACCCCCACCGCGACGTAGATCGCGGCGAGACGCCGATAGGACTCCCGCCCCTGCGCCACCCCGTACTGGGCGCCCGCCCAGGTGAGCGGAATGAACGTGAGAGCGGCGAGGAGCAGGGGCAGCCACGCGTCGAGTCGCAGCACCCACATGAGCACAGGAGTAATCAGTGCCGTGGCGGCTGCGACGGCCACGCCACCCACGAGTCCCTGGCGCAGGATCTCGTGTGAGGAGCCGGAACGATCAGCCTCGGGAATATGCACCAGCCGGCGGGCGGCCACAGCCTGGATGCCGAGCGCGAGGACGCTGCCGATGAGGATGATGCCGAGCAGGGCTGCGAGGATGCCGAACTGCTCGGGACCGAGAGCACGGGCGGCCACCACGCTCACCGCGTAGCTGAGAACCTGGCCAACTCCCAGGGCGGCGGCCACGAGAACCGTGTGCGACAGGATGGCGCGGCGTCCGGTCACGCGTGCCACGATAACCGTCTATGGAGCCGTCGAGCCGCTGGCGCCGATGGCTGCCCCCCGCCTGGGTCACGCTGCTGTCGCTCGCGATCATGGCACCGACTCTGTGGCCCGGCTTCATCTTGACCTACGACATGGTCTTCACGCCCCGTCAGTCGCTGCTGCCGGACTCGCTGGGGCTGGGCTCATCGCTGCCCCGCGCGGTGCCCCAGGACGCGGTTGTGGCCCTCGTCGAGGTCGTGGTTCCAGGTGAACTGTTGCAAAAGGCGATCCTGTTGGCGATTCCGCTGCTGGCCGGCTTTGGCATGCTCCGCCTCCTCCGAGATGCCCCCTTGCCTGCGCGCATCGTCGCCTCGACCTTGGCGGTGTGGAACCCCTACGTCGCCGAGCGGCTCGTCATCGGTCACTGGGGATTATTGCTGGCGTACGCGCTCGCGCCCTGGGCCCTGGCTGTCGCTCTCGATATGCGGCGGGGTCGACCCGGCTCTCCTGTGTCGCTCGTTCTCCTCATCGCCGCCGGCAGCCTGACGCCGAGCGGCAGCATTCTGCTTCTGGTGCTGGCGCTGCCCATCGCCGTCCTTCCGGGCAGTGCCGCTCGCGTGCGCACGAAAGCCCTGACCTGCGTCAGCGGCCTCGCGTGCGCACTGCCGTGGCTCCTGCCAGCCGTGTTGAACCCTGCGCTCACGAATGTCGATGCCGGCGGAGCCCGCGTCTTCGCCCTGCGCGACGAGGGGATGGGCGTGGCCCTGACGGCCATGGGCCTGGGCGGCATCTGGAACGCGGACGTGGTCCTGCCGTCACGCGCGTGGCCGTTGGCGACGGCCGTCGCGGTGGCACTTTTCCTGCTGGGCACTGTCGGCGTGCGACCGTTGGCCCGTCACGTGGGACGCGCGGCGGTGATCTGGTGGATCGCTGTCGCCATCGTCGGTCTCGCGGCCGCTATTGCCTCGTCAGTCGCCCCATCCGCCTGGGGCGCAGTGCTCGATGTCGTCCCCGGCGCCGGCATTGTGCGTGACGCGCAGAAGTTGCTGGCTCCGCTGGCTCTTCTCGTCGCAGCCGCCGCCGGTATGGGGGTCGCGAGACTCCTGATCCGCGTGCGGGATGCAGCCGTGAGGGGTGCCCTCCTCGCCCTGGTCGTGATCATCCCCATAGCCGCGCTGCCGGACCTGGCCTGGGGCGCGTCCGGTCGTCTCCAGGCGGTGGCCTACCCATCGGCGTGGAGTGAGGTCCGCGACACGTTGGCAACCGACCCACGTCCGGGCGACGTCGCGGTGCTGCCGTGGTCGGCGTTCCGTCAATTCCCCTGGAACTCGCAACGGACCCTGTTGGATCCGGCACCGCGGTGGCTCACGCGCCCGACCGTCGTCGCTGATGCGCTCACCGTGTCGACTCCCGAAGGACTGGTGACCATCTCGGGCGAGGACCCTCGAGCTCGCGCGGTGGGCAACGCACTCCAGCAGGGGCAGTCCCTCGCACCCGTGCTCGCCGCGGAGGGGATCGGGTGGGTCCTCGTCGAACTCGGTCAGCGTCCCGCCGTCCCCCCGGCCGCGCTGGGGGGCCTCATCCCGGTCCGCGACGGCCCCGACTTGGCCCTGTACGCCGTTCCGGGAACGGTCGTCGACACGCCTCTGCCCGCCTATGCGACCGCGGTGATCCTGGTGGACGCCCTCGTCGCGGCCCTGCTGGTCGTCCTGGCCCTCACGGGCCTACGGCGGGCGGTCCGGGCGCGCCGCTCGAAAGAACGGGGCGGCACCGGCGAACCTTTGGTACGGTGAGGTTTCCACCAGGGAGGTAGGCCATGGGCAGCGGAATCGTCGGCATCATCATTGCCGCGGTCGTCGGCGCCGTCGTGGCAGGCGGTGCGTCGTTCGGCATCATCTCGTCGCAGACCGCCGTGCCCCCGACCGTCGATGCGCCCTACGTCGTCTACGGCAGCAACAACTAGCCCTGCTGGGCAACCTCGCGCATCACGCGCTCAAACTCGTCCGTCGCCGCATCCCATGTAAACGTCTGTGCATGTGAGCGTGCCTGGTCTCCCAATTTCTCGCGGAGCGCGTCGTCAGCCAACAGGGTTTCCAGCGCTCGCGTGAACTCAGCCTCGTCGCCCTCGACGAGGAGACCTGTCTCCCCCTCGACGATCGACTCGGTGACGCCACCGGCATCGCGGTAGGCCACGGTGGGCACGCCGGCCAGTGCCGCCTCGATCACGACGATGCCCCAGCCTTCCTTGAGCGATGGAAGCGCCATCACCCACGCTCGCGCGAGTTCGTGCGCCTTCTGCTCCTCGGTCACGAAACCGGTGAATTCCACGATGTCGGCAACGCCGGCCTCCTCGGCGCACTCCCGCAAGCGATCCGACCACCAACCGTCGCCGACAACAGCGACCGTTAGGCCGGGGAAGCGCGCGCGTAGGCGGCCAGCGGCTCGTAGGGCGTGCTCGAAGCGCTTATGCGGGACGAGTCGTCCCATGAGAAGGATTCGCGGGTTCGGGTCACGACCCGGCATGTCCGCCACGACCGGCGGATTGACTCCGGGGTGCACCACCGTGATGCGGTCGGGGTCCACTCCCAGCGAGGACAGCTCGTCGGCTGATGCCTGCGAGCACGACACATACCGGTTGCGGCGATACACCCAGGGCGCCAGACGAGACTCCACCCACCAGCCGATGCGCGCCCGGACAGGGTCGTAGACGACGGGCCACTGCTCGCGGTGGACGTGGTGGCACAGGACGATCGTCGGAGTGCGCACCGCCCAGGGAGCAAGGAAGGGAATTCCGTTTTGGGTGTCGACGATGACGTCGATCGGACCGAGTGCGCCGCGGCGCAGGATCTGGCGAGCCTTGCCATAGACGGTCAGCTTGCTGCCTCGGCGCACCAGTCGAACGCCGTCGACGATCTCCAGATCCGGTGCCTGACCGTGCGCCGCACAGACCTGGCTCACGTCGTGTCCGCGTTCCACGAGGCGGCGCGCGATCTCATGGACGTAGACCTCGGACCCACCGCCCTCCGGATTGGCGGTGTCCCGCCAGTTCAGGAAGGCGATGCGCACACCGACACGGTATGCCGGACCCTGGCATTGACGCGTGCCGGGGAACAACCCCCGCTCCTGAGGTACCGTCGCTTGGTGTCCATGCACGGCGGTCTCCAGGCGCCCGGCATTCCCTTTCGCGCCACCTGGCGACGGTCAGTCAATCTCTTTCGCTCCTTCCTCGTCGAGCAGACGGATCCCGATCGGTTCTACGGCGACCTCGCCGCCGACTCAGCGGCCCAGGTGGATTCCTGGCACCCGCTATCCGGCTCCCTCATGCTCGACGTGGGAGGAGGGCCCGGATTCTTCGCGGATGCCTTCGAGGCGCGCGGCGCGACCTACGTCTCGCTCGACGCTGACGCTGGTGAGATGCGACTGCACGGTCGCCAGCCAGGACCGCGCACCGTGCAGGGGAGTGGCACGGCGCTGCCATTCCCTGACGGGTCCTTTGACGTGGTCTACTCCTCCAACGTCCTGGAGCATGTGGCAGATCCCTGGGCCATGGCCGATGAAATGGTGCGCGTCGCGCGTGTCGGTGGAACCGTCGTGTGCTCCTACACGCTGTGGTGGGGACCGTGGGGCGGACACGAGACGGCGCCGTGGCACCTACTGGGTGGCCAGCACGCGGCGCGCCGCTACGAGCGGAAGCATCGTCGTCAGCCGAAGAACGTCTTTGGTGAGAGCCTCTTCCCGATCACGGCTACTGCGGGGGTGCGTTGGGCCCGGGGGCGTCAGGACGCTGAGATCCTCGAGATCGTCCCGCGCTATTTGCCCGGCGTGCTGTCATGGGTCTCGCGTGTGCCCGTCGTCCGCGAAGTCGCCTGTTGGAATCTGGTGATCGTGTTGCGGCGCAGGGGTGGTCGTGGCGATCGCTGACGTTGGCTCGCCATCATCGGCGCCGCCTGATGACCGGCCTCCCACGGACCCCCGGCTTGTCCACCGCGTGCGATTGGTGGCGGTGTGCGTCCTGCTGTCAGCACTTGCCTTCATTCAAGATCCCGGCCGCGTAGCGGCGGATACCAAACTGGATCTGGGTGTCGACCCCGCAGGCTTTCTCGGTCGCGCCCTGAACCTCTGGGAACCGCTCGGGTTCTTCGGTCAGCTGCAGAACCAGGCCTATGGCTATTTCTTCCCTGTCGGTCCCTTCTTCTTGGCGGGAGACCTTGCGGGACTCCCTGCGTGGGTGACCCAGCGCCTGTGGTGGTCCCTCATTCTCATCGCAGCGTTCCTCGGTGTCGTGCGCCTTTCTCGATACCTCGGCATCGGTTCCCCGGTCGCCTGCATCGCTGCAGGCCTGGCGTACGCACTTGCGCCCCGCATGGTGACCGAGATCAGCGTGGTGTCCGTCGAGGTGCTGCCCTATGCGATGGCGCCCTGGGTGGTGATCCCCCTCGCCGCTGCTGCGACAGGTCGGCTGGGGTCTCGCCGCGCGGCGGCCCTCAGTGGTGTCGCGGTGCTCTGTGCAAGCGGGGTCAACGCCGTTGCCACGGTGGCGGTCCTGCCGCTTGGCGCATGGTGGATCGTCACCCGCTGGCGTGGGCGAGCGCGGTGGTCGATGCTCGCGTGGTGGTGCCTATCGGTCTCCCTCGCCTGCCTGTGGTGGGCCATCCCGCTCCTGCTGCTGGGGCAGTACTCGCCCCCGTTCCTCGACTGGATCGAGTCGTCCTCGGTCACGACCCTGGTCACGACTCCCGACACAGTCCTGAGGGGTACATCGCATTGGGTCGCCTACGTGGTCGAGGCCGGAGGTCCCACCTGGCCCGGCGGCTTCCAACTGGTCACCATGCCGGCGCTGATCGTCATTTCGGGGCTCGTCGCCGCCCTGGGGCTCACCGGGCTCGCCCTGCGCGGCACGCGCTACCGGCTCTTCCTGGTCGGTTCGCTCCTCCTCGGCTTCGTGCTCGTCTCGATGGGCCACGTGGGCGATGTGAACGGCATCGCCAGCGAAACCTTGCGCGCGCTACTCGATGGGGCTCTTGCTCCGCTGCGCAACACCCACAAGTTCGATCCGCTCATCAGACTTCCTCTAGCCATCGGCATTGGCTTCCTCGCCCAACGACTGCTCGGCGTGAGAGGCGATTCGTGGCGCCGCGCTGGTGTGACGACTCTCATCGCCCTGGTAGCCCTGGGGGCGTGGCCCATGCTGACCGGGACCTTGAGCCGCGACCGCAGCTACGAATCGATTCCCGCGTACTGGGCTGAGGTGGCCGATTGGCTCGCAGACGCGGAGCCGTCGGGACGCGCCCTCATCGTGCCCGGGTCGTCATTCGGCATCTACTCCTGGGGGCGCACGCAGGACGAGCCGCTTCAGCCGCTGGCGAGCACGCCATGGGCGGTCCGGGACGCGGTGCCCCTCTCCAGTGCCGGCAATATTCGGTGGCTGGACGCCATCCAGGAGCGACTGGACAGCGGCCGCGGCTCACCGGGGCTTGCTGACGCGCTGGCCCGAGCGGGTGTGCGCTACATCGTGCTGCGCAATGATGTCGACGCGCGGCGCAGTGATTCTCCGCGATCGGTGCTGCTGCGCCAGGCGCTCTTTCGTTCGGGGGGCTTCACCCCAGTGGCCGGCTTCGGACCCGCACTCACCCCGTATCGCACGGAGACGACCGTGGTGGACAACGGGCTGCAGGACACGACGGCTGCCGTGGAGATCTGGGAGGTCGAGAGCCCCTATGCGGCTGAGGACTTCCGCGTGTGGCTGCGCGATGCTCAGGACGTCATCGTGGCGAGCGGTGCGGCCGAATCAGTGATCGACCTGGCTGATGCCGGCGTACTTGGTAGCGCCGGTGTCGTCATGGGC
>NBNH01000002.1 GCA_004379115.1 Actinomycetales bacterium mxb001
GGAGTACATGGATGCAGCATCGGAACGGGAAATTCCGATGCCTCTGGATTACGAAGTAAGTGGAGAACAACTTGCTTTGCTTCGTGAACTGTTACAAGGCAGCGACGAAGCTGCTTACTACGCATCTGTGATAATCCACAATCTAGCTTCTGAGATTGAAGCTAGAAAAACTGATGTTGATAGAAGCACCCACACTGGTTGGGATCATTGGTAAATAATTCAACATTTTTAAAGCCTTGTCTTAACGGACAGGGCTTTTTTTATTAAGGTAAAAACAATAGAGAAAAACAGTCTCTATTGTTTATTACAATTCGCTAATCCAGTGATTGCCAAATATTCTAACACCACCAGGATAAAAAGACATGATTGCAAGTGTGTAAGCTAATTTGTTGAATATTTCAGCTGCTTTCCCGCGTTTGCCTCCAAACATCAAATCATCTCCATGAGAAGATATCAACTCTTCTATATCTTCCGGTACTTTGGGAACATAGCCTTGCTTTTTTATTTTTAAAATTTGCAAAGGCACGGCAACTTCTAGCGTTGGAATTAAAGGATGAGATTCCCACATAATTAAGCATTTTGTATTATTGTCAGCAACAATATTATATGCTAAAATTTAATAAATTATGGAGAACAATATCGATGAATTCAATTGTTATCACAGGAACAATAATTGACAAAAAAGAATCAACAACATCTTGGGGAAAACCAGGATGGGAGATGGTTTTGAAGACTCCAGCTGTAAAGCAAGGAGATGTAGATTACTTATTTAAAACTATTGTTGTTAAGAATGAAAACAACGATAGCTTAGAAGTAGAGGACAAAGTAATTGTTGATGGTTCTGTGGAGATTAGCACCACAGAAGATGCGGGTGGGTACAAACAAAAAAAAGCAGTAATACAAGCTAAAAAAATAGAGCATTTGAGTACTAAAGTTGTGTTGACTGTAGATCAAATGCCCTTTTAAGATAAAGCGGGAACTTCAACTAGATAGTTCCCGTTTATTCCCATGA
>NBNH01000069.1 GCA_004379115.1 Actinomycetales bacterium mxb001
GATGAATTTTATGCGTACGTTGTCTGGCGCGATTGCGACCTCGATGGTGACCACATACTGGGAAGATGAGATCACGCGCCACCGAGCGGATCTGGTCGGCATCATTGACCCGGGGCAAGTCATTGCCAATGAACTCAGCAGCCAGGGCATGTCAGACGCACAGGTACTTCTCGTTCTGGAGCGGATGGTCGTCGAACAGAGTGTGATGCTCGCGACCAATGAACTGATGCTGGTGGTGGCACTGATTTTGATCGCATCGGCTTTTTTCATCTGGCTGGTGCCCAAACCCGCCCGAAGCATCGACCCATCTGCCATGCATTAGTTATACAGCCGGCAGTGCCCCTCGGCTATGAGGCTTTTGAGGTGATTTCGGGGTCACCGTGACCGAGACATCGAGGGAATGTTCTCCACCCCCGATCACGACCCCGCGCAGTGGAATGACATCGCCAAAATCTCGGCCGCAGGCGAGTGTGACAAATTCGTCCGTCACGGCTTTGCCATTGGTGGGGTCGAGCCCCAGCCAACCATGACCCGGACACCAGGCCTCAACCCAGGCATGCGTCGCATCAGCACCCACGAGCCTGGGCTGCCCCTCAGGTGGGTGCGTCAGGATATAGCCGCTCACATAGCGTGCCGGTATCCCCAAGCTGCGCAAAGCGCCAATCATCGCATGGCTGAAATCCTGACAGACCCCTCGCTTATGTTCAAACACGGTGCGCAATGGTGTATCGACGGTTGTGGCATCGGGGTCGAATATAAATTCCTGGTGAAGGGCGTACGTCATTGCCAGTAATTGTTCATGCAAGGGCGCACCGCTTCGGTTGATGTGGTCGCGTGCCCAGATCGACGCCTCTGCTAATGCGGGGATCATTGGCGAATCCACGAGATAGGGTGCGCAGTTCAGTGCAAACTCGGTGCCGCGTTGGTCGGCCGGATCAAATGTCCGCCGCGCTAGGCTTTTTCCGGTCCACTCAGGGCTGGCATCAGGCCACTGCGGTGCGCGGACGGCAACTTTCATGTTGACGCGTACATCAAGTAAGCGGTGGGGTGTCTGGATGCTGAACTCACGGTACTGGTTACCAAAAAAGTCAGTCCCTTCAGAAGATTCTGACAGAGGTTGGTTCACAGTGAGGGTGCAGTGCTCGACGCGCTGATCAGCATGTGACATGGGTATCAGATGTGCCCGATGACGGGCGCTGGTCACAGAATAGGCGTAACAATACTCAGTGTCATGCCGAATCTCGTAACGCTGCCAGCCTCGGGCGTCTTTTTGGTCGGACATTAGACGGTCATCGCGTGCTCGCTCACGCTGAAGTAACGTGTCGCTAGGAGATCGCTCAGCGCAATGATTTCAAGACGCTGGTCCGCAAGCGCCAGTTGTAATTCCGGGGTTTCCGGTAGGCCTTCAGCTTCCCAGGTGTTCAATCGGTCCGAGGTCTTTTCTAGGCCGATCAGTGTGACGCCGGTTTCTTGTGCAAGTCGTTCGAGCGCTTGTCGAACCCCATCGATCTGAAAGCGAAGTGAGCGGGGACTGGTGCTATCCAGCAGCACAATGTCACGAACAGCTGGCCAGCTCGCGATGCCCGTCGTCTGACTCCGAAACGACCCCGAGGAATCCGTCAGATCCAGCAACCACTCAAGTGGTTGTTGGGTCTCGCCAGCCGTACTAACAGACTGTAACTGCGTCACAGTGACCTCAAGCGCGGATGTGAGTAACACCAGGCGCTCCATCCGCCGTCCCAGGGACAAAAAACGCCAGCCGGCATCCCGATTCATCGCATCTAGTGCAAACCCGGATAATGTGGCCAGGCTTGAGACCGCGCGATCCAGCCACACCAGCGTAGGACCCAGCGTCATATTTTCAGCCAAGGCCTGATCGTTAACCAGCCGATTGAGCGCACGCCAGTGATCGTGTGATAACCGATCTCTTAAAGAGAACGCGACGCGCCCGAGTTGTCCTAGTGTTTCTGCCAGCCCTTGCCGATAGTGAGGATGCGTCGCACATTGAATCAACTGTTCCACAGGAACACGAGTGACCCTGGTTTCGCCCTCTGGCAGTGCTATGAGGCCATAACGCCACGTCAGCTCATGTAAGGCAGTAATGTTATGTCGCCGTGCATGGTGTAAGCGCTCGCTCAAGGTCTGGCGCAAAAGGCGTGTCATACCCTCGGCGCGTTCGGTGTAGCGACCCATCCAGAACAGATTTTCGGCAAGGCGTGATGGGATCCCCGTATGGATTGCCGGGTAGGGTGTGTCGGCCTTGGGCTCGAACGATAACTCTTCATTATTGCCGGGCTGCAGCACCCAGGTATCCTTGGAGGCCCCCCCACGCTGCATGGAAACTACCCGTGCATCGCGATGGGATTCGACCCGGGTGAGACCGCCCGGCATCACCTCGTAACCCTGGACGCCGGCAACTGCAAAAGCACGTAAACCGACTGAGCGCGATTCAAGCTGTATCGACCCCGGGCGGCGATTGAGAACGGGTGCCTGAGATAGACGTACCCACTCCTGTGCTACAAAGCGATCGGGGCTAGACTCGATTTGAGAAAGTAATGCGGTGCGATCAGTGGCGTCGAGATCCTGGCCGAAGATTGGCGAGAAGTCGCTGTGACCATGAACCGATTTGATGACCAGATCATCCAGATGCGAGCGCACATAATCCATGGCGGCTGCCTCACCACACCACCAGGTGGCGAC